>CAJFUJ010000022.1 GCA_904420185.1 uncultured Butyricicoccus sp. | reverse complement strand
GCACAGTCCGCAGATACGGCGGATAATCCGGCCGAGAAGGCGGCACAGTCCGCGGATACGGCGGATAAGCCAGCCGAAAAGGCGGCTGTGGCCCTGGCAGAAAGACCTGCTGAAGAACCGGATACAATCCCTATCCCACGGGGGATCACCATGGGTGAATACATGGACCTGCTGGAAGAGCAGGAGCGGCGCGAACAGCAAGCCGCCAGCTGGCGGGGACGCTTGGCGCGCCTGCGCCAGCGCGTGGTGCAAGCCGTGGGCAAGGTCAAGGAAAAATGGACCGCCAGAGAGAAAAAGCCGGTCGATCCCGACAAGCCCACCATCCGCCAGCGGGTGGGCAAGGTGATGCTGTGCCTGGTGCCGCTGTGGGCCGGGCTGGGCACCGTGGCGCTAGCCGCTGGGGCGATTTATTACATCTACCAGCTGCCCGACCCGGGCGAGGGCGTCCCGCCTGCAGCGCAGGCCGCATCCGACGCCGCCCAGGGCCCCCAGGGCATCGCACCCTTTGTCTTTTCCGAAGCACAGACCAACGAGATCATATGGGGAGACAGGTACTACATCAATGAGAAGTTTGTCTACTCACTGCGCGTGCCCAAAGGGTTTGAGGCCGAACAGGAGCGGGCCGACGGCTCGGGTTTACGGCTGTACAGCATGGGGTATGATATGCTCATCTCGCTCTCGGCCCGCAACCTGAGCGGGGAAACCCTCGGTGAACTGATCTATGACGCGCGGGTGGCAATGCCCGGTACGGTTGTGTACAGCGCCCGCGGCGCCGATTGGTTCTCCATTACATCCCAGGACGAGCACCGCGTCTATTACCGCAAGGGCGTGGTTTGGAATGGCAAATACCGGCTCATGGAGCTGGTTTATGGCAAGGTGGTCGCCCCGGCTGCCTGCGAAAGCCTGACCAAGTATCTGGAGGACACCTTTGTCGGCGGTTAAAGCAGTCCCTAGTGCATACCCCCCTGGCGCGTGTGCGCCGCATGTGAAAAACTTGCAAATTTTTTCGCGCCGGAAAGGGTTGATTTTCCGGCGCATGATTTTGAAACGAGAGGTTGAACGCCAACATGGCTAAGAAAAAAGAAACCACCCCTGTGCGCGCGTCCGGCACGCCGCTGGAGCCCACGCCTCAGCCCATCACCGACACGCTGCGCAAAAATTATATGCCCTATGCGATGAGCGTCATCGTGTCCCGGGCCATCCCCGAGATCGACGGCTTCAAGCCCTCCCACCGCAAGCTGCTGTACACCATGTACAAAATGGGGCTGCTAAACGGCAACCGCACCAAGTCAGCCAACATCGTCGGCCAGACCATGAAGCTCAATCCCCACGGCGACAGCGCCATCTACGAGACCATGGTGCGCCTAACCCGCGGCAACGAAGCCCTGCTCACCCCCTTTGTCGATTCCAAGGGCAACTTCGGCAAGGTCTACTCGCGCGATATGGCCTACGCCGCTTCGCGCTACACCGAGGCCAAACTGGATACCATCTGTCAGGAGCTGTTCCGCGACATTGATGCCGACGCGGTCGATTTTGTGGACAACTACGACGGCGAGCTCAAAGAGCCCACCTTGCTGCCCACCACCTTCCCCAACATCCTGGTTTCGGCCAACACCGGCATTGCGGTCGGCATGGCGTCTAGCTTTTGCGGCTTCAACCTGCACGAGGTCTGCCGTACCGCCATTGCCTGCATCCAAAACCCCGAACATGACCTGCTGTCCACGCTGCCCGCCCCTGATTTTCCCACCGGCGGACAGATTATTTTTGACGAAGCCGAAATGCGCAAAATCTACGAGACCGGCCGCGGCTCCTTCAAGGTGCGGGCCAAGTGGCAGTATGTCAAAAAGGAAAATTTGATCGAAATCACCGAGATCCCCTATACCACCACCATCGAGGCAATCATCGACAAGATCGCCGAACTGGTCAAGGCCGGCAAGGTCCGCGAAATCGCCGATATCCGTGACGAGACCGACCTCAAGGGCTTGAAAATCGCCATCGACCTCAAGCGCGGCACCGACCCCGACCGCCTGATGGACCGCCTGTTCCACCAGACCCCGCTCATGGATTCGTGCTCGTGCAACTTCAACGTGCTCATCGGCGGGATGCCCCGGGTGCTGGGCGTGCGCGGCATTCTGGACGAGTGGACCGCCTGGCGCACCGACTGCGTGCGCCGCCGGGTGTTCTTCGACCTGAACAAGAAAAAGGACAAGCTGCACCTGCTGCTCGGCCTCAAGGCCATCCTGCTCGACATCGACCGCGCCATCCGCATCATCCGCGAAACCGAACAGGATGCCCAGGTGGTCCCCAACCTGATGGCCGGCTTCGGCATCGACGAAAAACAGGCCGACTTCATCGCTGAAATCCGCCTGCGCAACATCAACAAGGAATATATCTTAAAGCGCACCCAGGAGACCGAGGACCTGCAAAAGGAAATCGCCCGCCTGGAGGATATTTTGAAGAGCAAGACCAAGCTGCGCGGCATCATCGTCAAGGAGCTCGAGCAGGTCATCAAGAAATACCCGGCCCCCCGCCGCGCCGAGATCGTCTACGCCCAGGAGGTCAAGTCCTTCGATGAGGACGACCACATCGAGGATTACACTGTGCTGGCCTTCCTGACCCGCGACGGCTACTTCAAAAAGATCACCCCGGCGTCCTGGCGTATGTCCTCCGAGCACAAGCTCAAGGACGGCGACGCCGTGTGCTGGGAGACCGAAACCACCAACAAACAGGAGATCCTGTTCTTCACCAACCTCCAGCAAGCCTACAAGGCCCACCTCTACGACTTCGACGACACCAAGGCGTCGGTGCTCGGCGATTACCTGCCCCAAAAGCTGGGCATGGACGAGGGCGAGTATCCGGTCTATGCCGTGCTGCCCGGCGACTACAAGGGCTCGATGGTCATTGTGTTCCAAAACGGCAAGGCCGCCCGCTTTGCACTCGAGTCCTTCGAGACCAAGACCAACCGCCGCCGCCTGACCGGCGCCTATTCGGATAAATCCCCGGCCGTGGCCTTTTTCCACCCGGTGGCCGAGGATACACAGCTGACCGCCTTCTCCACCTCGGCCCAGGGCCGCCGGGCCCTGACCTTCCAGGCCGGAATGCTCGACGTCAAGGCCACCCGCTCCACCCAGGGCGTGCAGGTCATCGTGCTGCGCGGCAAACACACGGTTACGAGCGCCTGCCGCGAGGAACAGGCCGGTCTCAGCGACCCGGCCCGCTACCGCTGCCGCAGCATCCCGGCGCTCGGCGCGCTGCTCAAGGACGAGGACCTGCCCGAAAGCCAGGTCACCCTGCTGGACCCCTCATAGCGCAGAGGTGCTGCCCCCCGGGGGCCAGCCCCCGCACCCCCGGCAGGTGGCTCCGCCCCCTGCACCCCCGCCAGGGGCTAGCCCCTGGACCCTTCTCACGGGGGCCAGCCCCCGCACCCCCGCAAGCCTTTTGTAAAAGGCTTGCGCGAAAACTCCCCTGTGTTTTGGAATATGCATTCCAAAACAGGGTGGATATTGGGAGGGGCTTTGAATACGCTGTGAGCACTTACGCCTAGCGAAGGCCGGCTCACAAGAACGAGCCGCCCTTCGTCCCTTAGAGCGCTGCTGGCCATGTAAAAAGGGGCCTGGGGACGAGTCCCCAGCGCGGTCCAGCCGCGCAGGCTGGTCGCTGCCCGCAGGCAGCGAAATCCCCCTTTCAAAATCCGCCCTGCGGATTTTGAACGATTCCTAAATGCAAAGAGGTTCGCCCCCGCGAACCTCTTTTTTAATCCATTCTTCCTTAGTAAATCAGCATAGAGTCGCCAAAGGAGAAGAAGCGGTATTCCTGCTGCACGGCCTCGGCGTAAGCGGCCATGATCTGCTCACGGGTGGCGAAGGCCGAGATGAGCATCATCAGCGTGGACTCGGGCAAATGGAAGTTGGTGACCAAGTGGTCAACCGCCTTGAACCGGTAGCCCGGATAGATGAAGATGTCGGTCCAGCCCGACTGGGGCTGCACCGTGCCGTCGTCTGCGGCGATGGTCTCCAGGGTGCGGGCAGCCGTGGTGCCGACCGCCCAGACTTTGCCGCCTGCCGCCCGGGTGCGGTTGATGGTCTCGGCCGTGGCCGCATCCATGGTGTACCATTCGGCGTGCATGACGTGGTCGGTGATTTCGTCCTCCTTGACCGGGCGGAAGGTGCCCAGGCCGACGTGCAGGGTGACAAAAGCCAGCTGTACCCCCTTTTGTTCGATACGCGCGAGCAGCTCGCGGGTGAAATGCAGCCCGGCCGTGGGTGCGGCCGCCGAACCCGGGGTTTTGGAGTACACGGTCTGGTAGCGCTCCGGGTCGTCCAGCTTTTCCTTGATGTAGGGGGGCAGCGGCATGGAGCCCAGCTTGTCCAGGATCTCCAAAAAGATGCCGTCGTAGTGGAAACGGATGAGGCGGTTGCCGTCCTGGGGGTTGACCGATTCGACCGTGGCGGTCAGCAGGCCGTCGCCAAAGGACAGGCGCACCCCTTCGCGGGTCTTTTTGCCCGGGCGGGTCAGGCATTCCCATAAGCCGTCGCCGCGGTCGGTCAGCAGCAGCACCTCGATGGGGGTGGTGCGGCCCTCGGCCTGGCCCATCAGCCGGGCCGGGATGACGCGGGAATTGTTCATCACCAGGCAGTCGCCCGGGGCGATGAAGTCGGGCAGGTCGGTGAAGTGCCGGTGGGCGATCGAGCCGTCGGCGCGGTTGAGCACCAGCAGGCGCGAAGCATCCCGCTGCACGAGCGGGTGCTGGGCGATGAGTCGTTCGGGAAGGTCAAAGTAAAAGTCGCTTTTTTTCATCTGTCGTGCGGGGAGAACCCCGCGGCTCCTTTCTGGCGGCGGCTGGGTCGCGCTTAGCCGCTGACGACCAGCACGCCGGTAAAATAAAACTGTACAATCTGTTCGTAATTGAACCCCTGCTGGGCCATGGCCAGCGCGCCGTATTGGCTCATGCCCACGCTGTGGCCCCAGCCGGTGCCGTCAAAGGTGTAGGTGCCGGATGCGCGGGCGGTGGGGGTGTTGCTGGCCGCGGTGCGGGTCTGGGCGCTGGTCCCGAGGTCGATGGTCTCTTGGCCGGAAGCGGTCAGGGCGGTCTTGCCTGACGCTGCACCGATGGCCGACGAGGTGCCGTCGCCGCCGACCGCGTAGTATTCGCCATCGTCCTGGGCGGCGCCGTTGACATAGACCTGGCCGGTCTGGCCGTCGGGCTGTTCGGGCGTGTCGGTGCCGCCCGAGGGGTCGGTGCTGCCCACACCGTTGATGGTGTAGCGGATGGAGTTGAGCCCGAACACCGAGCGCACCGCGCTGTTTTGCAGCACGGCGGTTTGTCCAGCCGTGTCGGTGACGGTCACCTGGTTGACGTTGCCGGTGTCGGTGCGCCCGGTGACCTGCACGTCGGCGACCGTGCCGATGGCGTAGCCCGCCGATTGCAGCGCTGAGGCGACCTCATCCGCGGTCAGGGTGACCGACCACACGCCGTTGGATGCGCTTTGGTAGTCCTCATAGGGGTCAACCACGCCGCGTAGGTAGGAGATGGGCGTGCCGCCCCAGACATTTTCGTTGCTCTCGGTTGCGCCGCCGTCTGACGAGAAAAAGTAGCCCACCGCCAGTTCGCCGTCGGCCATGAGGGTCTGCCCAGCGGTCTGGTCCACGGCAGCGTCGGAATTTTCGGTAGACTGGCTGACGCCGCGGTAGACCTGGCAGTTGGTGGTGCTGCACAGGTCAAAGCCGTAGCTCTCGTGCTTGCCCAGGTTGCCCAGCGCGTACGACCGCGCGCACAGCGCCTGGGCCTTGAGCGCTTCAACCGGCCAGCTGGCGCTCATCTCGTAGGGCAGCACGCCTTTCACATAATCGTCCAGGCCGACATAGTTTAGAACAGTCAGGCTGCTGCCCTCGCTGGTCAGCACAAAGTCGCCGTTGTATTCGTTGCCCGCGTAGGTGATGCGGCCGCTGCCCGCGCGCAGGGCAGCTTGGCCCTGGCCGGTGTAGAGCGCCGTGCCCGCGCTGTCGGACACGGTCACCGCGCCGCCCGACGCCGTGACCGTGACCGACGTGGCTGCCGTGGACGCCGCCGCCGAAAAGGTGGTGCCGTTCATGGCGCCCAGCGAAAACCCGCCCGCGCACGACAGCGTGACCGACGACACCGCCGACGAGCCATAGGCCAGCCCGATGCGCAACACCTGGTTGGGGTCAGCCGCGCGCGCCATGGCCGGGGGCGCCAGCGCAAGCAACAAGAGCATCATACATACGAAGCGTTTCATTTTTTGCAACTCCTTGGCTATTGACAAAAGGATGGGCTTCCTCTACAATAAACGTAAGGCCGCAGATGGGGCCAAACAAATGAACATTTCGATAGAGGCGCGGTTTACATGAGTAGCATCCCGGAGGGTCCGCAACCCGGCGAAGGGACGGGAAAGGGCAAACCGCCGAAGCCGGTTGCCCGCTGCGGCGGGGCCGCGCTGGATGGGTGGGAGAAGATCCGCCCGTCTGTCATCTGCATGGACCCATGCCGGTGGAGCGCTATCAGGGATGCGGCTGGCCCAATGGCCGGGCCTGCCACTTCCATTATAGTATAGTGTGGACCGGTTTTTCAACCGGCTTTTTTATTGCAGTTCATTAAAAAGATGGAATTGCCGCCCAAACGGGCCGACCGGCGCGCGCGGCGGCTGCCATTTAGGAGGATTTGAAACGATGAAGCAACAGTATAACGTCGGCATTGTGGGCGCGACCGGCATGGTCGGCCAGCGCTTCGCTCTGCTGCTGGAAAACCATCCGTGGTTCCGCGTCAAGGCGCTGGCGGCCAGCGCCCGCAACAAGGGCAAAACCTATGCCGAGGCTTGCGAAGGCCGCTGGAAGATGAAAACCCCCATGCCCGAACAGTACAAGGACATGGTGCTCTATGACGCCACCGCCGACGCCGCCGAGATCGCCGGCCAGGTCGATTTCATCTTTTGCGCGGTGGACATGAAGAAGGAGGATATCCGCGCGCTCGAGGAAACCTATGCCAAGTTGGAATGCCCGGTGTGCTCCAACAACTCGGCCCACCGCATGACCCCGGATGTGCCCATGATTATCCCCGAGATCAACGCCAACCATGCCGAAATCATCCCGGCCCAGCGCAAGCGCCTGGGCACCAAGCGCGGCTTTATCGCGGTCAAGTCCAACTGCTCGATTCAGTCCTATGTGCCCGCGCTATCGGCGCTGCTGGACTTCGAGCCCACCGAGGTGGCGGTTTGCACCTACCAGGCCATTTCGGGCGCAGGCAAGACCTTTGAAACCTGGCCGGAAATGGTGGATAACGTCATCCCCTACATCGGCGGCGAGGAGGAGAAGAGCGAAAAGGAACCCATGAAGGTGTGGGGTCATGTCGCGGGCGACCACATCGAACCGGCCAAACTGCCGGTCATCACCGCCCAGTGCCTGCGCGTGGCCGCATCCGACGGCCATATGGCGGCTGCATTCGTCAAATTTAAGAACAAACCCGACCGGGAAACCATCCTGCAGCGGTGGAAGAATTTCTCGGGAGAGGCGCAGAAACTGGGCCTGCCCAGCGCGCCCAAGCATTTCCTGACCTACTTCGACGAGCCCGACCGCCCGCAGACCCGCCTGGACCGCGACCTGGAAGGCGGCATGGGCGTTTCCATCGGCCGCCTGCGCGAGGACGCGCTGTATGATTACAAATTTGTCAGTTTGTCGCACAATACGCTGCGCGGCGCAGCGGGCGGCGCGGTGCTTATGGCCGAGCTGCTGTGCGCAAAAGGCTATATGGACTAAACGGAGGGAGACACTATGAAAAATCCGGTATTCACAGGCGCGGGCGTGGCCATCGTCACCCCCTTTACCGACACAGGCATTAACTACGACGAATTTAAGAAGATCATCGACCATCAGATCGAGCACGGTACCGACGCCATTGTCGTCATGGGCACCACCGGCGAGTCCCCGGCCTGCACGGAGGATGAACACGAGGAAGCGGTCGCCTTCTGCTGCGAATACGTAAACAGCCGGGTACCGGTGGTTGCCGGCGCGGGCTCCAACGACACCCGCACCGCCATCAAGCTGACCAAGAGCGCCAAGCGCAGCGGCGCCGACGCCGTGCTGTCGGTCACCCCGTACTACAACAAGACCACCCAAGTCGGCCTGATCCGCCACTTTACCGCCATCGCAGACTGTGAATGCCCGGTGATTTTGTACAACGTCCCCAGCCGCACCGGCATCGGCTTTACTGCGCAGACCTATTGGGAGCTGTCCCAGCACCCGTTCATCAACGGCGTCAAGGAGGCAAGCGGGAATTTCTCCCTGTTGGGTGAGGCCATGAGCCTGTGCGGCGATGCGCTCAACTTCTGGTCGGGCAATGACGACCAGATCGTCCCGCTGATGAGCATGGGCGGCAAGGGCGTCATCTCGGTGCTGTCCAACGTCGCGCCCCAGCAGACCCACGACCTGTGCCAGCTGTGCCTGGACGGCAAGTTCGCCCAAGCGGCCAAGATGCAGCTGGAATACCTGGAGCTGATGAACGCCCTGTTCTGCGAGGTCAACCCCATCCCGGTCAAGAAGGCCATGGAGCTGCTCGGCTGGAAGGTCGGCCCGGTGCGCCTGCCGCTCGTCGAGCCCAACCCCGAGCATGTACATCGCATCCAGGCTGCCCTGGAAAAGGCGGGCTGCAAGATCTAAGCGCCCCCGGGGAAAAGAAACACGGCCGGTTCGCATCTTTGACCCGGCCGGATGGAGAACGGTCAAGGAGTCCGAAACACTATGCTGAAAATTGCCCTTTCGGGATGCAACGGCCGCATGGGCCGTGCCATTACCGACATCTGTTCCAAAAAACCCAACATGACCATCGTCGCCGGGTTTGACGTCAACGCCGCCCGGCTGAGCGATTACCCGGTCTATGCCGACCCCTTTGAATTTTCCGGCGGAGCCGACGTGGTGATCGATTTTTCCAACCCATCGTCCACCGCCCAGCTGCTCGCCTATTGCAAAAAAACCCGCACCCCGGTGGTCATCTGCACCACCGGCCATACCCCCGAACAGCTGGCCCAAATCGGCGCGGCGGCAACCGAAATCCCGGTGTTCCGCTCGGGCAATATGTCCATCGGCATCAACCTGATGATGGACCTGCTCAAAAAGAGCGCGGCCGTCCTGGGCGACGGCTACGACGTCGAAATCATCGAAAAACACCACAACCAAAAGCTGGACGCCCCCAGCGGCACCGCCCTGATGCTGGCCGACGCGGTCTCTTCGGCGCTGCCCTATGACGCCGATTACGTCTACGACCGCCACGAGCGCCGCGAAAAACGCCCGCCCCACGAAATCGGCATCCACACGGTGCGCGGCGGCACCATCGTGGGCGAACACACCGTGCTCTTTTGCGGGCGGGATGAGGTCATCGAAATCACCCACACCGCCCATTCGCGCGAGGTGTTCGCGGTCGGCGCCGTGGACGCAGCCGCTTTCCTGGCCGCCCAGACCACGCCCGGCCTGTACGACATGGGCCACGTCATCGCCGCCAAATAAAACCACCGCAACATGAAAAGAAGCCCGATGCAGATCGGACTTCTTTTTTTACCCAAAAACCCAGCGGAACAACCACACTACCACCGCAAGCGCAAACAGCACCGATACGCCTAAAGTTCTGGCCGGGAGGAAGGCGGCAGCGGGGCAGGGTCATCGGTCAAGCCGAGCAGGTATTCCAAATTCACATCATAAAAGCGGGAAAGCTGCACCAAAAGCGGCAAGGGGATTTGCCGCACGCCGTTTTCATAATTGCAGTAGGTGTTCTGTGCGATATGAAGATAGGCCGCTACCTCCCGTTGGCGTATGTCACGATCTTCGCGTAGTTCTTTGATTCGGTTCGGCCGCATCTTTCACCCAAAGAACCAACGGAAAAACCAAACCACCACCGCCAGCGCAAACAGCACCGATACCACCGTGCGCGCAGTGGCGAAGGGGTTGGACGGCGGGCTGTCCCCGGCGGGCTCGCCGGCCTGCTCCATGAGCGCGGCGGCGTCGGCCGGGTCAACCCGGCCCCGGCCCCGCCGGAACCCGCGCACGATCTCCCGGGCCTGCTCGGCCTGGCTGGCTTCGACGTAGATGTGTTCGCCGGTCAGGCAAAAGCCGGTGTAAATCTTTTCGGCCCCCATGTCGGGCTGGGAAAAACACGGGATGCCAAAACTGCGCAGCAGGGCCAGTGTGGCGTCGGCGTCCAGGGTGGTGGGGCAGTGCAGCAGGTGGACCGGGTCGCGCGGGCGGCGCAGGCTGTCGTCCGGCGGCAACTCCTCGGATGGCGCTTCGGGCGGCAGCTCGTCCACCAGCGGCACGCCGCAATCGGCGCAGTGGGTGAAACCCGGGCGGTATTCGGTCCTGCATTGGGGACACCAGGGCATGGGCAAAGCCCTCCTTTCATTGGGATGTACGCGCCCAGCCCAGGCTGCGGCCCACGGCCTTGTCCCAGCCGGCCAGCTTTTGGGCGCGGGTGGCGGCGTCCATCTGGGGGGTGTAGACCCGTTCGCACTGCCACAGCTGGCGCAGTTCGTCGCGGTCCTTCCACACGCCGGTGGCCAGCCCGGCCAGATAGGCAGCGCCCAGGGCGGTGGTTTCCCGGATGACCGGCCGGTGGATGGGGCAGGCCGAAATGTCAGCCTGGAACTGCATGAGGAAGCTGTCCCGGCTGGCGCCGCCGTCCACCTTGAGCGCGCCCAGCGGCTGGCCGCAGTCGCGTGCCATGGCGGAGAGCAGGTCGTTGCATTGGTAGGCGATGGCCTCCTGAGCGGCGCGGATGATGTGTTCGCGGGTGGTGCCGCGGGTCAGGCCGATCAGGCAGCCGCGCGCGTACATATCCCAGTGCGGCGCACCCAGGCCGGTGAACGCCGGGACAAAATACACCCCGCCGGTGTCCGGCACCTTGGCGGCGTAATATTCGGCGTCCCGGCTCTCGCCGAAGAAGCGCATCTCGTCGCGCAGCCACTGGATGACCGCCCCGCCGACAAATACACTGCCCTCGAGCGCATATTGGGTTTGGTCGCCCAGCTGGACGGCGATGGTGGTCAGCAGGCCGTTTTCACTGCGCACCGCCTGCGTGCCGGTGTTCATCAGCAGGAAGCAGCCGGTGCCGTAGGTGTTCTTGGCGTCGCCCGCCTGGAAGCAGGTCTGGCCGAACAAGGCGGCTTGCTGGTCGCCCGCCATGCCCGCGATGGGGATTTTGGCGTCCGGCATGGCGATTTCGCCGTAAATCATGCTGGACGGGCACACCGTGGGCAGCATGGCGCGCGGGATGTCCAGCGCAGCGAGTAAGGTGTCGTCCCAGTCGCCGCGGTGGATGTCGTAGAGCATGGTGCGCGACGCATTGGTCGCATCGGTGACGTGGACCGCGCCATGGGTCAGCTTCCAGGCCAGCCAGGTGTCCACCGTGCCAAATAATACCTCGCCCCGCGCCGCCCGCTCGCGCGCACCCGGCACCTGGTCCAGGATCCATTTGATCTTGGTGGCCGAAAAATAGGCGTCCGGCACCAGGCCGGTCACCTCGCGGATGTGGCCCTCCAGCCCCTGGGCGATGAGCGCATCCACCAGCGGCGCGGTGCGGCGGCACTGCCAGACAATGGCGTTGTAAATGGGCAGGCCGGTGGCAGCATCCCACAAAATGGTGGTTTCGCGCTGGTTGACAATGCCCACACCGGCAATTTCCCGCGCCGGTACGCCCGCCGCTGCCAGCACTTCCATCATCACGGCGTATTGGGTGGAAAAAATTTCGACCGGGTTTTGCTCAACCCATCCCTCGCGGGGGAAAATTTGCCCTAGCTCCCGCTGCGCCACGCCCACGATGTGCTGGCAGTCGTCAAACAGGATGGCGCGCGAACTGGTCGTGCCTTGGTCAAGCGCAAGAAGATAACGGCTCATGCGAACTCCCTCGTTTCTATATTTCTTCTATCATACCGCCCCAGCTGCGCTCTGTCAATTGCAACTGCTTTCCGCGGGGGCTCTGCCCCCTGCACCCCCGCAAGCCTTTTGGAAAAGGCTTGCGCGAAAACTTCCCTGTGTTTTGGAATATGCATTCCAAAACAGGAGGGGTATTGGGAGGGGAATTTGGGTGCGTTGTGGCCGCCATTCGCCCCTTAGAGCGGTGCCAGCCACAAAAAGGGGCCTGGGGGCTAGCCCCCAGCGCGGTCCAGCCGCGCAGGCTGGCCGCACGCCGCAGCGTGCGGAACCCCCTTTTCAAAATCCGCTTGCGGATTTTGAACGATTCCAAACACCAAAGAGGTTCGCCCCCGGCGAACCTCATTTCACAAAAACCGCGCGAACTCCTCCAGCGTCTTGGGCGCGGCAGACGCCAAGCCGGGGTGATGGGGTTCGAGCAGGCGCGCCATATCAAAGAGCAGCGGCCGCTTGAGCCCGGCTTCCTCGATGACCGCCTCGTCGGCGAACACCTGCGCCGGTTCGGCGTCGGCGACAATGCGCCCGCTGCTGAACACCACCGCCCGGTTGGCGAAGCGATAGGCGAAATCCACATCGTGGGTGGACACAACCAAGGTAATCCCCGCATCGCCCAGCTGGGCTAGGGTCTGCTCAAGCAGGGCGGTGTTTTTGGGGTCGAGCGACGCGGTCGGCTCGTCAAACAGAATGATCTCCGGACGCATGGCCAGGATGTCCGCAATGCTGACCCGCTTTTTTTCGCCGCCGCTGAGGTATTGGGGCGCGCGGGAGCGGTAGTCCTCCAAATCCATCTGCACGAGCGCACTGTCTACCAGCCGCTCCACCTGCACCCGCGGCAGGCGCAAATTCATCGGCCCAAACGAAACCTCGCTCTCCACCGTCGAAGCGATGATCTGGTTGTCGGCGTCCTGAAAGACCACGCCCACCCGGCGGCGCAGGTCGGTCAGCTCTTTCTTGGTGTAGCGCAGGCGCTGGCCATCCACCGACAGCGAACCGCTCTGCGGGCGCAATATGCCGTTGCAAATGAGGAAAAAGGTGCTCTTGCCGGCGCCGTTGTTGCCCAGGACGGCGATCCGTTCGCCCCGGTACAAATCGATGGAAACGCCGTCCAGCGCGGGCGGCGCGTCCGGATAACAGAACACAATGTCCCGCAGCGAAAGCAGGGCCGGGCGGGTATGGGTCAAAACAGATCGACTCCTTTCCATTTGAGCAGCGCGGTCAGAAAAGCCACTGCGGCAAAACAGCCCACACAGGCCAGCACATGGCGCAGGCGGACCGGTGCATGGTGGGTCAAGAACCGGAGGGCGCCATCGTAGCAGCGCGCTTCCATGGCGTCAAAGCAGGTGCTGCTGCGCCGGAAGGAAGCGGCCAGCAGGTTGCCGCTGATGTGGGTGAAGGTGTACCAGGCGTTGCGCCAGCTGGCGTAGCCCAGGCGGGACTGCGCCGCCAGGGTCATGCGGTGCTGCACGTCGAGCAGCAGGAAGATGTAGCGGTAAATCAGGTACATCAACTCGATGACGAGATGGGGCAGCCGCGCCGCGCGCAGCACTTCCAGAATGTCCTGCATGGGGGTGGTCAGGCTGAGAAAATACAGGCAGGTCACCGCGCCGTAGGCCTTGAAAAAGAGCAGGATGGCTTGGTGCAGCCCGGCCGGGGTGACGCTCAGCCAGATGCCGAACAGGGAGAAATCCCAATCGCCCAGCGGCGCACGGCCGATTTCAAAGGCGACCGCCAAACAGCTGACCACGATGAAAAACACCGGCACCCGCATCAGCGAGAGCACATAGCGCGCCGGTGCGCCGCCCGGGCCGATGCAGGCGGCCAGCATAAGGGCCGCAATCAGCAGGCCGGTGGCGGTCAGATCGGCGGCGATGCACAAGATGAGCATACACAGGGCAAAAACGGTCTTGACAAAGGGGCTGACCGTGCGCAGGTGGGAGCGCTGCGCATACCGGTCGATGGCGAGCATCCCGCTGCCGTGGGAATGGGAAGCATGGCGGGACGGATGGGGTTTGCGGCTGCGCGGCACGGGCGGTCACCTCCGGATAAAAAATGTCCAGACCACGGGAGCCCTCGGGAGAGGGGCCGTGGCCTGTGGCGTTTGCAGCCCAAAGGGGCCTTATTCTGCGTCCTTTTTGCTGTATTTCTTGCGGGCCACCAGATAGCCGAACCCAAAGCCGATGACCAGCGCACCAATCCCGGCTTGCAGGCAGAACAGCAGCGATTCGGTCTCGCCGCCGGGCAGCTCAATCAGGCTCTCGGCCCAGGGGGTGTAATCGGGGTCGATCTGCATGACCGCTTCTTCGGCAGCGCCATCCGCCCCGCCGAATTCGCTGCCCTGGTTGGACCACAGCGCGAACAGCGCCAGCCCTACGCAGATTGCCAGCAAAATCAAAATGGTGACAACGGTTTTTTTGCTCATTTCACCGCACCTCCTGCGACCTTCCGCGACTCTTGCAGCATCCCGATCTCGCGCAGCTCGGGCTTGGCAAAGCTCTGCAGCAGCATATACACCACGGCCGACAAAATGCCCTCGATCACGGCCAGCGGGATCTGGGTCACCGCGAAAATTCCCATGAATTCGGCGATGGACGCGCCCACGCCGCCCACCGGGCTCGGGTGCGCCACGCCCAGCTGCACGGCCGTCACCACATAGGTGAACAGGTCCCCCAGCGCGCAGGCGATGCCGATGCTGACCACCTGGTTGACCTTGCACTTTTTCAGCAGGGCATAGACCCCCCAGCTGACAAACGGCCCGGCAATGGCCATGGAAAAGGTGTTGGCGCCCAGGGTGGTCAGCCCGCCGTGCGCCAGCAAAATGGCCTGGAACAGCAGCACAATGATGCCCAGCACCGCCATGACCGGCGCGCCGAACAGCACTGCGCCCAGCCCTGTGCCGGTCGGGTGGCTGGAAGAGCCGCTGACGCTCGGGAGTTTCAGCGCCGACAGTACAAACGCATATGCGCCCATCATCGCCAGCAGCAGCACGGCCTTGCGCTGCCGCGCCACGATCCGCCGGATGGAGATCAGCCCCCACGCCAAAAAGGGGATGCATACCGCGCCCCAGGCCAGGCAATGCCCGACCGGCAGATACCCTTCCATAATGTGCATCGCGTCTGCTGTCCCGCAAAGGCATAGGCACAGTGAAAACGCCACTGATGCGGCCAGCAGCCGTCGTTCATTTTTCGTCCAACCCATGTGTAACACGCTCCTTGTCTTTTTTCTTGTTTATAGCAGCCCCGCCCTCCGGACCGGCGCGGCGTCCCACAATGGGCAAATAAAAAGCAGCCATACGGCTGCACAACAACTTCCAGCAGACAGCGGGAACCAAACGCCGCCGCGCTGCTGGTCGAAAATGCACTGATCACCGCAGTTACATTTGTCTTTCAAAAGCGGCGAGCAGGTTTCCTGACTTGCGTTCATCGCGGGCCGCGCGCCTTCTCGGATACATCCAATGGCATCTGGCGCGGCCGCTCGCGCTTACAGTGACGGGTTCGTTTCGGACTTGCACCGAATTCCCTTTCCCCTTGCGGGACTCTTCCGCCTGATTCTGTTTTCATCAGTGTAGCATAGATTGGAACGCCTGTCAATCGGTTTTGGACAGATTGGGCCGGCTGGGCGGTCCGGTTCAGCCGCCCCGGCCGACTGTCACGACCCGCCGCGCCAGATGATACACCGGCAGCACGGCCCCGATCACGCCCAGGCATAGCCCCAGATGTGGGAATGCGTCCAGCGCGCCAGGTGCGGTCTGCTGCACCCGCCAGTAGATCACCAGGCATAAGAGCGCTTCGGCGGCCCCCTCAAGAAAGGTGGTACGCCAGCTGCGGCGGGCGGTGTCAAAGCAGCGCTGCAAGACGAACAGCACCACCGCCGCGGCGCACAAGACCGGCAGCGGCAGCAGCAGGTAAATGCTGCACACCAGCAGCATCAGCGCGGACAGGCGCATGCTGGATTGGTAGCCGCGCGACGGGTCCCGCCCACGCGGCGGCGCGGGCTGGGCGCCGGCATCCGAAGGGGCGGCATCCGGACAGGGTGCAGCGTCCGGCGGGGCGGCAGGGGGTTCCTCGCCGGCATCTGGCTGGTCGAGCGAGGAGAAGTCCAGCGTGCCGGCCGGGTCTGTACCGCGCTGGGCCCCGCGCGCGGGCAAGGTGGCCGGGCGCTTGGTGGCAAACAGCGCGTGCAGCGAGGGCGGCCGCATTTCCGGTGGGAGCGGGCCCTGCCGGGGCTTTGGCCGGTAGGGCAGGTCGTCGTCCTGTGAGCGGTACCGGTTCGGGCGGGCGGCGTTGCGCGCTGGGGGTGCATAGAACCAGGGCTTGCCGCCTGCGGGTTTGGGTTTGGACGATGCCGGGCTTTCCGGTGCTGCCGGTGCCTCCGGTGCTGCCGGCGGTTTCCGCTTGCGGGCTTGGGCGGCGGCGGAGCGGTAGGCGGTGTGCAGGCGCTGGAATGCTTCGGGGTGCTCCTCGGGGTGAAATCGCTTGGACTGTTCCGCATAAGCCTGCTTGATGGCTTGCAGGTCGGCGGTAGGGGGGATGCCCAGCACCTCCCAAGGGTTCATAAGGATTCCTCCTCCTCTTCGTCGTCGGAAAAGGGGTCCTCCCGGAAGGCCCGCAACACCTCGTCGTCATCGCTCCAGCCCGAATCCTCGATTTCGTTGAGGAAGCGGTTGAGCTCCTGGCGGAAGCGGTGCAGCTGGCTTCCACTGGAAAAGTGCAGCAGGGCATGGAACCGGTCGATATACTGTTGCAGCCGCTCACGCAGTTCGCCGGTCGATTGGGCGTACAGATGGGCGGCGCGCGCGAGCAGTTCGCGGTTGGCCGTGGCCTCGCGGGGCAGCAGCTTGTAGGTCTCCAGCTCCTTTAAACGGCGTTCGAGCGCTTCTGGGGTCAAATTGAGGCGGGGGTTGACGATCACGGTCTCATTTTTTTGGCCGGTCGATTTGCAGGTCAGCTCGACCTGCAAGATGCCGTTGATATCATAAGTGAAGCGGACTTCGGCGCTCTCCTTGCCGCGGGCGGCGGGCGGCACGTGCAGGCTGACTTCGCCCAGTTTGAGGTTGTCGGCGCAGTACATGCCCTCGCCCTGGTAGATCTCGACCTGCATGGTGTCCTGGCCATCGGCGGCGGTGTAGTAGGTGCGCATCCGGCTGGCGGGCAGGGTAGTGTTGCGCTCGATGATGGGGGAGAAGAGCGGGTTGGAGGGATCCTCCCGGTTGAGCACGCTGACGCCCAGGGTGAACGGGCAGATGTCGGTCAGCAGGGTGTCGCGCAGATCCTCCTGGCGCTCCTTGATGCCGGCCGCGATGCCTGCGCCCACGGCCACGGTGGTGTCGGCGTCCAGCGAGCACAAGGGCTCCATGCCCAGCACATGGGCCAGATACTGCCGCACCAGCGGCATATGGCACGAGCCGCCCACCAAGATCACGTCGTCAATGGTGCCGACCGTGCCGCTGCAGTCGCGCAGCGCGCGGGCCAGCGGCTTTTCCATGCGCCGCAGCAGCTTGGAGCAGATGGTGATGAGCTTTTGGTTGCTCAGCAGCACCGAGCGCTGCTGGCCGCCGATTTCGGCCAGCATCATGACCGGGTCGGCTGAGGTGAGCGCAATTTTGCACTGTTCGGCCTGGCGCAGCAGGACGCTTTGGGTCTCGCGCGGCAAATCCCCCATGGCAAGGCCGTTTTGTTCGCAGAAATAGTGGGCAATGGCCAGGTTGAAGTCATCGCCGCCCAGGTGGTTGTCCCCGGCCACGGCCACGATCTCGATGACGTTCAAAAAGGCGTCCACCACCGACACGTCCAGCGTGCCGCCGCCAAAGTCCACGATCAAAAAGCTCTGGTCCTCCTGCTGGTCTTTGTGATAGGCCAGGGCGGCGGCGCTCGGCTCGTTGATGATGCGCTCGACCCGGAAACCGGCCAGCTCGCCGGCCGCCTTGGTCGCGCTGCGGCCGTTGTCGTCGAAATAGGCGGGCACGCTGATGACCGCTTCTTCGACCGGCTCGCCCAAAAAGGCTTCGGCGTCCTCCTTCAGGCGGCGCAGCACCAGGGCCGACAGTTCGACCGGGGTAAAGGGGCAGTCGCCCAGCAGCAGCTTGGTATCGGTCCCCATAAACCGCTTGAAGCTGGCAGCCGTGCGTTCGGGATGGGTGATCAGGCGGTCGCGCGCCGCCCGCCCGACCAGCAGCGCGCCATCCTCGTCCAGGCTGACCGCCGAAGGGGTCAGCACTTCGCCCAGCGCGTTGGGGATGAGCTGGCAGCGGCCGTCTTTCCAAACGGCGGCCAAGCTGTTGGTTGTTCCGAGATCAATTCCGATAATGGGCAAGAAAAACACCCTTTCTGTTTCGTGCGTAAAGTTCCAGCCCCGCCAAAGCGGCGGGGAACGGCGGGATGTTCCGCGTGCGAGAAGCTTCCCCTTCATTGTAGCATACATCATGGAAATTAGAAACCAAAAATTCGGGAGGCTGCTTGAGAAATCAGGCAAAAGCCGTGCCAAACGATCAAAAAAGCCCAGCAGGCCAGGCAGGCGGCTGGGCTTAGAGGGTTACAGGAAATACTGGTTTTCGCAGCGGGCCGCGAGTTCCTGGGTAAACTCCTGAGCAAAGGTGTGGTAGCCAGGGGCGTCCATGTTTTTTGCGCCCGTGGGGCACAGGCGGATGCAGCGGAAGCAGGCCAGGCAGGCATTGTCGTCGATGCGGCTGACATCCTGCCGGTCGATGGCGTTTTGGGGGCATTCCCGCGCGCACAAGCCGCAGTGGATGCATTTGGCCTCATCGGTCAACGGCCGGAAGATGCCTCGTCCGCCGCCGGCGCGGTAGGGGCGGTTGCCCGGCACGGCCACCGGCGTGACCGGCTGGTCCGCTTGCAGCCGCGCCAGCGCACGTTTGGCAAAACCGGCGTCGGACGCCAGGTCGGTTTGATCCGGCCGGCCGACCTGGATGGCGCCATAGGTGTGCTGGCCGACCAGGGCCGCTGCGGCAAAGGGGATGAACCCGCCCGCCTGCGCCAGGTCGGACAGTTCGAGCAGGGCGTCATCAAAGGCGCGGTTGCCGTAGGTCACGGTGACGATGCACGGGGTGTTTTGCCCACGCAGGCGGCCCATGCGCTCGGCACAGCCGCTGTAAAGCCGCCCGGCGTACACCGGCGCGCCCAGCACCACCAGCTCGTCCGGGCCAAAGGCCGGGGGAAGGGGGGCATCCACATGGGTCAGGTCAACCGAAGCAGCGTCGGGCGAAACCGCCCGCGCCATGGCTTCGGCGCCTGCTTTGGAAGTAAAGGTCGGGGAAAAATAGACGGCAGTCACACGCGCCGGGTTCATACAAATGCGCCTCCTCGATGATTTGATAGACAGATAGAACGGCCGTCAGGCGTCCTTTTTGCTGGGCTCCTGCTCGCAATAGGCGCAGCGGTAGCGGCCATTGGGGCTTAAAAAGAAGATATGGTCGATGGCCTCCTCGACCGAGGTGATGCAGCGGGGGTTTTTACAGCGGATGACGTTGACCAGACGGGCTGGTTTGGCCAGTTTTTTCTTTTCCACGATCACCCCGTCGCGGATGATGTCCACCGTGATGTCCGGATCGACATAACCCAGTACATCCAGGTCCAGGTCGATGACGCTTTCGATTTTGATGATGTCCTTTTGGCCGTGCTTGTTGGAGCGGGCGTTGCGGATGAGGGCCACGCAGCAGTCCAGCTTATCCAGCCCGGCCAGGTGGTAGATCTGCATACCGGTGCCGGCCTTGATGTGGTCGATGACCACGCCGTTTCGGATGGAATCGATGTTTAACATAGCGCACCTCCTTGGTCGGTCAGTTCGAGCAGGGTCATGATCAGCGCCATGCGGACGTAGACGCCGTTTTGCGCCTGCTCAAAATAGGCGGCGCGCGGGTCATCGTCCACGTCCAGCGTGATCTCGTTGACCCGCGGCAGCGGGTGCAGCACCGCCATGTCCGGCTGGGCCAGCTTCATCTTGTCTGCGTTGAGCACATAGGTGTCCTTCAAACGGATGTAGTCCTCCTCGTTGAAGAACCGCTCGCGCTGCACCCGGGTCATGTACAGGATATCCAGGTGGGGCATGGCTTGCTCCAGGCTGGACAGCTGGCGGTAGGGGATGTGCTGGGGCTCGAGCGCTTCGGACAGGATATACTCGGGCACGCGCAGCTCCTCGGGCGAGATGAGTACAAACTCCATATTGGCGTACCGGGCCAGCGATTTGATGAGCGAATGCACCGTGCGCCCGAACTTCAGATCGCCGCACAGGCCAATGGTCAGGCCGCCCAGCCGCCCTTTGCGCCGGCGGATGGTCATCAGGTCGGTCAGGGTCTGGGTGGGGTGCTGGTGGCCGCCGTCGCCCGCGTTGATGACCGGGATGCGGGAATAGCGCGCAGCGCGCAGTGGAGCGCCCTCTTTGGGGTGGCGGATGGCGGCAATATCGGCATAGCACGAGATGGCGCGGATGGTGTCGGCCACGCTTTCCCCCTTGGCGGCCGAGGAGGAATCGGCCCCGGCAAAGCCCAGCACCGCCCCGCCCAAGTTGAGCATGGCTGCCTCAAACGACAGGCGGGTACGGGTGGATGGTTCATAAAACAGCGTGGCCAGTTTTTTGTGCGCGCACACCCCTTGGTAGGCGGTGGGATTGGCCGCAATGCGGTCGGCCAAGTCCAGCAGCGCGTCGATTTCCTCCACGGAAAAATCGAGCGGGTCGATCAAATGACGCATGGTTTCCTCCATTTTTACGGGGAACCCGCAGGCGCGGCCTTCGGGTTCCAGTCTTTTCAGTATCCATCTTTCTTTCTTCATGATAATATTTTGGGCGCGGCTTGTCCAGCATTATTTATCCGGCGTGTCCAAAAGCCAAACGCCACAAACCGCTGGCAGCCCGGTTGATGGAATCGATTCCATAACGATAAAACCGGCTTTCGCAGTCTTTCTGCATGAATCTATCCCAAAGAAAACCGAAAAAAATCAGCGTTTTGCACAGAAATGAATTGCAAAAAACAGCAGTTTGCGCTATAATGGGTCTGTAAAGCCCGGGCGTTTTGGGCTGGGAACCGGACCAAAGGGGGAGCCGGGCCCCGCGCCCCGGCTTTGGCAGATCCCTATGCGCCGGACGTCCGGCGGCCCACTTGCAGGAGGCGAACAGAATGGAAAGAAAAGTTATCAAGCTCCCGAGCGCCTCGGGGCAAATCACCCTCACCGCCATCAGCGGCCACTTTGCAACCAACCACTCCCATGTTAACTACTATATCGACATGACCGACATCAAAACCAACCACCGCGTGGCGATGGAAATCGCCAAAATGTTGGCCCATCAGTATTCCTCGTCCACCGTGGTCAACGCCATCGTCTGCCTGGACGGCACCCAGATGATCGGCGGTTTTTTGGCCCAGCAGCTGTCGCAAAGCGGCTTTCGCAGCCTGAACAGCGGCGAGAGCATCCAGGTGGTCACGCCCGAATTTAACTCTTTCGGCCAGATGATGTTCCGCGACAATATCCGCCCGCGCATCCAGGGCCACAGCGTGATGCTGCTCATGTCCTCGGTGACCACCGGCCTGACCGTCGCGCAGGGCGCCGAATGCATCGAATATTACGGCGGTTACTTGTGCGGCGTTTCGGCCATCTTCAGCGCGCTCGACCGGGTGGACGATATCGGCATCCACTCGCTCTTCCACATCAACGACCTGCCCGACTATGAAAGCCACCCTTCGAACGAATGCCCGGCCTGCCGCCGCGGCGAGCACGTCGAAGCCATTATCAACGGGTTTGGCTACTTTAAAATTTGACCCACGGGTGCATCAATCAAGGGGGAATGCGGTATGAAAATTGCAAGCGAGGGCATCTTCGGATACACCCAGGCCGGTGAGCCGGTGGAGCGCTTTGCGCTCGAAGGGGACGGCCTGCGCATGGCCGTGCTGACCTACGGCGGCGTCATCCAGAGCCTATGGGTCCCCGGCCGGGACGGGCAGATGGTGGACGTCGCGCTCGGCTGCGACACGCTGGACGCCTACGAGCGGCAGGACAAATTCCTCGGCGCGCTCATCGGCCGGTACGCCAACCGCATCGGCCTGGGCCGCTTTACCTTAAACAGCACGCCCTATGTCCTGTGTTGCAACGACGGCCGCAACCACCTGCACGGCGGCAAACGCGGGTTTGACAAGCGGGTGTGGTCGCCCGAAATCCAGGCCGATGGCCTGCACCTGCGCTTGACCAGCCCGGACGGTGAGGAGGGCTATCCCGGGACGCTCAAAGTGGAGGTCGTTTACGCGCTCGAACACCGGGCGCTGCGCATCGATTATCGCGCCACATCCGACAAGGACACCCCGTGCAACCTGACCAACCACACCTACTTTAATCTGGCCGGGCACGACAGCGGCACCGTCTGCGCCCAGCAGATCCGTCTGTTTGCCGACCGGTTTACCCCGGCCGACGCCGAGTCCATCCCCCATGGGGCCTATCAGGATGTCGCCGGCACGCCCATGGACCTGCGCGAATGGACCGACATTGGCGCGCACATCGACGACCCCTTCGACCAGCTGCAATTCGCCGGCGGTTACGACCACAACTGGGTGGTGCGCGGCGCCCCCGGCATTTTGCGCCCCGCAGCTGCTGCCCGCTGCCCACAGACCGGCATCCAAATGCAGGTGGACACCACCCAGCCTGGTCTGCAATTTTACGCAGGCAATTCGCTCGACGGCACCTGCCAGGGCAAGGGTGGGGCCACTTATCCGCGCCGCAGTGGGTTTTGTTTGGAAACCCAGGCGTTCCCTAACAGCGTCAACTGCCCGGCATATCCCCAGGCTGTGCTGCACGCCGGAGAGAATTACCGGCAGGTGACCGTGTACCGGTTTGAATCATAAGGAAGAGGGATTGAAAGAAGCGGTTCGCCGGGGGCGAACCGCTTTTGGGTTGGGTATAGTTCAAAATCCGCAAGCGGATTTTGAAGGGGGCTTCCGCGCGCTGCGGCGCGCGGCCAGCCTGCGCGGCTGGATCGCGCTGGGGGCTAGCCCCCAGGCCCCTTTTGGGGTCCAGGGGCGGAGCCCTTGGCGGGGGTGCGGGGGCTGGCCCCCGCGGGAAGGGTCCAGGGGCTAGCCCCTGGCGGGGTGCAGGGGCGGAGCCCCGCCG
>CAJFUJ010000021.1 GCA_904420185.1 uncultured Butyricicoccus sp. | reverse complement strand
GACAGCCAGCGCGCGCTGGCGGATAGCAAGGATGTCTGGTACACCAAATACGGCGGCTCGTCGCCGACCGTGGCCGACTATGTGCTGACCCCCGGCAAGGATGCAGATACTTATGTGGCCGTGTTCCAGCTGTATGGCGGCGGCATGACCGATTACCGGTCGGCGATTGCCATCACGGCAGGCGAGGAAGCGGGCCGCAAGGTCATCCGCAGCATGGAGCGGTGCGACGACCATCTGGCCTTCATTCAGGAAAACCTGTCCGGGCAGGATGCCGGTTACACCATGCGCGGGAAGTTTGACCTATATTATCATGCTGGATTGTCGTGGCCGACCATTCCCGAGGACGCGATAAACTTCAACGGCGCTTCGCTGGATACGCTGACCCAGGTGCGCGCTGCCGCCGAAACCGTATTCAGCTTTTTCGGCGAGGAAGTCACGCACACCGAGGGCGATCAAACCCTCACAACTCTCGAAAGCTGGTTTACCAGCGAGGTGGTTTCGGAAGCGGACACCGAAGCGGTCGTGCGACTGCATTTTGCAGATAACAGCCCGTCTGTCGATGTGCAGATGCGCAAAACCGGCGGCTATTGGCTGCCGATCGGTGTGGTGGGGGCGTAAGCAGTACATTTTTCATTCCCTCCAAATTGACAGGCCCGGATTCCCATGCTATACTGGGTTTAGAACTACTGTATTATTTACAATAGATATTTTCACAGTAGAGAGGGAGGGACTCTTATGGATGCGCAGACCTATCTCAAAAAGTTTTCCCGCATCGTGCGCTGGAAGCTGCCCAAATCCGAAGCCGATGAAGTGCTCGCAGACTATCAGGAGATGCTTGCCCAGTGCTCCGACGAAACCACGCAGGCCTTTGGCCAGCCGGCACAAGCGGCTCGGCTTCTGTCCGAGCCCAAGATGTACTATCGCTGGCTCGCAATTTTCGGTTTGCTGGCGTTTTGCCTGCTGTTGTCCGAATTCTTTCTGTTGCGGGCAAGTTTTGCGCAGTATCCCACCGTGCAGATGTATCTCCTTTTGCTTGTGGGATTGGCGGGCTCGCTCCTCTGGTTCCGGCCCCAGCCGGGCGAGAACCGCAAATCGTCGTTGCCCAAAGGACTTGGCCCGATGCTGCTGGGGTTGCTGGCTCTGGCGGTCATGGTGGCGGGCCTTCTGGCAGGACTCGCGCAAGGCGTTTGGCAGGCGCTTCCCGCGGGGCTGTATGGCCGGGCGGCAAATGGGGCCTTGCTGCTGATGGGCACCGCTGCGGCAGTCTTTGGTTTGTTCGGGCTGGTCCATGCCAGATTGTCTGACCGCCGTTGGTGCGCGTTGTACATCCTCGGTTTCACGGTTTTGGTGGAGTGCGTTTTGGTGCATGCGCTGTTGGTCAATATGTCTCTCGATACGTCTTTGACCGGCTGGTGGGTGCCCTATGGGGTCCACTTTGGCATTGTCGGGATGGTTGGGCTGCTTGCTACGGGGAGATCCTTATGTTAAAAAAAGACCTCATTACCTTGTGTTTGCTCCATGTCCTGTCTTCCGAAGATCTCTATGGTTATGAAATCCTGCGCCGCATTCATGAAAGTTTTCCCGGCACACAGGAGAGCGCCATTTATGCTTTGCTCCGCGGATTGTGCAAGGAAGGCTGTACCGAACAATACCAGGGAGAAACCTCAGATGGCCCCACCCGGAAATACTATCGCATCACAAAAAAGGGCGAAGAAAAGCGAGATGGTTTGCTTCTGGAATGGCGGCGCCTGCGCGATGCGCTTTCTGCCCTGGGCGTGGAATGATGCGGCAATGAAAAACAAGAAATCCCCTCTTCCAGCTTGGCGCTGGGAGAGGGGATTTGGATTTGTACGCTCATACGCTTTTTGCAAAGTTTCTGTTTGCAAGCGCAAACAAGAGGGGGCGATTTGGGAGAGCAAGCATAGGAAGTGTATATACACTTCGCCATTTTGTAAAAAATGGTTTTACGGAAAATTTGGGGAATGCGCAAAGCATGATAGCATACCGTTTATCATTTGACTTCACGATCTGATAAATTTAGTATGTCGAGCAACTCATTTCTAAGGGCATCTGCATTGTATATGCCGTGTTTCGGCGCACCATAGGCTTTCGTCATGTAGTTGATATTGCCCAGGAGTATTGTTTTGTGTTCCCCATTCACCGCGAGGCTGATCTCCAATTCCATATCGTTCAGGAAGTGACCACTTGCGCGGAAGATGGTTCGATATTCTTTGTATCGGCTCAGGCATTTTAAAACTTCTGCCTCATCATAATTTGATGGAGTTAAAAATTGTATATCTTCTATATTCACCTCATCACTACCAAAATTG
>CAJFUJ010000020.1 GCA_904420185.1 uncultured Butyricicoccus sp. | reverse complement strand
TTTCTTGTTATCCAGCCCTCCGGCTGTATCGGTTGAGCAAAAGTCAGCATGGGATTGGTGTGGTATCTTTAATTATGTGAAACTCCACTCTCCCATTTGCTAACCGATTGGCGGGATACCGACAGACGCTCAGCGAGTTGTTCTTGCGTCAACCCTTGTTGGGCGCGCAGGTATTGTAGATTCTCTGCAAATGCCATATTCTCACTTCCTATGGGTTGTTTGGGATGGTTCTAGCATAGCAGATTGTCCCGGATGAAGCCACCGATTTGCCGTTGCATTGGGAAAAATCCGTGTAAACTTTGGGTTGCGCGGGCAACTTTGCCGCGCAACCAAGAGGGTTTTGGGGGTTCAGGCGGTTTTATGCAGGGTTTTCATCATCCAGATATGCGGATAGTTTTCCTCGTATTCAACCGGCCCGTAGGCGGCATAGCCCTGCTTTTCATAAAATGGAGCCTTGTCTTGCTGAGCGTGCAGGCAGACCGTCTGCCCGCCTTGCCGGGCGATTTCCTGCTCGGCGCGCGCAAGGAGCTGGGCGCCCAAGCCTCTTCCGCGGTAAGGGGCAAGCACGGCAATGCGTCCAACCAAATACCTGTCCGCACCGTTCGGGAAAAAGCGGCAGGTTGCGACCGCTTGTCCGTCTAAAAACAAGAGCAGATGGGAGGCGGTGCAGTCGATGCCATCGAATTCCTCTTGAAACCCCTGCTCGCAGACAAACACCGTTTGACGAATGTCGGCCGCCTGGTCCGGCAGGGTGTTATAAAGCACGATGTCCATAAAAACTCCTCCAACTTACAATTTTCCGGTTTTACGCCGTTTGCGGCAGCGTGGCGTCATTACGAGGATAAACCCAGCGAGCAGCACTGCCCCGGTGGCAAGGCCAAGCCAGCCATTGCCCGAGATTCCGGCGACCAGGTAGCCCGCAAAGCTCATAGCTGCCACACTGAGTGCATAGGGAAGCTGGGTGGAAACATGATCCAGATGCCGGCACTGCGCACCTGCTGAGGCCAAAATGGTCGTATCCGAGATGGGGGATATGTGGTCGCCGCACACCGCGCCCGACAAGCAAGCGGCCACCGTGACAACCAGCATGTCGCCAGTGCCAAAGATGGAGAAGGCAACCGGGATTAAAATGCCAAACGTCCCCCATGAGGTGCCGGTTGCGAAGGCGATGCCAAGCGCGATCAGGAAAAACAACGCAGGCATAAACATGAGGAGTCCTTGGTTGCCGCTGCCAATGTGCTGGGCAACAAAGCCGCGTAAATCCAGGTATTCTTCTGAACAGATGCCAGACAGCGTCCACGCCAAGGTCAGGATCAGGATGGCGGGAACCATTGCTTTGAAACCCTCGGTGAAGGATTCACAAAATTGGCCAAACGTCAGGATGCCACGCGGCACATAGAGCAGAAAGGTAAAAATCAGCGCGGCAAACGACCCCAGAACCAGGGCGTCGGCAGCCGAGCAGTTGGCAAATGCATCAATAATCCCCTGACCAGCGAAGCCGCCGCCATTGTAAAACATGGCCAAGACGCATACGACAATGAGAAACAGGATGGGAATGAGCAAATCTTTCACCTTGCCATGGCCGACAATCACCGTAGATTCTTCGCCGGTTGAATCCAATTTGCCGCGTTGCTGCACTTCAGCGTTGTATTTGCCCATGGCAAAAAAGTCAATGTCCGCAGCGCAAATCCAGGCCAGGAAAGCCAAGGTCAGCAGCGCGTATAGGTTGAACGGAATGGTCTGTAAGAACAGTGAAAACCCATTGATATGCGCATCAGCAGGCAGAGAAGAGGATACAGCGGCCGCCCAGGATGAGATCGGCGCGATGATACAGACAGGCGCCGCCGTCGCATCAATGATATAGGCGAGCTTTGCGCGGGTGATGCGCTGCCGGTCGGTGATGGGACGCATCACAGCTCCCACAGTCAGGCAGTTAAAGTAGTCGTCCACAAAAATAAGCACGCCAAGCGCTGAGGTGGCAAAGCCGGCCCCACGCCGGGATTTGATATGCCGGACCGCCCAGTCGCCGTAGGCGCGGGACGCGCCCGATTTGGTCACCAAGGAGACGAGAATACCCAGCATGACCAAAAACAACAGGATGTTGACGTTTTCGGATACTTTGGCGCCCATTAATGAAAAAGTGGTCTCGGTAGCCTCCAGTGGATGAAAGCTGGTAAACATCAATGCACCGGCAAAAATGCCGATAAATAAAGAGGAATACACCTCTTTTGTGATTAATGATAGTGCAATCGCAATGATTGGCGGCAGAACCGCCCAGATTGTACCGCTCATAATATCTGCTCCTTTTACCCCAAATTTTGTTCAGGCGGCTTGCAAAGGCAACCCCCGTCACTTTTCAAACCGCCTTAGAAGACGTAAAAGGATTTTACCGCATTTAATGCATGAATGCAAGACTTTTTGCAAAGATTTCGCCTATTTTGCCGGTTTTAAAAGACTCCAAGATGCTCCAGAAGGATCCGGGCGCCCATCAGGATCAGCAAAGCGCCGCCTGCAATTTCGGCGCGTGCGGCATATTTTTCCCCGAACACCGAGCCGATCCGCACCCCGATGGCGGAAATGACAAAGGTGATGACGCCGATCTCTAGAACCGCCATCCATATATTCACGCGCAAGAAGGCGAATGTCACGCCAATGGCCAGCGCGTCAATGGCAGTTGCCACGGCAAGCGGCAGCATCCGCAGCGCGGAATAGGAACTGTCGGCAGCCTCCTCTTCACCGCGCATGGCCTCGCGGATCATATTGCCGCCGATGAGTGCCAGCAGCACAAAGGCAATCCAATGATCGACCGATTCAATGTAGCCGGCAAACTGGATGCCGAGAAAGCAGCCGATGAGCGGCATCAGCATCTGAAATCCGCCGAACCATACCCCACAGATGATCGAATTGCGCACCCGGTAACGGGGCGTTGCCAAGCCCTTGCTGACCGATACGGCAAAGGCGTCCATCGCAAGGCTGGCCGCAATAATAAAAATTTCCCAAAACCCCATACTGTTCTTCCTCCGTTTGCATATTCTCGCGCAAAAGCCGCCGGTGTACCTTATGCATCCAGACAATAAAAAAAGACATATGTACAGCGTTGCCATACATACGTCTCGTCCATTAAGACCCGCCAGGCGGCTTTCGCCAAACCAGTATGTTGACGGATCACGCAGCTTTTGCGCACACTACTCCCGTATGAGTAGCACCATCATACCCCATGCCTGGGCAGTTAGTCAACCGAAACAAATAGGCGGATTGGACGCCAAGCGGGTTAGCGCGTCAACTGGTCCGAATCTGCGCATATGCGCTGACCAGCCGTTCAAACGACCAGGCCGCATTGGCCGCACTTGTGGAGGGCAGCTTGACCGCAGCAAGGCCGGTTTTGGGACGGCAGAGCTTTTCATACCACCGGAAAGAGACTGCACCTGTGCAAAAAATAGATTGGATTTGTGTCTCTTTTAAAAAGGATGCGATATCGTTTGCCACAGGGTTGCGAATGGCGGCGTCGGAAGCCCCGCGGATTTCGCAGCAGGCTAAGGTATCCCACAGCGCGACCCCATGCCGCAGTGCCAGTGCGCGCTTTTGCGCAATGGTCTGCGGGGGCGGCTCGCCAAATACCGCGGCTAGGACCGGCCAAAACCGGTTTTGCGGATGCCCATAATAGAAACCGATTTCCCGCGATTTGGGGCTGGGGATAGAGCCCAGCAGCAGCGTGCGGGAATTTTGATCGTAAAGCGGACCAAAGGGATGGGTTACCCACTCATATTCCATTTTCATCCTCCCATTCGCGCAAAAATGGCCGGAAAGCAGAAGGTAGGGCATATGCACCGCGCAATTGTTCCGGTGTGACCCAGGTGAGTGCGTTACCTAGGGCGGTGAGCGTCGCCTCGTAGCCGGTCATATGCCATTCGACGTGGGTAAAGATGTGCTTGGCCGGACGTAGGGACAGTAGCTCTGCCACCGAAAAACCGTCGTCTGCCAGCCGCTGCCGCACCGCGTCAGGGGAGAGCGTTCCTTCATAGGCGGGCAGTTCCCACAGCCCGGCGAGTAGGCCCTGCTTGGGGCGGCGGCGCAAGCCGATTTTACCGGCAGCGCGCAAAAGAAGTACGGTTCGTGCCTCAATTCGGCGGGACTTTTTGGCTTTTTTCATGGGTAGGGTGGCCGCGATACCTTGGGTATAACCTTCACACAAATTGGCCACCGGGCACACGCCGCAGCGCGGTGTACCGCTTGGCGGGCAGATGGTCGCTCCAAGCTCCATGAGGGCTTGGTTGAAGTCGCCGCTGTGGCTTACAGGCAACAGGTCCCGCACAGTTTCGGTGAGCGCACGCTTGACCTTTGGTTCGTCTATCGGGCGGTTGTCGGCGGTCAGCCGGGACACCACCCGCAATACGTTGCCATCTACAGCAGGCACAGGTAAGTCAAAGGCGATGGACCCGATGGCTCCTGCGGTGTAGTCGCCCACCCCAGGTAAGGCGCGCAGTGCGGTATAGTCGGCAGGAAAGGTACCACCGTATTCTTGGCAAATGATGCGGGCGGTGCGGTGTAGGTTGCGCGCCCGGCTGTAATAGCCAAGCCCTTCCCACAGCTTGAGCAAGCGGTCCTCATCCAGGGCTGCAAGGTCGCGTACGGTAGGACAGATGTTCAGAAAGCGTTCATAATAGGGGATCACAGCCTGCACGCGGGTTTGTTGCAGCATGATTTCACTCAGCCACACATGGTAGGCATCCCGGTCACGCCGCCAGGGCAGATCCCGTTGATTTTGTTGAAACCAGGTGAGCAGTGGCGCACAGAGTGCCTGGTTCATGTGGTTTCTCCCAGTACTTCACCGGTAAAAAACATGGTAAATTGCCCGTTTGCAATGAGACGATCCCCTTGGTATACATCCACACTATATACTGCGGTTGTACGGCCATATTTCATTTCGGTCGTTTTAGCAAGTAGGCCCTCGCTGTTGTGGCCGGGGCGCATGTAACTCATCGAGCTGGATAGCGTGACCCCGACCCGGCCGCGTGAAGCTGCCGCTGTGCCAGCTGCCACATCGCACAGGGTGTAGATTGCACCACCATGGAAATTTCCAAGCGGGTTGAGCACCTCGGGCCGGGCGGGCAGGAATACTTCGGCATATCCGTCGGATAAGGACACGATTTTTAGGTCATGCATTTGGTGATACAGATTTTCCCGTTCATGGCGGTATTTCAGTCGCTGCAAAATATCTCCCATTGTTTTCTCCTCTTTCATGCACTGTTTGTCGGTAGTCATAATCATATCACGAACTGGCTGACTTGCAAAGCCATACCCTGCGTTTCTGCGAAAAAAAGGGGATAATTGCGCCGTATATGAGGGAAACACACGCGCAAATTTATGGTAATTCAGGTTGTTTTTGAAAAAAACGAGTACTTTCTAATAAATTCATCCTGAAGTTATAGTAAATACCATTGAGAAAAGGGGAACAAAATCGATATACTGTCTTTACCCGGTGTGGCAAAGCCCGGGTAAATTCTCAAAGGAGTGTGAAATGAATGAAACGTTTGGTAAGCATCTCAATGGCGGCTGTTCTTGCAATGGGGATGACGGCCGGTGCAGTACAGCAAAACGCGGCTTCGGCCGCCGGACCGCGCTATGGGATTGTGCAGGGAATGGATAAAGATCAGATCCTGCAATATCTATTTGAAAAATTCGACATTTGGACTGGAGACAGCGCGCAAAAACCGGGAGCCGGCCAGGAGAATGGTTCGATGGGCAGCTCGGGCTCGAACAACGGCTCGGACTCGAACAGCGGCTCGGGTTCGAACAGCGGCTCGGGTTCGAACAGCGGCTCGGGCTCGAACAACGGCTCGGACTCAAACAGCGGCTCGGGTTCGAACAACGGCTCGGGCTCGAGCAACGGCTCGGCTTCTCAGTCATCCTATGCGGCCCAAGTGGTTTCGCTTGTGAACGCTCAACGCGCCAAATATGGTCTTTCTGCGCTTACGGTGGATAGCAAAGTAACCGCCGCCGCACAAACCCGCGCCAGTGAGCTTTACCGCTCCTTCTCGCATACCCGGCCGGATGGCCGTTCGTGCTTTACTGCACTTTCGGAAGCAGGCGCCTCCTACCGCGGCGCAGGGGAAAATATTGCATATGGACAATCGACGCCACAGGCGGTTGTGCAAGCGTGGATGAATTCCTCTGGCCACCGCGCAAATATCCTGAGTAATAAATATACAAAAATCGGTGTTGGATATACAGTCAAAAACGGCGTCGCCTACTGGACCCAGTTGTTTACTTACTAATCGCTTCCAACTGCGCAATTTTCCGAGAATGTGCGCTTGTAGCCTGCATTTTTTTATGCATTCCTCACTTTTTTAAAAGTAAGATCAAACATATATTTGAAAATCATGTGCAAAAACTTGCTCTGTGCGGATGCCTGTGCAAAAAAAATATGAATTTATATGCATGTATGCTTGCAATCCGGCTGAAACGATGGTAAAATATACGCGTTCAAATAATTTCAGGCGGCGCGCTATGCGCTTGCTGTATAAGTTGTGATGAAGGGAAGATTTCACAAATGGAACTGAAAAATGAATATCTCAAGCGCGTATATGCCGGTTTGCAGCAGCGCAATGCGCATGAGCCGGAGTTTTTGCAGGCGGTTTTGGAGGTCTTTGAATCCCTGGAGCCGGTTGTAGAGGCCCGTCCGGAGATTGAAGCCAATGGGATTATGGAGCGCATCGTCGAACCCGAGCGCATCGTTAACTTCCGTGTTTCTTGGATGGATGACGCCGGAAAGGTGCAGGTAAACCGTGGCTGGCGCATTCAGTTTAACTCTGCAATTGGTCCTTATAAGGGTGGCCTGCGCCTGCATCCGTCGGTTAACCAATCGATCATTAAGTTTTTGGGCTTTGAACAGATCTTTAAGAACAGCCTGACCGGCCTGCCCATGGGCGGTGGCAAAGGCGGTTCGGACTTTGACCCCAAGGGCAAGAGCGACAACGAAATCATGCGCTTCTGCCAGTCCTTTATGACCGAGTTGCAGCGTCACATCGGTGCAGATACCGACGTGCCGGCTGGCGACATTGGCACCGGTGCGCGCGAAATTGGCTATATGTTTGGCCAGTATAAGCGCCTGCGCAATGAGTTCACCGGCGTGTTGACCGGCAAGGGCCTGTCCTATGGCGGCTCACTGGCCCGCACCGAGGCCACCGGTTACGGCGTATGCTATTTCATGAACGAAATGCTCAAGGATATGGGTACCTCGTTCGAGGGCAAGCGGGTTGTGATTTCTGGCTCGGGCAATGTTGCGATCTATGCCAACCAGAAGGCCACCCAGTTGGGCGGCAAGGTCATTGCGATGAGTGATTCCAACGGCTATATTGTCGATGAGAATGGCATCGACTTCAAGGTGATCCAGGAGATCAAGGAAGTCAAGCGTGCCCGCATTAAGACCTACCTGGACTATGTGCCGGGTGCAAAGTATGTGGAAGGCTGCCGCGGCATCTGGAGTGTACCGTGCGACATCGCGCTGCCCTGCGCAACCCAGAATGAGCTCAACGGCGACGAGGCCAAGACCCTGATTGCCAATGGCTGTAAGGCAGTTGCTGAGGGTGCGAATATGCCCTCTACCCCGGAAGCAGTCGAGGCGTTCCAGGCGGCAGGCGTTGCCTTTGGCCCGGCCAAGGCTGCAAACGCAGGTGGCGTTGCGACCTCCGGCTTGGAGATGAGCCAGAATAGCCAGCGCTTGAGCTGGACCTTTGAAGAGGTTGACGCCAAGCTGCATCAGATTATGATTAATATCTACAAGTGCTGCAAGGATTCGGCTGCCCGGTATGGTATGGATGGCAATTTGGTTGCTGGCGCCAACATCGGCGGCTTTGAAAAGGTTTGCGATGCCATGCTGTGGCAGGGAATTGCGTACTAAAAAAGAAAACGCAGAAATAACCTGAATTTTAAACCGGCCCGGCTACTTGGAAATATGTCAGGCGAACGTAAGCCCACCCAAGGGACAAGCCCCTTGGGTGGGCTTTTTTAAGGGCAATCCCCAAATAAGCATCAAAAAGTACAGATTAAAAAACCCACTGTTTGATAGTAGAAATAAGCAGGGAGAAATCAAAAGACGGTTGCGCTTGGGGAGCGAAACCGTCTTTTTGCATTATTTGTCCACTACCGGAATTTCGGTCGTGTCTTTTTCGTCTAGGTTATTGAGATAGTGTTTGGTTTCCCGGGCGATCACACCGGAAAGCAGCAGGACTGCAATCAAGTTGGGGACTGCCATGAGCGCATTGAGAATGTTGGCGATGGTCCACACCAGATCCAGAGAAAGTACAGGACCAACCACGATGACCGCGATGAACAAAATCTTATAAGGCAACATGCCCTTTTTGCCGAAGAGGTATTCGCAGCAACGTTCGCCATAGTACGACCAACCAAGGATGGTTGAATAGGCGAAGGTGATGATGCCGATCACAAGGATGACCGGGCCGAGCACCGGAATCTGGCCAAAGGCGGCCGTGGTCATTTGGCTGCCGTCCTCGAACATGTTCATATTGATGTTGGGGTTTTTCATGATGGTGGTGACCAGAACCAGACCGGTCATCAGGCATACGACAACGGTGTCCCAAAAGGTTCCTGTGGCCGAAACCAGCGCCTGGCGTACAGGATTGCGGGTTTGTGCTGCGCTGGCAACCAGCGGAGCCGAACCCATACCCGATTCATTGGAGAACAGGCCGCGTGCAACGCCGTATTGCATGGCCAGACGGATGCCGCCGCCGACCAAGCCGCCCGCTACCGAGCCAGGCGTGAAGGCCAGCGTCACAATGGCCTGGAGGGCTGGCAGGATGAAGTCCCAGTTGATGCACAGGATGACAATGCAGCCGCCCACATAGAAAACCGCCATGAACGGCACCAGTTTTTCGCAGACGTTGGCAATGGATTTGATGCCACCGATGATAACAATGGCGGTAATGACGGCAAACACAATGCCGATGAGAAGCGGCGGGATGTCAATCGGGCTGTTGCCGCGAATGATTTCCGAGATGGCGTTGATCTGGGTACCGCAGCCAATGCCAAACGAGGCCAGCATAGCCAGTAAGGCGAACAGCACGCCCAGCCATTTCATGTGCAAGCCGCGCTCCAGCGCATACATGGCGCCGCCCTGCATACGGCCATCCTTGGTCTGTACCCGGTATTTAACCGCAATCAGGCTTTCCGCATACTTGGTGGCGATACCAAATACGCCGGTTAACCAGCACCAGAGCACAGCGCCGGGGCCGCCTAAGAACACTGCCGTACCTACGCCGACGATGTTGCCAGTGCCGATGGTGGAGGCGAGCGCGGTAGTCAGCGCCTGGAACTGGCTGACGTCGCCCGGTGAATCGGGGTCCTTGGTCACCGACAGGCGGATGCCGGTGAAGGTTTTCCGTTGGATGAAGCCCGTGCGGAAGGTCATGAATAGATGGGTTCCCATCAGCATGACGATCATCGGCAGACCCCAAATCCAGTTGTCAATGGCGGTCATAATTTGCGAAAAGGTTTCCATGCAAGTTTTCCTTCCCCTCTGTTTAAGAATCATATACAAAAAAGGGGGCGAAGACAGGCGCTTCGCCCCCTTTTTCTACATATCAAACCGACCTAAGCCGATAGCCCACTACGAGCGGGCACGTCGAACAACATTTGGGAGCCACAGCAATTTAACGCACCATTGCGCTGAAAAGCTGCGATGAAATTATTATACCCTACATTTGGTGAAAAGGCAAGAAAATTTACCCGATGATCGGGTTAAAACTTGTAAAAACGATCAGAAGGTCTGGGGTACAGAAAAAATTTTACCCTGCCATAAGGTGGGAAAGAGGCGTTTGTACGATTTTCTGCGGCCGGATCAAGGCGTTTTTGCTTGCTTTATCCGGACAGCTCCAGTATAATGTTTAGGTGTTGTCAACGAGAAAACAAGATATTGGGGGTAGTTGATTTTATGGGAGACACATTTCAAATTATGATCACCATGGTTGCCTATATGTTGGCAGTCATTGTGATCGGCTTGGCCTTTGCCCGGCGGGCCAACCGCAGCTCAGAGGCTTATTTCCTGGGCGGGCGCTCGCTTGGTCCGTGGGTCACGGCGATGAGCGCCGAAGCCTCAGATATGTCCGGTTGGCTGCTCATGGGCTTGCCTGGTTTGGCCTACTGGTGCGGGATAGCAGACGCTTCTTGGACGGCAATTGGACTGGCAGTGGGTACATATATCAACTGGCTGATCACCTCGCGGCGGCTGCGCCGTTACAGTGAAAAGGCGGGCAATGCCATTACCTTGCCCGAGTTCTTCTCCAACCGGTTCCATGAGAAAAGCCGGGTCATTATGACCATCGCTGCGCTGTTCATCCTGATCTTTTTCACGGTGTATGCGGCAAGCTGTTTGGTCACCTGTGGCAAGCTCTTTTCCACCCTGTTCGGGCTGGACTATATCCCGATGATGATCATCGGCGCGGTGTTTGTATTGATCTATACAATTGTCGGCGGCTTTTTGGCCGAGAGCGCGTCCGACTTTATGCAGGCAATCGTGATGATTACAGCACTTGTGATTATTGTTGTGACCGGCACACTGGCAGCTGGCGGCTTGGGTGCTGTTTTGGACAACGCGCAGAGCATCCCGGGCTTTTTGGAATTCTTTGGCGTGGCAACGCCAGTAACCGACGCCGCAGGTGTACAGCAGGTAGTCAATGGAGTGCCGCAGTTTGGCGAAGCTGGCGTATATGGCCTGCTGAATATTGTCTCTATGATGGCCTGGGGCCTGGGCTATTTTGGAATGCCGCAGGTGCTGTTGCGCTTTATGGCCATCCGCAGCGAGCATGAGCTGGCGGCCTCGCGCCGGATTGCGACCGTGTGGGTGCTCATTTCGCTGGTTGTGGCGGTGTTCATCGGCATTGTGGGCCGTTCGCTCTACCCGACAGCGCTGACAACAGCGTCGGAGGCGGAAAATGTGTTCATCGTCCTGTCCACCAACCTGCTGCCGCCGCTGCTGGCCGGCCTGGTTATGGCCGGAATTCTGGCGGCAACCATCAGCTCGTCGGACTCTTACCTGCTGATTGCAGCCTCGGCGTTTGCGAAAAATATCTATCAGGGCCTGATGCGCAGGGAATCGACCGACAAACAAGTGCTGATTATTTCCCGCGTGGCGCTGCTGGTGATCACGCTGGTCGCCATTGTGATTGCGCTGGACGAAAACAGCGTCATTTTCACCATTGTCAGCTTTGCCTGGGCGGGCTTTGGCGCGACGTTTGGACCGCTGATGTTGTTTAGCCTGTTTTGGAAGCGGATCAACCGCGCCGGCGCCATCGCTGGCATGGTCGGTGGCGGATGTATGGTATTCTTCTGGAACCTGGTGATCAGCAAGCTGGGTGGTATTTGGGATATCTATGAGCTGCTGCCTGCGTTCCTGTTTTCTTGCCTGTGCATCGTGGTGGTTTCACTGGCCACTGCGCCGCCGTCTGAGGAGATTCAGGCAGAGTTTGAAGAAGTGCGCGAAGGCCACAAATAAAAACGATCAAAGGTTCCGGAGATGCCGTTGGGTGGCAAATCCGGAACCTTTTTGCCGATGTGGGCGGTGTCTAGCTGGGGAAGCGTGATCCGCTGCGTAGAAAAGAAAAAACCGTGTGCCAGCGCCCCTTTTCATTCGGGTCAAGAGATGGTAAAATAAAGTATCGGCAAAATGTGCGCGCAGAAGAAGTGATCCGGGGAGGGAGCATGTCCTGTTTGTGCCGCTTCTTCGTGATATGTCAAAACCGCCGGAGCGGAAAGGAGATTGTCTATGGAGCTGACCTATTTTTCCGATTCTTTTATAGGTGACCGTGAACAAAATGAGGATTGCCAGCTGTTTTACCCACTTCCATTCCAGCAGCCTATCGCTGTATTTGCCGTTGCTGATGGGATGGGCGGTTTATCGGCGGGCGCCGATTGTGCCCGCCGGACGGCAGCAGCCTTTTGCGGAGAGTTGCTGTGTATCTTGTACCCTGAGGCGCTGCATCAACCCGATAAGATTTTCTATGCAGAAGAGCTCGAGCGTGGTGCCCACCAAGCGATCCGGCAGACAGCAGAGCGCATCTACCGGGAAAACTGCGGCAGGTTCTACACCACAGGAAGTACGTTGACCGTAGCCATTCTCAGCGAAGATGCATTGACCATCGCAGCCTTAGGAGATAGCCCGGCCTATCTGGCGCGGGAAGGAAAAGCGGCTTTGCTTGCGCCCTTGCATAATCTGGCGTTTATCCAAGGGATTGCGCCAGATGCGCCCGGTTACGAGCAGGCTGCCTGCTGTTTGACCCAGTGTGTGGGGACCCGCCCAGCTGAATCGCTTAAGCCGGTGGTTTGCACCTATCCGCTTTCAGCCATGCGTGGCGGACGGCTGTTACTGGGTTCGGACGGGGCCTTCGGCGGGCTGACCGCCGAACGGATTGCGCAGATTGTTCAGGCACAGCCCAAGCCGCAGGATATCATCCCGGCAATGTTCGCCCAAGCCCGCGCGAGCGGTGCGACCGACAACCAGACCTTGACCGTTGTGTGCCTTTGAGAGAGTGCAGCCAGGGTTCAAAGCTTTCTGGGCCTTTTTCATGTTTGGCTCTTTTCGCTTACTGGAAGTTCTGCTAAAATAAAAGGGACAAATTCGTTCGTGAAACAGCCCGAAACATTGACGGTCGCACCAAGGCCAAAAGCGGCCAGTAAGGGTGCCCGCTAGACACAGAAAGGATGAATGGTATGGCATTGTTGCGCAAAAAATTAGCCAAAGCTCAACCAGGCGTCAAGGTGGAGATCGTATATGGGGAGGATCAACAGCTTGTTGGTACAGTGGTGGATAACGATGGCACCGAGGAAATCGAGATCCTTTCAGACGATGGAAAAGATTTAATTATACAGTATGGCGCGATTAAGGCCTATGGGGAGCTGCAATCAGAAGCAAGTATCCCAGCCAGCAGCCCTGAGCCGTCTGCGGATAGACCAGCCAGGACCCAACCGGTTCCAGTGCAGACTGCCTTTTTTATGGACATGCCGGAAAGCATCATGCCAAGCGACCAAGAACTTTATGCCATATTTCAGAGTTTACCCAAAAAGGAGAAGGTGCAGATTACCGGCCGGTTTGACAGTTTCCGAACCAATATTCGGGCAAATGATATGGGAAAATGCCGTCAAGCCGCCGAAAGAATGCGAAAAGATCTGCAAAATGTCCCGGACGACTGGAAACAATCCCGCAAACTATGCGGTTTGATGCTGGTGCGATGCGGACAGTGGGAGAGCGAACTGTTGCGGCAAGGCGGCGCACTCTGGGAAGCGGCTTTTGCAGAGTACAAGCAGGACAATTTTGTGCGCAGTGGTGCGCTGGCAGCAGCGGCTTTGTTGTCTGGCACGCAGCCGGAACAGGAGGATCGGCTGTTTACCCTGTTGCTGCTGGCCTGTGAAAAGACCGACGATGTCTCGGCCGTATGTTGGCTCAATGCGCACCGTCCCCAGGTGTCTGCCCGGCATTTGGATGCGCTTATGGAAGTGCTGCTTGCACGCAAGGAGGTATCAGCCCAGGTGGCCGACCCACAGCGGCGTTTGACGGCGCTTTATCCACAAACGGGCATGGCGGAGTTGGCCCAAACTTTTTATCAGCCAGCAACGGAGCAGCCCGACCAGTCACAAGAGGACGACGTATGGTATGGGGAAATTACAGAGACCAACCAATTGATGGAGCGTGGTGTCATCTCGTGCGAGGAAAAGCAGTATCCATTTTTATATTCTGATGTGAAAGATAAGGAACTGGCTGCCCGCTTACCGTCGTTTGGGCACAGCGACAGTCTGCCGGATTTTTTGCCCGTACAATTTGTTTTGCGGCCGGATGGGAAACCGGTCCAAATTCAATCGGATGCCGAGTTTGCTGGCCAGAGCTTGTTGGAATATGCCCGCGACTTGGTTCAGGAAGCGCCGAAGGATTACAATCTGCGCAAACAGGCAGAGCCGTATCTCATCCGCGCATTGCAAACCCCGGATGCGCCACAGGCGCTGGTCGATTTGCTGGCGGGCAGCATTGTGATCTTTGAGCGCACAGGAGACAAACAGCCCATGCAGCAAGCGGAAGCCCTCTATCGCGCACATGAGAGCCAATTCCCGATCCGCTGGGCCATTGCCGCAATCCGATTGGCCACTGTATATGGGTATTTGGGTGACTTCCGCAAAGCGCGCACGCTATTGGAGCCATTGATAAAAAGCCAGGATATTTCGCCACGAAATATGATAAACAATTACTATGCGCTCATCCGCTTGTATATAGAACAATATCAGGTGGAAAATAAGCCTGAAGTTTTGCAAGACGCAGTGAAGGCTTGCAAAGCGTGGGAGCAGCTCTATCGAAAAACGGACGAACTGCATACAGATAGCCGGATTACCGGTATTTATGTAGGCAACATCTTGTCCAGGTTGGCCTTTTGTGAGGCGAAGCTCGGCATGTTGGATGAAGCAGAAGACCATATCAGCCGCATCTTGTGCGACTATCCCGAGCATCAGCAGGCAAGCGCGCTGCGCCGTGAAATCCGAGAAAAACGCGAGCAAATGGCGCGCGAACAAGCGCAGGGACTACCTGACGTCCAAGATGAGGCAGCGCATCCCGCGCGGCCGGAAGCCGAAGGGCCAGGTGCCGAAGACGATGGGCTCGACGAACAATGGGATGTGCCCCAGGCATACACCGACGAGGATGGCTGGTCTGCGCTCGGAATGGACAAGCGCACATGCATCGATTGTGCGCTGGCGTTTTCCGGTGAGGACCGGTTTGCAGCGATGCTTGCGTATCTCAAAGCAGCCACCAACCTGAATCCGGAGATCGAGCCGGTGTATACCGCAGTCAATTTGGCATTGGACGGCCCGATTGACGAGACCGATTATGCACCTGATGCGCTGCTGACCCTGTTGGATAAATACGACCGGGATTACATCCCCCTGCACAATTTCTGCTTGGCTGCGGCGACCTTGCGGTCGGCTTTTTCCTCCCGCGCGAACTATACATACACCCTAGGAATGCTGCACGATAGTGTGGCGCTATTCCGCCAAATTCCGGCGCTCGACGCCGTATACCAGACCACGGCCGATTTCCATCAAAAGGTGGATGAGCCGGTGGACGCTTTTTCACCCTATCGGTTGGTACATGCCAAAACACTGGCCGGCTGGATGGAGAAATTGATCCACCAAGCCAAGGATTTGTACCAGCAGCATATCGAAACGCCGCCACGGGACAATGTTGGCTTGGCACGGTTGCTCGAGACCAAGAAATTAATTTTTTCGCGTAGCGGTACACTCGCCCACATGTTGACTGCAATCATTGCGCGCGACGGTGCGGCGATGGAACAAGCGCGGGAATCGTTTGTGCAAACGTGGATCTTACCTGGCAAAAAGGTCGGCGCCACCAACATCAATCCCGCGGCAGTCGAGCGGATGATCGATGACAATTGGAAGGAAGCAGGGAACGCACTGACCATGCAGCAGCAAAATTCCAAGCTGGTCAGCAGCCGGCGCGGCAACTTGCGGTCTAACATCCAGTCAATTGTGCGGATTGCTGCTGAATGGTACGACTTGGTTGACCAGGGGGCGCATGTACAGGAGGAGAAAAGTGATGGCGCGCAGGCATATGCGGCCTTGCAACCCCGCCTGCGTGCGCAGCTGGAAGAACTGTGTCATGTGCTCACACAAATGCCAGCCACTTCGACGCAAGAACACGCCGGCCTAGCGCTGCTGGGACAGGCAGCGCGCGATTTGGACGCGCGGTTGGCTGGAACGTGGGAGCCAAGGCAGAAAAAGTACTTTTTTGCCGGCTTTTTGCGCAGCGATGCGGTGCTGCTGGACCAGGATTTTTTGCCCGACCTGCGTGCGACCTTTTGCGGCCTGCCGAAGTTTCACATTTTGGCGCGCATCTGTACATATGCCCGACAGGTGCATAAGCCGTTCGAATCCCGCTTTGATGAGCTCTATGGGCAGGACAGCCGGCACAACAACTATGGTACAGCTGATCTGTTGGCCCACTACCTGACCGATGTGGGGCAGGGAGAGGCGGTTCGCATCCCAGACTGGGCGGAAAAGTGCCGGGAGCAGACAGCGCATAAGGCTCGTGTAGAGTTCCGCAAGTTTCAGGAAAACTATGCCCTGGCCAGTAGCCGCGGGCAAATCATGCTCAGTGATGTGTTCCTGACTACGCTGGAGGACACCATGCACTATTGGTATAGCCAATGCTGCCAAACCGGCGACTATGGATTCTTCTTCTGCCTGGTTGAACAGGTCTATGACAAAATCCACAGCGCAGCCGAACGGTACAGCGCCCAGCTGCGCCAACAGCTGGATTCACTTTGTGAAAAGAATCCGGCGCTTTTTGTGGAGAACAATGCGGAAACCGAAATTCGCGCCCAGATCGAGCAGCAAAATTTTACGGTTGCCGAAGACTGGATGAACCTCGTGCAGCGCGGGGAATATCAGATGAAGCCAGCCGTTTCCGAGGTATCCGCTTACTTGCGTGACTTTTGGGATGAGTACGGCGAAAACTTTGCCATGGTCAGCAACGCTGGGGTGGCGCTGAAAAATGTGCAGACCCGCAGTTCGCACCGTAAGGATATCCGGGGTGGACATGCGCTGATCAACAGCTGGATCAAGGGGAAGGGCTGCCGCGGGGAAACGATCGCCGCCCTGTTGCTCCAATTGGGATTTTACGGGCTTAAAGTGGAAGAACGGCACGATCCGCATATTGTGGAAGATCACTATTGGGTCAAAGCTGAAACTGTGGCCGGACGTCGGAATTTTCCCCATCCGATTGCGGACTTTGGCTCGGAAATTGCCCAAAAAGGGATGATGGTCGTATGCCTGTATGGCAGCTATAACACCGAAGGGTTGTTGGCAAAATTCCGCGAGCTGGACGCTGCACGCGGCAACAAGATCGTGCTGCTGGATTTTGCGCTGACCGAGCCTGACCGGCGCAAGCTGGCGCGCAAGATCAAGGAAAAGGAATCTGGTTTGTTCCATACCTATCTGCTGATCGACCGTGTGGTCATTCAATTTCTAGCTAGGCGTTATAACGCGGCCACAGTAAACAGTATGCTCATGGCAGTGGGGATGCCATTTTCCTACTATCAGCCGTATGTGGCTGACTCGACCAGCGCGATGCCGCCGGAGATGTTCATAGGACGAAAGGAAGAGCTGCGTGAAATCGAATCGGCGCAAGGGGTCAACCTGATTTATGGCGGCCGGCAGCTGGGCAAATCGGCGCTTTTCAAAAAGGCACGCATCGACCTGGATGGGAACGCCGGGTGCAGAGCGGTGCTGGTGGATCTGGTCGGTTTGGACTACGGCCGGGCAGCAGAAAAGCTGTCCGGTGAACTGATTGATTTGGAAATTTTGTCCCCAGGTAGCAAAACCGACAGTTGGGCGACCCTTGCCGAATCAATCAAGCGCCGCCTGCGTGCGCAGGGACAAGCGCCGATTGATTATCTGCTCATTATGCTGGATGAAGCGGATGCATTCATTGAAAGCTGCAAAGAGGTAGGTTATCAGCCCATTGCGGAGCTCAAGGACATTCAGCAGTCGTTGCCTGGCCGGTTTAAATTTGTGCTGGCCGGCCTGCACAACATCGTGCGGTTCAACCGCAGCGTGGCGCTGGGTAATAATGCAGTCATCACCCACTTGGCATCGTTGAATGTGCGGCCGTTTGACGCGGCTGTGGCCGCCGAATTGCTGACCGGGCCGCTGGCCTATCTGGGCTTTGTGCTCGAGGACCGGGTGCTGATTTCGCAAATTTTGGCCACCACCAACTATTTCCCCGGCTTAATCCAGCTTTACTGCAAAAAGATGGTTGAATCCATGCGCGCACCCGATTATGCAGGTTACAACCAGACCACCACGCCGGCCTATATCATCACCGACGCGCATATCAAAAAGGTGCTTTCGGACAGCAACTTTATCCATGAAATCCATGACAAGTTCGAAAGTACTCTGCTGCTGGATAAGGACCAGGGCAACTACTACTATCTTTTGGCGCTGCTGATGGGTTGGATGGATACTAAGAACCCTTCGGCGGCTGGATATCACGCGGATGAGCTGCTAAAAGAGGCAGAAGGCTGGGGCCTGCGGCCGCTGACCAGACTGCGCACCGAGCAGATTGAAGCCCTGCTATATGAGCTCAAGGATTTGAATATCTTGCGCGAAACAGCGGGGGGAACCTTCTTGTTTGCAACCAAGAACTTCCGCGACCTGCTCGGGACGGCGGCAGAATTGGAGGAAAAATTGCTGATAGAAGGGGTGAAGGAGACATGAAAAGCGGCTCAATCTGGTGGCGGCAGCTCAGCATTTCCATCGGCCTGATGGACGGGATTGAACAGTTCCTGTTGGATGAACGGTCCTTCGTATTGCAGATCCCCGGCCGCCTGCCTTGGCGCGATGTGTTCGACAGCTTACTGCGTGAGCGGTTTTCCGCCCTGCGCGCCGACCGGACATTGAGCATCTGCACCCCACCGTCGGGTTGTGATCCGGGCGAATACCTACTTGCGCGGTTTTGCCCGCCGGATTTTCAGGCCGGTTATTGGCCGGGACAAAGCTATGCGGCCTACCTGGCCGCCAGCGATACCCTGCCGCTGCATGAAAGCTTTATTTGGCTGCGCGGCTTGTGCGAAAAGCGGGAGCTGGACAGCTGGCGGCGGTTTGTGCAGGAATATACGGCTGCATGCAAGGCTCTGCCACAGCAAGCGGTATTTGTGCTGGAGTATACCGGCCCTGCCGGAGAAAAAAAGTGGCAAGGGCTGCGTTATGTGGTTCGTGAATACGACTGCCGCATCTTTTGTTTAGAGGCGGCGGCGGGGCTACCCTACCAGGAGTGGGCGCAGCATTATCTGGCCGAAGTCGCCGCACAAATCGGCAATGGCGATGCTGAGCTATGCGCCGCACTGCTGGACCGGCATGAAAATATGCTGGAAGAGCCGGTAGAAACCGCGCTGGAAGCCCTGCGCAGTCCACATACAGATGGCAGCCCGCCGGATGCATACAGTAGGGAGGCTGTGGAAAGCGCTTTGTGGAAGGCACAGATTGCGGTGGTATTTCCCGAAGTGGAACAGTTCCGTGTGCGGTTTATTGGGCAGCATACCGCTGCATTGATGCGGTTTTTGCCAGTCCGCAACTCCAACGATGAAGAGATTCAGGAACCGCAGGATCTGGAAATCGGGAATTTGGATTACATCGTGCGCAACAATGGCGGCATTTGTCCGCCGGAAGAGGCCAGGCGTCTGGCAATGTGCCGGCAAATCCGGAACCTATTGGCGCACAATCGCATCGTACCTTTTGCGCAGCTCAAGCGCCTGTGGCAGGCATGAAAAAAGCGTGGAGAACCGGAAACCGGTTTGCTCCACGCTTTTTTCTCAGCCTTTGATGATGAGCGCCATGAATACCAGCGGTTCAGCACTGGTGCAGGAGATGCCGTGCTTGCCACCGTCCTCGCAGAAGAAGGTGTCACCCGGCTTGGCTGCGCAGGCCACACCGTTGTCGGTGTAAGAACCCTCGCCGGAAAGGATGTAGTAGGTTTCGGTTTCACCATGGTGCTCGTGGTCTTCCAAAGTAGCACCCGGCAGAATGGTGACCTTGGCAAATAGCCCTACCTTACCGTTCATCTGCTTTTCGTTCAAAAGCTCTTCAACCTGGATTTCATTGCTCATTTTTCTTGCCTCCTAAACGATTACTGGGGCGTGAGCGATCCGATGCCCTTGCCCTCGGTTTCATTATAAGAGAATGTGGAGCGCTGCACAAGAGGTTACTTTTTTATAACCACGTATTTTAAAAGGGCATGGCGGGAAAGGTTCGGGGCCTGATGGCGGATGTGGGATATGTAACAAATTGTTTCTTTCCCGTGGATGAAAATGCAAGCAGCGCGCACAGGGTCAGACCCTGTACGCGCTACCGCATTTAGAAAGGGAAATTATGAAATGGGTTAAATAAGATGTTGGCAATATAACGTCGGTTGCGCCCTTATTCGGAAACTTCCACATCGGGGAAATCATCTTCTTCAAGGGTGGCGAGCAGCGGAAAGACCAGCTGCTTTTTCCGGCTGACCACACCGGGGAGCATAACCGAATTTTCGTCACAATCGGCGTGGAAGGCAGCCTGCACCAGTTCAGCTGTGTGTGGACCGACAAAAAGCAGTTCGGTTGTTTCGTCTATAATATTGGTCAACATGGCAAACAGCATGGCAAGTCCGGAGGTGGGTAAGCAGCTCTCCATATAGCTGAGCATCTTGGGCTTGAGTTCGGTCAACTCGTCTGCGCTGACGCTGGTCACCTGCGAAATGGCCATACGCTTGTCTTTGACCTGGTAGTATTTGTAGTCCCGGTGGAAAATCTCATCGGTCGAACGGTCGGCTAGCTGGGAACCAGCCCGGAACATCGCAACTGCGTGCGCTTTGATGTCCAGTCCAGCGATTTGGGCCAGCTTTTCCGCAATTTTTTGATCGATGGGGGTACAGGTCGGCGAGCGGAACATCAATGTATCCGATAGAATGGCCGAGCACAGCAGGCCAGCTGTGGTCGGATCGATGGCAATGTCGTTTTCCTCGTACATTTGCGCGATGATGGTCGCTGTGCAGCCGAGCGGCTGGTTGCGGAAATAGATCGGGTTGCTGGTCTCTACTGCGTCGATGCGGTGATGGTCGATGATTTCGATGATGCGGGCCGAACGGATACCGTCCACTGCCTGGTCTTTTTCGTTGTGATCGACTAGGACAACCTGCTGTTTTTCCATATCCAGCAGGTTGCGCTGCGAAATCATGCCCACATACTTGCCTGCTTCGTCCAGGATAGGATAGTAGCGGATCCGCTTTTTTGCAACCGTGGCCTTGACGTCGGACACCAGGGAATTGAGCTGGAAGGTGACCAGGTTGCTGGTGCGCATGACGTGGCTGACCGGTACCGCCTGGTTGATGACCTTGGAACAGGTATAGGTGTCCAGCGGGGTGGCAATGACTTTGCAGCCGGATTCCCGCGCCAGTTTTTGAATGGTGCGCGATACCTTGGCGCCTAGGCCAATGATGATGCACCCGGCTTTCATTTCAATTGAGCACAGCTGGGATTCGTAGCGGTTGCCCAGAATCACCAGGTCGTGCTCGGCGATATAGTCCTCCATCACGTCCGGGTTGGCAGCCGCGACTACGACATTGCCTTGGGTGACGCTCTCGTCCGGATCTCCTACGACCAGTTCGCCGCTCAGCACATCGACCAGGTTGCGGTAGCTGGTGTTGGCCGCTGCAAGTGCGTCTGCATCTTGGTCCTCCATGTAGAAACGGGCGATGTCGCTCAGCGTCAAGATACCCTCCAGATAGTTGTTTTCATCAACCACAGGAATGGTTTGGATGTTTTGCTCACTCATGTATTTCCAAGCCCGGCGAAGGGAAAGCTCGGCGCTGATGCCTTTGACGTTGCGAAATTGCACGTCGGATAAGCGAGGCTGGAGCGAATCCAGATAACGCGGCGGCGCCACCTGAAAGGCTTCGAGCACATAGCTGGTTTCTGCATTGACTGCACCTGCACGGCAGGCGATGTATTCCTCGCCGGTCAGCTTTTGCTTGAGATTGGCGTAGCAAATAGCCGAACAGATCGAGTCTGTGTCAGGGGTTTTGTGTCCGATAACAAAGATAGGCTTCATGAAGAGGGTTCAGCTCCTTCCCAGGGCCGCAAAGTGGGCTGTTTGCATGATGAAAGATCAATCGGCTTTAGAAGCAGCCTCCTGCTGTGCCCGCTCGGCTTTGGCCAGCAGCTGGGGCGAGAGGAGGTTGGCGAGGAACAGAGCGGACAGGCCGCAGGCGAGTTTGGCAAAGATCATCGGCACGATCATTTCGGTGTTGACGCCCGCAACAAAGCCCAAGTGGTCGCCGAACATAAAGGCGGCGCACGATGCAAAAGCGATGTTGAGCAACTTGCCCTTGGGGTTCATGTCCTGGACCATCTGGAAGGTTGGAATGTTGTTCGCCAGGGTGGCGACAATGCCGGCCGACGCGGTTTCATTCATGCCAAGGCGGCTGCCCAGTTTGGCCAGTGGCCGGCCAAAATGCCGTTTGATCCACTCGACCATGGGGAAGGCGCCGAGCAGGATAAATGCAATGTCCCCTAGGATCTCAATGCTGGATGCAAGCGGGGAAATGCCTTCGGCGTTTTCGTCCACCATCAAATGGAACAGCGGCAGGCGGATGCCGGTTTTCTCCTGCACCACAGCCAAGGCGACAAAAATGGCGATCATGCCCGTGACAAATGCACCGAATTTGGAAAACCCATTCATCAGTGCCATGGGTTTGAACCACAGCCCGGCAGCCAAGATCAACGCAACCAGAATGACCGGCAGCAAGCTGAAGAACATCGTGACCAGATCCATGGTGTAGCCGGTCGCAAGATTCATAACAATGCCGCCGACGAAGCAGCCGATGGGTGCGGTGATGACGCCGACCAAAATGCCGCATGCAAGCACCGGGCGGTCGGATTTTTTCATGAGCGTCAGCGCTACCGGGATATCGAAGAGCAGGATGCAGCCCATGGTGCAACCGATGATCAGCCCGGCAAATTGGCCCATGACGACGTCCTGCCCGGCCAGCTCGACCGCTAGGGTGTAGCCGCCCGAGTCAGCCAGCAGCAGGGTGGTAGCAAACACCGCTGGCGAGGAGCCTAGAAATTCGTAGATCGGGCCAATAATCGGCCGGAGCACCATGCTGAGGACCGGCGCCGCTGCAATGACGCCCACCATGGCGATTGCGAGCGGGCCCATCGCCTGGAAGCCCTCGTCAAAGGCCTCGCCATAGCCGAGCTTATTGCCGCGTGCCTTGTCAATGGCGCCCATGATCATGAAGATCATCATGATCGTGACAATGACCGAGTTAAAGGACAGGTTTGAGATGTACTCCTGCACGCTTTCGGTCAAGACAGACCAATCGGTTACTTCTGCAATCAGTTCAGAAAACATATGCATCGCTCCTACCTGTTGTGAAAGGCCCCTAGAAGTTAGAGGGTTGAATACCTTTCCATAGTTTTCAATTTAGACTTTTCTGATGCGGCTGTCAAGCGGCGGCAAGCAAAGCCCCGAAACCCTGCAAACTCTTTCTAGTCTGTTGCACACGCGCGGCCCTCAAAGCGGCCAGAGGACAGATTTGAAAAACGCAAGATTTTGAAATTTTCCTGGATCTGCACCATGCAGCAGACCAGCCGGCATCGGGAAAATGGGTGTAAGATAGAGAGGACAGTGTGCCCTCTCTATCTTACAAAAATATGTATCGTTTTGTAGACAGGCAAGGCCTGCCTTCCCAGTCCCATCCCAAGTGAAAGGAAGTGATAGATCGCTTGTTTGTAGAGGAATTGACTTGAACGGCGGAATAGAAACTGGAACAAAACGTTACAAGCAATGTTTTATACGCCCCAACAGGCGGATAGATTACCGCTTTTGCTTGGCGTTGCGCTGGTTCGCGGGCGGAATGCCAAGGATGCCGCGGTATTTGGCGACGGTGCGCCGGGCAATCTGGATGTCATCGTTGTGCAGCAACTCGGCCAGATGCTGGTCGCTGTATGCCGAGCCGGGCGGCTCAGATTCGATCAGCTCACGAATGCGGCGGAGGATTTGGTCAAAGTTTCCACTTTCCGGATCAGCGCCCGCGCTGTGCATGAAAAGCGACTTAAGAGGAAAGACCCCCCATTTGCATTCAAAGAACTTGCCGCTGACTGCACGGCTGACTGTGGATTCGTGCAAAGAAAGCGCCTGGGCAATTTCGCGGTTGCCCATTACGACGCGGTGGCCGGGACCATAGAGGAAAAAATCCGCTTGGACGACCAGGATATATTCAACCACACGCTGAAGTGTGGCTTTGCGGTAAGACAGGAACTTGACAACGTCGTTAGCCTGCCGGTAATTTTTCTGGATATAGTCGTTGTCCGATTCGCTGAGCGTCTTGCTGCGTAGCAGATCGGCGTAGGAGGAATCAATTTTGATCTTGGGGAGAAAGTAATCGTTCATAATGCAGCGAAGCTGACCGTCCTCCTCTATGACATAGAAATCTGGGAGGATATATTGGGTCATCACCTCGCCGCCTAAACCGTTGAGCGGCTTAGGATTGAGAGAACGGATGCGCTCGCAAGAATGCAATACTTGCGCCTTGGAAACGCCAAGCGCTTTGGCAATTGCGCCGTATTGCTGCTTTGCCATGGCCTCCAAATGATGCTCGACAATCTGCAAGGCCAGTTTATCCTGCTGTGGTGTAGCGCGCAGCAGCTGGATACGCAGGCAGTCGCGCAGGTCAGCCGCGCCAATTCCGGCAGGCTCCATGCCTTGCAGCAGTCCAATACACCGCTGCACATCTTGAAACGGCACGCCTAAAATTTGGGATGTAGCCTGTGGAGATTCGGATAAAAACCCGTTTTCATCCAATGAATGGATGAGATAGTTTAAAATACGCTGTTGATAACCGGGGAGCTTGAGGGCAGCACTTTGCAAAAATAAATCGCCAAGCGCAGAAGCATCTGTTTCCCGGTCTTCCATGAGCTGCTCTTTGGAAGGCGCGTCGCGCTCATCGTTGTTGGTGCGGGGACGTGCCCCCTGCCGGTCGAAGGGGCTGGGGCGGTATTCAATATCAGGAAATTCCAGCTCTACAACCGCATTACTGGTCATCAGTTCGCCCAAATAATTGCGCAGCTGCAAATTATTTAGTTGTAGCAGGTGCATGGACGTCTGCATGGCTAGCGTTAAGCCCTGCTTTGGAGTCAGCTCCAATTTCATTGTAGTCACCAACCTGATTTGCGGAAAACCATGCCGCCGGGCGTTTGGGCAGCAATGAAAATTCAAAAGCCAGTCTTGGCAATTCGAGAAAAATAATATATAATAGAATGAAATTAATCGGATGAAATCTTAATCGCAAGGAAACAAAATATCTGTCGCCCAGATGGCGTAAGCAGCCTTTGCTGGCTGCACACTACACCGGGTTTGGAGGAAAATGCCGGCGCTTTCTGGGCAGAAAGGAGAAATGGCGTGTGAAATACCGAGAAATCCTGCAAATCCTATCGGCGTGTGAGCTCGGTGCATTGCTGGTGGCTGAGGACAGCACAATCCTGGAAGTCAACGAGGCTGGACGCCGCCTGCTGCATGGGGAGGAAAAGCTGGAAGGACAAAAATTACAGGAGCTTGCGCCCTACCTTTGGGAAGAGGATAAAACGCCGCTCTATACCTGCCTTGCATTTGGAGAATACTTGTTGCGCACACCAGCCCCTAGTGCAGAGGACCTGCCTGCTGGCTGCCGCCTGCTCGTGTTCCGAAAGGCGACAAAAGACGCCCAGTATGATATGTTGCTGAGTGTGCTCAACCAGATCAGCGAATCGGTTATCCTATGCGATGCAGAGAACCGGATTTGGCTGCTCAATGACGCTACGGTCAAGATGGACTCCATCGTGACCCAAGATGTCATTGGCGAGCCGATTATGGACGTATACCGCCCGCAGGATAACAAAGAGCTTCTGGTCCCACAGGCAATCGCCGAAAAACGGCCCTCGCTCAACGTACGGCAGTATTACTCCACACGCTATGGGAAAAATGTGGACATTGTCGCCAGCAGCTATCCGGTCGTGCAAAACGGCCAGATTTTGGGCGGCTTTAGCATTATGGAGGACTGGAGCACGGTGGACAGCCTGCATAAGCAGATCATCGATTTGCAGGAAAAGCTCATGGACCGCAGCTCGGATGGGAAAAATAAAAACCGTAGTGCGCTATCTGCCAAGTACCACTTTAGTGATATCATTTCGATTAGCACCGTGATGGGCAGCATCATTGCCCAGTGCCGCCAGGTGGCCAAAACCAACTCGTCGGTGATGATTTATGGCGAAACCGGCACAGGTAAGGAGCTGTTCGCGCAAAGCATTCACAACGCCAGCCGGCGGGCGAAAGGCCCATTTTTGGCGATCAATTGCGCAGCTATCCCGGAAAATCTGCTGGAAAGCCTGCTATTCGGCACCGAAAAAGGGGCCTATACAGGCGCTGAGCGCCGGGCCGGCCTATTTGAACAGGCCAGCGGCGGAACCCTGCTGCTCGATGAAATTAACTCTATGAATATCAATCTACAAAGCAAGCTGCTGCGCGTGTTGCAGGACGGCGTGGTCCGGCGGGTAGGCGGCGCTTCCGAAATCCAGGTGGATGTGCGGGTGTTGTCCAACATTAATATTCCGCCGTATCAGGCGATTGCCGAAAACAAGCTCCGGCAGGATCTGTTTTACCGGCTCGGTGTGGTGAATATCAATGTGCCGCCGTTGCGTGAGCGCAAAGAAGATATTCCATTGCTCGCCAAACATTTCATTATGCAGTGCAACAAAAAGCTGGTACGCAACGTGGCCGACATCGACGAGGGCACGCTCGAAGCCTTCCAGGCATATTCCTGGCCGGGCAATGTGCGCGAATTGCAGCACGCCATCGAACATGCGATGAATATTTTACCAGACGATGCCTGCATGATTACGCAGGCGTATCTGCCGCAACATATTTATGAAGCACCTACATTGCCAGTATCCGGCTTGCCTGCTGCCCCGCCGACAGGTGCATCGCTGGACAACACCATCAAGGGCATTGAGCGGAGCACCATTGTTAAGGTTTTGCGTGAGCACAATGGGAATATTTCAGAGTCTGCGCGGGTGCTCAAGATGAGCCGGCAAAATCTTCAATACCGCATTAAGCGGTATAAAATCGATATCCCAGCCTTAATTCGGGAAAATAAAGATGAAAAATGATGCTATCTTGTGAAGCATCCTTCAAAAAAGCAGCCACAAAGGGCTGCTTTTTTGCTTGCCCGAAACCATTTCGCTTTCAAGCAGGGACGCTTCCGGCGGCCCGGAATAGACCGCCGGAAATAGAGAGAAATATGGATAAAGAATTATGGAGATGGCTTATTTTTTGATGCCGGCGATGTCCTTAGCCAGCTGCTTTTTACCCTGGATGTTGCCTTGGCGGGCGATCATAATGCGCTGGGCCTGCGGCGAACCTGCGCCGTGCAGGCTCTCGGTGCGGTATCCGACCGCAGCCGCACCCAGGCACATGTTTTCCAGGAAGCGCATTACGCGTTGCCGATCCTCGGTGGCAACCCCTTCGCGCGCAGCGAAGAACTTGTTGCAGATATCGCCAATGGTCTCGCCATTGCGGCCGACCACGGTGTCCGAATGGAAGTCCTTCTGCGAGGGCATGGTGACCATCAAGCCGCCGGCAATATCTTCAGCCAAGCGGACGATCTCGTACGGGAACCGGGTGACGTTCTGCTTGCACACATTGGCCAGCAGCAGGTCGATGAGGTAGTTGCCAGACTTGGTCTTATGCCCCTGGCAGGAGCAGGCCAAGCCGCAGCTGAACAGGGTCTCGTTGAGATGGGTCATCTCGATGAGCTTGTCCTTGACCGCCGAAGCACGCTCTACACCGTTGTATTCAGCAGCCAGTGCAGCTGCGCCGATGACAACGTCACCCACGCCGACTTTGCAACCGCCGTAGGACTGGCGGTGATAACCGGCGAAACGCTCGACCAACATCCCGGCGAAGTCGTACTCGCCGTTCAGGAAGATGTACTCGTTGGGGATGAACACATGGTCGAGGACAACCAGGGCTTCCTGGCCGCCGAAGCGGGCGTTGCCCACGTCAATATCGCTGTCCTCTTCCAGTTTGCGGGTGTCGCACGACTGACGGCCGTAGATCATGTACATCCCTTCGGCGTCGGTCGGGCAGGCGAAAGATACCGCCCAATCCTTGTCGGCTTCGCCCATCGCAATGGTGGGCATGAAGATGTGCCAGTGGGAGTTGATCGAACCGGTCTGGTGGCACTTGGCGCCGCAGACCACGATGCCGTCGTCACGGCGCTCGACCACGTGGACGAACATATCGGCGTCAAGCTGCTCATGCGGCGCCTTGGAGCGGTCGCCCTTGGGGTCGGTCATAGCGCCGTCCACGGTCAGGTCTTGGTCCTGGACCATGGTCAGGAATTTTTTGAAGTTCTCGTGGTAATGGGTGCCGTACTTTTCGTCCACCTCATAGGTGGTGGAAAACACGGCGTTGAAGCTGTCCATGCCCACGCAGCGCTGGAAGCAGCTGGCCGTCTTTTGGCCGAGCAGGCGCTGCATTTTAACCTTTTTGATCAGGTCGTCGGTGGACTGGTGCAAGTGGGTGAAACGGTTGATGGTATGCCCGGTCAGGCTAGAGGTGGCGGTCATCAGGTCGGCATACTGCGGATCCTGAGCCAGCTCATAGGTCATGGCGACACAGTTGATCGAGGGGCGGATCATCGGATGATCCACCCAGTTCTCGATCTGTTCGCCGAACATGTAGACGCGGGTTTTGAGCTTGCGAAGGCTGTCAATATATTCTTGTGCAGTCATCATATCGGCGTACTCTCCTTATTTATCGGCCAGGGTCTGATAGCTTTCCAGACGCTCGTGCGCGTCGCGCTCGGCCTTCGCGTAAAGGGCGTCGGCCTTTTCCGGGAAGGACAGCTTGAGCGAAGCGTAGCGGTTCTGACCGAGCAGATACTTCTGGAAGTCGCCGGTCGGGGTCTTGGAATCCAGGACGAACGGGTTCTTGCCCTCTTCCTTGAGGTCCGGATTGTAGCGGTACAGGTGCCAGTAGCCAGCTTCAACCGCCTGCTTCTGGGCAGCCTGGCTCAGGCCCATGCCGCACTTCATGCCGTGCTCGATGCACGGGCAGTAGCAGATGATGATGGACGGGCCGTCATATGCTTCGGCCTCGCGGATGGCCTTGAGGGTCTGCGCCGGATCTGCGCCCATGGCAACCTGCGCGACGTAAACATAGCCATAGCTCATCGCCATCATACCCAGGTCCTTCTTCTTGGTCTGCTTGCCGCCTGCAAAGAACTTGGCGATGGCGCCGGTCGCCGTGGCCTTAGACGCCTGGCCGCCGGTGTTGGAATAAACCTCGGTGTCGAGTACCAGGATGTTGATATCCTTGCCCGAAGCCAAGACATGGTCTAGGCCGCCGTAGCCGATATCGTAAGCCCAGCCGTCGCCGCCGAATGCCCAGACACTCTTCTTGGTGAGGAACTCCTCATTCTGACGGATGAACGCAGCCTCTTCGCTGGTGTCGTTTGCAATGGCTGCCAGCAGTGCATCGGAAACCTCGCGGGAAACCGAAGCATCGTTGCCCTTTTCAAGGTAAGCGTCGCAAGCATCCTTGGCGACACCGCGCTCGGACAAAGCGTGTACCTTAGCAACCAGCTCACGCTTGACCGCTTCTTGGCCGAGCAAGTAGCCGAACGCATACTCGGCGTTATCTTCAAACAGGCTCATTGCCCAAGCCGGGCCATAACCCTTCTTATCGGTGCAGTACGGAGAGGACGGGGTCGAGCCGCCGTAAGCCGACGAGCAGCCCGAAGCGTTGGCAACATACATGCGATCGCCGAACAGCTGGGTGACCAGCTTGATGTACGGGGTTTCGCCGCAGCCCGCGCAAGCGCCCGAGAATTCGAAGTAGGGCTTTGCGAACTGGGAGTTCTTGACCGACTTGTCGCTGACGGCATCCTTCTTGATTTCGACCTTATCTACCGCGTAGTTCCAGTTGATGCCTTCCTTGATCTGGGTAGCCAGCGGCTTCATCACAAGGGCTTTCTCCTTAGCCGGGCAGCAGTTGACGCAGCTGCCGCAGCCGGTGCAGTCATACGGGGAAACCTGCAGGCGGTATTCGTATTTGTCAAGGCCAGCGCCGACTGCCTTCTTGGTGGCAAATCCATCCGGAGCTGCAGCCTTTTCCTCAGCGTTTACCAGGATCGGGCGAATCGCCGCGTGCGGGCAAACGTAGGAGCACATATTACACTGGATGCACTTGGTCATATCCCACTCAGGAACCTCAACCGCGGCGCCGCGCTTTTCATACTGCGAGGTGCCAGCCGGCCAAGTGCCGTCTTCCAGGCCATACTTGACCATAGTGGAAACCGGCAGCACGTCGCCTTCCTGGCGGTTCATAACCTTGACGACCTCTTGGATAAAGGCCGGAGAATTGTCTTCCTTGGGAGCATCCTCTGCGGTAGCCCAAGAAGCCGGGATATCGATCTTGACCAGCTCGTTCAGGCCGTGGTCGATGGACGCGTTGTTCATATCGACAACTGCCTGGCCCTTCTTCTTAAAGTAGGACTTGTAGATTGCGTCCTTCATCTCGGTGACCGCCTGGTCGATCGGGATGACGCCGGACAGCTTGAAGAAGGAAGCCTGCAAAATGGTGTTGGTGCGGTTACCGAGGCCCAGGTTGCGGGCGATATCAATGGCGTTGATGATGTAGAACTGGGCATGCTTCTGGGCGAGCGCGCGCTTCATGGAAGCAGGCAGGTTCTCTTCCAGGCCCTGCATATCCCACTGGCAGTTGAGGAGGAATACGCCGCCGTCCTTGAGGTTTTTGACCATGTCATACTGGTGGACATAGGACGGGTTGTGGCAAGCGACAAAATCAGCCGAGCTGATGAGGTAGGGCGAACGAATCGGATGTTTGCCGAAGCGCAGGTGGGACTGGGTCAGACCACCCGACTTTTTGGAGTCGTAAACAAAGTACGCCTGGCAGTATAGATCGGTAGCATGGCCGATGATCTTGATCGAGTTCTTGTTGGCGCCGACCGTACCGTCCGAACCCATGCCCCAGAATTCTGCACTGGTCTGGCCTTCGGGGGATGTGTCGATCTCCTGTGTCATCGGCAGCGAGGTGAAGGTGACATCGTCAACGATACCGATGGTGAAGTTGTTCTTGGGGGTGTCGGCGTCCAGGTTTTCGTAAACCGACAGGATTTGGCCCGGGGTGGTGTCCTTGGAGGACAGGCCGTAGCGGCCACCGATGATCTCCATCGGGATGCCCTTTTCCTTGTAGATCGAGCAGATATCCTGGTAGAGCGGTTCGCCCATAGCGCCCGGCTCCTTGGTGCGGTCGAGCACCGCGATGCGCTTACAGGTCGCCGGTACAGCAGCCAAGAAATGCTCGGCCGAGAACGGACGATACAGGTGCACGTTAATCATGCCGACCTTTTTGCCCTGGGAGAGCAGGTAGTCGATGGTTTCCTTGGCTGTCTCAGCGACAGAACCCATGACGATGATGATATGCTCGGCATCTGCTGCGCCGTAATAGTCATAGAGGTGATAATCGCGGCCGGTGAGCTTGTTGATCTCCTGCATATACTGCTCAACAGCGGCCGGGATGGCAGCAACCTTCTGGTTGCACGCTTCGCGGCACTGGAAGAAGATATCGGGGTTGACGGTGGTGCCACGGGTGGAAGGATGCTCAGGGTTGAGCGAGTTTTTACGGAACGCCTTAAGCGCTTCCATATCAACCAGCGGCCGCAGGTCCTCATAATCGAGCGCGTCGATCTTCTGGATTTCGTGGGAAGTGCGGAAGCCGTCAAAGAAGTGCAGCACCGGCATCCGGCAATGGATAGCCGAAAGGTGGGATACTGCGCCCAGGTCCATAACCTCTTGGGGAGAGGAGGAAGCGATCATAGCAAAGCCGGTGTGGCGGACGCTCATAACGTCGGAGTGGTCGCCGAAGATGGACAACGCATGTGCGGACAGGGTACGGGCAGAAACGTGGAAAACGCCCGGCAGCATTTCGCCTGCGATCTTGTACATATTCGGGATCATGAGCAGCAGGCCCTGCGAAGCGGTGTAGGTAGTGGTCAGCGCGCCCGACTGCAAAGAGCCGTGTACGGTACCAGCTGCGCCGCCCTCAGACTGCATTTCAACAACGTTGACCGGCTGGCCAAACAGGTTCTTTTTGCCGTTGGCAGCCCACTCGTCGACATACTCGGCCATGGGCGAGGACGGCGTAATCGGGAAGATGCCGGCAACTTCGGTAAACGCATAGGAGATGTATGCGGCCGCCTGGTTGCCGTCCATGATAGCGGTTTGTTTACTCATAGCAAATTTGCCCCCTTGTTTCATTCTTCAGGATTGAGTGTATTCGGGTTCACATGCGCAAGTGAGGGATTTTGCGGTGTGAGGCCCCGGCAAACGCCCGACCGTGGTGTGCGGCAAGATCGGGCGCCTGTCAGGTGCAGCGCCGCGCTCGGCGTTTGTTGCTGTTCTCATAATAAACGTGTCCAGCCGCGGCGTCCTTGCCCGATTTCATATTTTTTTTGCAGTTTATCGCCTGTTGCCTTTTAGGGCTTAAAAATGCACGTTCTGCGCAGCTGCATTTTAAATAGAGCACTTTATATAATGTTTTGTAACGGCTTTTCTATGAGCTGTTTGGGCTTTTTTGGCCGCTTTGGGTGCTACCTGAAAGGATGCAAAG
>CAJFUJ010000019.1 GCA_904420185.1 uncultured Butyricicoccus sp. | reverse complement strand
CACCTATGAAAAGACGATTGCAGTCACCGACGAGGCCGGGGACGTGAAAAATATCATCAACTACCGACAGTACAACATCGCCGCAAAGGAGGACCGCCCACTTGACGCAGCGGAAAAAGCAATACCACCCCCAAATCCCTGATTATGAGTTAGAAGCTCTTGCCCGCTGTCTACTCCCCGATATGCAAGCCTATTTTGAGAGTGACGAGGGCAAGAGAGCGTTTGCCGAATGGCAAGCACAGCAGCAGAATCAGGGTAAATGTAAAAACGGGACAAAGCCCGAATAACAACGGCGGCAGTATGTAACACATACCGCCGCCGCTGTACTTATGCTATTTCATTCAGATAAATGATAAATCCGAACCCATTCCCTATTGGGAAAAGGTTCGGATTATCTTGATTTGGTGGACTCGAAGGGATTCGAACCCTCGACCTCTCGGATGCGAACCGAACGCTCTCCCAGCTGAGCTACGAGCCCATATTTTATCTATTCTGTATGGTTTTTTATTTTCCTGATTGTATAACATATTGAAGATGCTCGAAGCGCCATCTTTCGGGGCATTTCCCCTTCCAACTGCGCCATAAGCATCGATTTAACTTGATAAACTGTCCTTGACAAGTATTAATTATATATGTAGAATAGATCTATGTCAAGCATTTTTTTGACGCTTACTGAAAAAAAGCGCGCATCAGCCAGATGCGCCAAAAGGAGCATGAAAAATGAAAAATTCAGAAAAAACGATGGACAAAATCGTCAGTCTCTGCAAGGGACGCGGCTTTGTGTACAGTGGCTCAGAAATTTACGGAGGCCTGGCCAACACATGGGACTATGGCCCGCTCGGTGTGGAGTTCAAAAACAACGTCAAAGCGGCGTGGCGCAAGAAATTTGTCCAGGAAAGCCCCTATAATGTTGGGCTAGATGCTGCAATTCTGATGAATCCCATGACCTGGGTTGCTTCAGGGCATGTCGGCGGCTTTTCCGATCCGCTGATGGATTGCAAGGACTGCAAGACCCGTCATCGCGCCGACCAGCTCATTGAAGAACAAACCGGCGAAAATCCGGCGGGTTGGTCCAATCAGCAGATGATGGACTACATCGTCTCGCATGGTCTGACCTGCCCCAACTGTGGTGGTCACAATTTTACCGACATCCGGCAATTCAATTTGATGTTCAAGACCTTCCAAGGCGTCACCGAAAATGCGAAAAACGAAATCTATCTGCGCCCGGAAACCGCACAGGGCATTTTTGTCAACTTCCAGAACATCCAGCGCACTACCCGCAAAAAAATTCCCTTTGGCGTGGGTCAGGTGGGCAAATCCTTCCGCAATGAAATCACCCCTGGCAACTTCACCTTCCGTACCCGCGAATTTGAACAAATGGAACTGGAATTTTTCTGCAAGCCAGGCACTGATCTGGAATGGTTCCAATATTGGAAGGATTTTTGCCATCAGTGGCTGCTGTCGCTGGGCATGAAAGACGAAAACCTGCGCCTGCGTGACCACGATCCGGAAGAACTTTCCCATTATTCCAACGCAACAACCGATATTGAATTTCTCTTTCCCTTTGGCTGGGGTGAGCTGTGGGGCATTGCCGACCGCACCGACTTTGACCTGACACAGCATCAAAACACGTCAGGCGTTTCCATGGAATACTTCGATCAGGAGGGTGGGGAAAAATATATCCCCTATGTCATCGAGCCTTCCCTGGGTGCCGATCGGGTGGCGCTGGCTTTCCTGTGCGACGCCTATGATGAGGAGGTCGTGGGCCAGGATAAAAACGGCAAGGATGATGTGCGCACCGTATTGCGCCTGCATCCGGCGCTTGCACCTTTCAAAGCTGCTGTGCTCCCGCTCTCCAAAAAGCTGACCGCCCAAGCCCAGCCGGTTTGGGAGAAGCTGTCCAAGAAGTTCAATGTGGACTTTGACGACGCGGGTTCCATTGGCAAACGGTATCGCCGCGAGGATGAAATTGGCACCCCCTATTGCATCACCGTGGATTTTGAAACCGAGCAGGATGGTTGCGTGACGGTCCGCGACCGTGACACCATGGAGCAGGAGCGCGTCAAAATCGACGATCTTGTCCACTATTTAGCCAAGAAAATCGCATTTTAACGCATAAACACCGCAATGATAAAAAGGTTCCAGCTGCTACACATGTAAGCGCTGGAACCTTTTTATCTACTCACAGCAGGACCGCCGAAGTATACTCCACTTTGATGCCGCCGTCCTTTGTGCGGCTGAACTTGGCCTTGTTGCCGCTGCCGTCGTCTATCGTCATTTTTTCCAGTTTATAGCCTGTAAAGAAATCGGCCGCCGGGCCTTCCACAAACGCCGACCACTTTCTCCGCTTGGCAACCGCCGGGTTGTCCGCCTCTTCAAGCGCGGTTTCTTGGGTTTGGACCTGTGCGGGTTGCTCCTGCATTTCCGGTGTCTGGTCCACCTGCTCTTTCAACATCTCGTCCACAATCAAAGAGCCTCCTTCCGTCAATGTTCAGATACCGCGGGATCTTCGCCCAGCGCGGTACGCTTGCTATTATAGCACAGCCTTCTTGAAAAATGAAGGGGATTTCTCCGCCCGTTTCCAGACCCTTGCTTTGACGTATGGATAAAATTACAGTATAATGATTGTAAATTGGATTGTTTGCTGACGGTTTTATAGCCGGGAGAGTCTGAAATGCAAATTTTTTTCCGCCCCAAACAGGCGCCCGGCCAGCGCCGCAAGTTTGGCTTTCGCGCCAAAGTGTTGCTGGCCATTGGCGGCATAACACTCACAGCCTGCGCGCTGGTCTCCTTTTTCTTTTTCCGTCTGTCTGCCCAGACGGTCGAGCAAAATTATGTACTTTCGCAAAGCCGCACCCTCCAGGTCACCATGCGTTCGCTCGAAGAGCTTTTGTCCTCGGCTTATGACACTTCCGTCGCCCTCGCCTGCGATCAAACGCTGTTTCAAATGCTGACCAACTACACGGCAACGCGCGGCACCACCGAAGAAGCGCAAAGGGTTTCGGCCTACCTCAAGGAATATCAGCCGGATGGTGGCCTAATCGATTCCATCTATATTTATCTGCCTGAACGGCAACAAATTATCACCTCCGCTGATTATCACGCTGTCCAGGAGGTTTTTTTCACACAGAACTATTTCTGGCTTCAATATCAAATGGAGCATCCGTCCGGCACCCGTCTGGCTCCGGTCATTTTATATGATAACGTCAATCGCGCGCCGCAATATGTGCTCACCTATACCCGCCCGATCTATGACGAAACCCAAACCTTGCTTGCCTGGATCGCAGTCAACCTCAGCGAACGTGACCTGTTTTACCAGCTGCTCAGCGGCGGGTCGCAATTCGCGGATGACGAATATTACCTGGTTGATGCGGAAGGTATCATCCTGCTGACCGAAAACACCTCTGCCATCGCCCGCCCCTTTGCCGACGTACGGCCGGGCAGCACGCTGCCCAGCGCCTCCCTGGCATCGGTTCAGTACGGGGAAAATCGTCTCTTGACCGCTTTGCGCTCTCCCATGACCGGGTTCCAGCTGGTGTGCCTGAGTGACCGCGACCAAATTGTCAGCGATTTGCGCGCCCAGCTGGGATATATCGTCGTTGTGCTCATTTTGACCACCCTGGTTATGCTGGGGGTGGCGTCCTGTGTCTCCCGTTGGATGTACGCACCCGTGAAAAACCTAAAGGATGCCATGCGCCGGGTGCAGGAAGGTGACCTTTCCGCCCGCGCAACCGTATGGGATTCCGACGAAATCGGGGAGCTCAGTGCGGGCTTTAACCAAACGGTTGAACAGGTCGAATGGCTCATCGGCCAACTGGTAGATGAGCGGATGCGCAAAAAAGAGGCCGAGTTAGACGCCTTGCAATACCAAATCACCCCGCATTTTATGTATAACACCTTAAATTCTATCAAATACGCCGCCATGCTCCAAGGCGCCGACCGCATTGGTGAGCAGCTCGGCGCGTTCATCGAGCTCTTGCAAGCGAGCATCAGCCGGCAAGGGGCCTTCCTCACCGTGGAAGAGGAAATCCATTTAGTCGAAAACTATGTCAAACTGCAACAATTTCGGTACATGGATTCTTTTACGGTCTGCTATCATATTGCACCCGCATCCAAAGGTCTTTATGTGCCGCGGCTGATTTTACAGCCTCTCGTCGAAAACGCCATCCTACATGGCGCGAAGGCCGGACAGCCTGGCTGCCGGGTGGAGGTCTCCACCCAGACCGACGGCCGCCAGCTCATCCTGCAAGTCACTGACAACGGTGCAGGCATGACCCAGGAGGAGGTTTCCCGTCTGATGAGCGGGCAACGGGTAGCTCGCCGGGGTGGTTTTAGTGGGATTGGCATTCCCAATATCCGTGAGCGGCTTAAGCTGTATTACGGCGACCAGGGCCAGCTGTTTTACACCAGCGCCCCTGGAGCCGGCACCCAAGCAGTTATCACATTGCCGGCCAGCCGCAATCCCACAGAATATCAAATTTAAGCAAGGAGTTCCCATGAAACGTATCCTCAGCTTGTTGGTAGCTTTGCTCCTTTTGAGCGGCTGCACGGCGGATTACGGTGCAGCACAGCCGCCTTCTGAATCGGTCACCATTGCAGTGCTTCTGAAATCCATGGGTAACCCCCATTGGCAGGAGATGCGCAACGGCCTGCAAGACGCCGCCGCCCAATACGGGGTCGAGCTCATCTTGCTGTATCCTGAAAACGAGACCGACGTCAATCAGCAAAGCATGATTTTCCGCGATATCTTGGACCAAAAGCCGGACGCACTGCTATGGTCGCCCTGTGATTCGTTGCTCGGTCCGCAAATGGCGCTTTTAGCTGAGCAGGCAGGGGTGCCGCTTTTTACCGTTGATACCCGGGCCGACGGCACTCGCGTACCATTTATCGGCGTGGACAACAAGCAGGTCGGCGTAATGGCTGCCGAATACCTGCTGGAAGCCAGCGATTATTCCGGACAGTACGCGGTCATCACCGGCCCACAAAGCCAGTCCTCCCATTTTGATCGGGCTGGCGGGTTCTTAAGCACGGTCCGGCAGTACCCAAATGTGGATATTGTTGCGATTCGTTATACCGATTCGGATTTTGACAGCGGGATGCAGGCCACCCAAGACATTCTGGCGCTCTATCCGGACCTGGACTGTATCTTTTGCACCAGCGCAGTGATGAGTTTGGGCGCAGCCGAGCAGGTCAAAGCCGCTTTCCGTCAGAACACGATCAAGATCGCCACCGTGGACACCCAACCCGACGCACTTGCAGCTGTCAGCAACGGTCTTTTGAGTGCCCTTGTCACCCAGGACGGCTATGCCATCGGGTACACCGCAATCGAAACTGTACTGGACAGCTTGTCCGGTGAGCCAGTCGCACAAAATATCTATCTTCCGATTGAACTGATCACCCGGGAGAATGTAGAAGACTTTACCGAACAATACTTGCAGCGGAGGGGATTCTTATGATTCAAACACTCCTTGTAGATGACGATTTTTTGGTCCGCATGTTTTTAAAACAGCTCATCGATTGGGAGAAACACGGTTTTTCCCTCATTGGCGACGCCTGCAATGGCGCCGAAGCTTTGGAGTTGATCGACCGCTTTTCCCCCAATCTCATCATCACCGATTTGAGTATGCCGGTCATGGATGGCATTGAGCTGATTGAAAAGGCACGCGCCCTGTTGCCAGGTTGCTACATCATTGCATTGAGCTGCCATGGGGAGTTTGACTATGTCAAAGAGGCTATGAAACAGGGCGCCAACGAATATGTACTCAAAAACCTGCTGGATGCCCCCAAGCTCTTGGCGCTGTTGGACACCGCGCGTACTCAGCTGGCCAGCGCCGCCCAACTGGCCGCACAATCGGATAAGCTGCGCCAATTGGCTGCCAAAGGAACCGAAATGCTGCGCTTTGAGCTACTAGACAGCCTACTGCACAGCGACCCATCCCAGCCCGTGCATCCCCAGCAGCTGCGAGACGCCGGTATCGAGGGGCGGTTTCTCGCCGTAGCGGCGCTGGCCGTGCAGGCGGGCGCGGCGCGACGTGGCGCACTCGCCCAGGTCTGCGGGCAGTTTTGCCGCAACAAACCGTCCTTTTGCCTGCCCTATGGCGAAACCAGCTGCTGTGTCCTGCTGGATGTGAGCGGTATGGCAGATGCAGCGGACCGGATCAGCTGGAGCCGGGCGTTTGCCGAAGGGTTACAGCGCTGCATCCAAGAATACCTCAATACCCAACCCACGGTGGCGTTGAGTGAAATCTTCCAAACCGCCAATCCCCTGCCCCAAGCTGTCCACAACGCATACTATGTCGCGCAGTATGGTTTTTACTACCCTGGCGAGCTGCTCGAAGCCGCCCAGCTTCCCCGCGCATCGGTCGCCCTCCCCGAAGAGGCGAGCGCCTTCCTACGCCGTTTACCCACTATGGCCGAGGAGTGCCTATTTGAGCGCATCGGCGAGGACGGCTGCAAGGTGCTCGATGTGTGTCAAAATTCACTGGCCGCGCCCGAGGGCGTGCTGCGCTGGTTTGGCGAATTGCTCCAGGACATTGGGGTGGACGTCCAGCCGCCACAGACCCTGGCCGAGTGCAAAACCCTGCTAGCCCAGACCACCCGCCATCTGGCAGAAGAGCGCGGCGCCGGGTGCGGTAACCGCGCCATCCAGCAGGCAGCCGCTTACCTGCGCGAAAATTTCGCCCAACCGCTCTCGCTGGCCTCGGTTGCCGCTGAGGTACACCTCAATCCGGCCTATCTCTCCTTCCTGTTCAAGCGGGAAACCGGTGTCAATTTCAGCGACTATTTGCAGGAGTGCCGTATGGAGCATGTCAAACTGCTGCTGCGCGAGTCGGACGCCCCGCTTAAGGAATGTGCCAGCCGGGCTGGATTTGCCGACTACCGCAACTTTTGCAAGCTCTTCAAAAAGCTGACCGGCTTGCGCCCGGCCCAGTACCGCAGCCTAAATCGCACCTAAAACTGCAAAAGCGCCACCTTGCAAGAAGGTAGCGCTTTTTTTATACCGCAAAACTGAGCAAAATCTCCATCCCGGCGATGAGGACGGGCAAGGTAACCAGTGATTGCAAGGTGGTCAACGCGATGGCGCGGGTGGCAAACAGATAATCGGCGCCATAGACCTGGCTGAACATGGCGCAGGCAATGGCGCATGGCGCAGCAACCCCCACCAGCAGGACTAGTGCTGCCGTGTGGCTCAGGGGCGCAAAGCACAACAGCACCATCGCAAGGGCGGGTACCGCCAACATCCGCAGCAGGCTCAGCCGCCAAAGTGCACCGTCCAAAAAGCAGGCCCGCAAATCTACCTGGGCCAAAAAGCATCCCAGGCAGATCATGGCCAGCGGGGTGTTCAGGTCGCCAACAAGATCGACCGCGGTGTACAGCACCGGCGGCAGCTTGACCGGCGACAGGAATAGCAGGGTTCCGCCTGTGGCAGCCAGCAGCCCCGGATTGTTCAGCACCGCACGTTTGAACGTCATTTTTTCCCGCCCGTGGGACAGCTGGTAGACGCTGTATGTCCACAGCACAATGGTCATGCAGCAAATGTGCGCCGATCCCAAAAATACGCCGTCATCGCCAAACATGGCGGCGAGCAGCGGCAGGGCCATGAAGCCGTCGTTGGTCAAGTTCAGGCAAACCCGGCGGTCGGCATAATTGGCCGCCCCCTGCGGGCGGTAAACCCACTGCCCAAGTAAGATGGACACCACAAAGATCAGCGCCGCACATCCGAGCGTAACCGCAAATTCGCTGGCCAGCGCACTGTCAAACGGCCGCTGAAAGGACCGGATGAGTGTACACGGCATTACATACCGGTTGAGCAGCCCGGACAAGCTTTTGGTCGTCTGGTTGGTAAAGACCTCCTTGCGGAAAAGATAATAGCCGAGCAGCATAATCATGAACATGACCAAGATCTGCTCAAACACAATTTTGCTGTTTGTAAACACCGCTTCCCCTCCCTTTGTCTTTCTTAATGATACGCCGCCATGCCGAAGGTGTCAACTGGTGCATGTTTGATCACAAATTGGGCGTGGTGGGACATAAGTCCTGGTTTCCCCGCATATGCTATCGTAAAACGCCGGGAAAGGATGGGTCCTACGCATGAAAAAGCTGCTGAGCCTTCTGATCTGCGCCACGCTGCTCACCATAAACGCCGCTGCCCTGCCCACCATGGGGGAGCTGACCGCAAAATCGGCTGCCCTATACGATGCAAACGGGCAGATGCTCTATGAAATGAACGCAGAAGAGCCGCTGCAACCCGCTTCAGTGACCAAAATTATGACCTTGCTGCTGGCCATGGAGGCGCTCGACCGCGGCGACGTCCAGCTGGACACCCTGGTGACCGGCTCGGCGCATGCAGCCTCTATGGGCGGCACCCAAATTTGGCTGAAGGAAGGCGAACAGCTGACCATGGACGAAATGCTCAAGGCCATCGCCGTCGGTTCGGCCAACGACTGCGCGGTCGCGGTCGCCGAGCATTTGGCGGGATCTGAGGATGCCTTTGTCGCGCGCATGAACGAACGTGCGCAAGAGCTGGGCTGCACCTCCACCACCTTTGTCAATGCCAACGGCTTGGACGCCGATGGGCAAAAGACCTTGACCTCTGCCCGGGATCTTGCGCTCATCTCGGTTGAGCTGTTAAAGCACCCCAAAATCCTGGACTACACTACCATCTGGATGGACACCATCCGGGGCGGCGAATTTTCTCTTGCAAACACCAACAAAATGCTCAAAAGCTACAACGGGTTGATCGGGCTCAAAACTGGGTATATCTCGGAAGCCGGCTTCTGCATCGCGACCGCGGCCGAGCGCGACGGCATGACCCTGATCGCCACGGTCATGGGCGCGCCCACCAAAGAGGACCGCACCGCAGACGCCGCCGCCCTGCTCGATTACGGCTTTGCCCATTTTGCCCCCTACACGCCCGACCTAAGCGCTGCGCTGCTGCCGCTACCCGTGCGTATGGGCCAAGGTGAAACCGTGGCCGTGCAAGCCGAACCCTTCTCCCCGGTGGTTGTGGCCAAGGAGGAGGCCGAGCAAGTCACCACCGAGGTCCATCTGCCCGAGCAGGTAGAGGCGCCGGTCCAGGCTGGGCAGGCGCTGGGCGAGGCTGTCGTCAAAAACGGTGAAAAAATCCTGCTGACCATCCCACTCACCGCCGCCGAACATGTCGAGCGCTTGCATTTTGACGAAATCTATCGCGCCTTTTTGCGCGCGGCTCTGATGAAGCAGGACAGTTGACGTGATCCAGCCGGTAAAACGGTTGCGGCCAAAGAAAAATTTCGTTTTGGATTGTATTTTTGTCTTTTCTATGGTAACATAAAGATAACCTCAAAGGTTGGGAGGAATTATAATGGTAAAACTCATTGTCGGCGGCACTGGTACTGGTAAAACGAAAACCATCATCGAGCTGGTGAACGCCGCTGTAAAGGAAGAAAAAGGCAGCGTTGTTTGCATTGCAAAGGGCGATAAACTCAAGTTTGACATCTCTCACGATGCGCGCCTGGTGGATGTAAGCGATTATATGGTTGAGGGCTACAAAGGGCTTCTCGGTTTTGTGTCTGGCATTCATGCAGGCAATTACGATATTTCCAAAGTCTATATTGACAGTCTCTACAAACTTCTCGATTGCAAGGATCCTTCTGTGGCAGAGACCTTCCTCAAAGAGCTGGATGCTTTCTCGCAAAAGCACAGCGTAGATTTCACCGTGGCGCTGAGCGAGGATGAAACTTCTATCACACCCACCATGAAGCAATATATTTAACGCGCATTCCATAAACTTAAATAGAATATAAATTTTTCAATTTATTTATGCTTTTACCAAAAGGTTCGGCAATCGTCCGAACCTTTTCACTTATTTGCCGACATTTCATAAGGCAACTTAAAAAAGTCCCACATCGGACTATTTGCATGTGTTGGTTATTTCCCAATTTCATTTTGTTCATTTTGATTCGTTCTTTCGGAATTCATAAAAAATTTTTCATATATCTATAAAAAAACTCTTTGCATTCCATCAAATTTATGTATAATAGAACTAGTGCATCGCATTCCTTGGGAGGCGCTCCATGGGTAAGAAACCAAATATTTGGAAATATCTTCTCTGGGTCACACAGCTTAGCGCTTCTCTTGCCGCGCCACTCATCCTTTGTGCACTTGTAGGGCGGTGGTTGCAGCTCCATTTTTCGCTGGGCGGCTGGGTGATGGCAATTTCCATTTTCCTTGGCCTTGCAACTGCTCTCTTAAATTTATTTAAATTTTTTAAAGTTGTCCAAAAAGAAGCCGATTATAAAAATCAGGAGGACCACGATGGACGATTTTGAAGTAGCCCGCGAAGAAACGCGAAATATGCTACGCAAATGTATTCCGCTGCTTTTTTTTGCATATGCTGTATTCGCGCTGCTGGGCTATTATCAGTGGAACCATGCGCTCAGCCTGGTGCTGGGCACAGCCTATATGCTGTTTAATTTCCGCCAGATGGCCTTCACGGCCGTGCGGGCCGCGCTCTCGGGCGACCCCAACCGCGCGCGCCAGATCCAGTCGAGCCGGTATTTTGCCCGCTATGCGCTGACCGCTCTGCTGCTGATCGCCGCCATCAAGCTGCCGCTGCTCAATGCGGCGGCGGTGGCCATCCCTTTATTTTTTCCACAGATTATCCTCATTGCATCCGGCATATTCCAAAAGAAAGGAGGTTAATCAAAAATGGCTGTACACGGACCCGAAGTATACACCTACCTGTTTGGCAATCCAAGCCTTCCGATCACGGAGACCATGGTAAACTATTGGATTGTCATGCTCTTCATCCTGTTTTTGTGCATTTTTTTGACCCATGGGATGAAGAAGATCCCCAAAGGGAAGCAGGTGATTGCCGAAAAGATTGTCCTCATGGTCGATAACTTGGTCGATCAGAACATGGGGCCGAATTCCCGGATCTATTCTCCGTATATTGCAACGCTGTTAATGTCATCCGCATTCGGCTCCCTGGTGTCGCTGGTGGCGCTGCGTTCGGTCACGGCGGATCTGAATACCACGCTGGGCTGGGCGCTCATCACCTTTGTCATGATCACCTACACCAAGATTCGGTACGGCGGCTTTAAGAATTATCTCAAGAGCTTTACCGAACCGATTGCCGTTATGTTGCCGCTCAACATCATCAGTGAGTGCGCAACGCCGGTTTCCATGAGCTTCCGTCATTTCGGCAATATTGCGGGCGGCTTGGTTATCACAACCCTGCTGCTCAGCGCACTGGGCAGTCTGTCAACAATGCTGCATATCCCCATCCCGCTGCTGCAAATCGGCATACCTGGCGTAACGAGCCTGTATTTCGACTTGTTCTCGGGGTGCATCCAAGCGTTTATTTTCAGTATGCTGACGATGGCCTATGTTGGTTCAGCCAAAGAGTAAAAGATTCGAAAAAGATTTTTAGGAGGAAAATATTATGGATCCCAATGCATTCGTAGCAGGTTTGTCCGCTCTGGGCGCTGGTTTGGCAATGATCGGCGGCCTTGGCCCCGGTATCGGCCAGGGGTACGCAACCGGCCAGGCGTGCGCCGCCATCGGCCGTCAGCCCGAATCCCAGTCCGACGTCACCCGTACCATGATCCTTGGTATCGCGCTTTCCGAGTCCACCGGTATTTACGCGCTGATCATCGCGCTGATTCTGCTGTTTGCCAATCCGTTTGTCGGCAATTTCTAAAGGCCAAGATGCATCTCAGCCGCGAAAGGAGGGAACCGGCAAATGGAGATATTTCAGAATTTTGTAACGATCGGCGGATGGAATATTTTTGTCACATTGTGTAATACGTTCATTACCTACCTCATTGTGCGAAAATTTCTGTTTAAGCCTGTCCGTAAAATGCTAGCGGCCCGCTCAGAAGAGGTCCAGGCAATGTACGACCAGGCCGAGTCCGATCGCGCCGAGGCTGCTGCGATGAAAAAAGACTACACAGAATCCATCGCAAACGCCAAGGCCGAGGCCGCACAGATCACCCAAACCGCGACCCGCCGCGCGACGGTTCGCTCGGAGGAAATTCTCGCCGAAGCCAACCGCCAAGCAGCGGATATGAAGAAAAAGGCCGAGCAATCCATTGAAATGGAGCGCAAGAAGGCCATGAACGAAATCAAGGATGAAATTGCCGGTCTGTCGATCATGATCGCATCCAAGGTTGTAGAAAAGGATATCAACCAGAAAGACCATGAGCGTTTGATCGAAGAATTCATCGACAAGGTGGGGTGAGCCATGGCAGAGATCGTCAGCGAACGCTATGCGCTCAGCCTGTTTGAGGTGGCAAAGGACGAGGGCAAGACCGGGGCGATTTTTGAAGAGCTCCAAGCGATATGCCAAATCTTTGCCGACAACCCAGACCTGATGAAGGTGCTCAAAACGCCTTCGATCGAGTCGGAGGAAAAAAACCAGCTGCTGCAAACGGTTTTTGGCGGGCGGATTGACCCCTACCTGCTCAATTTCCTGATGCTCATCACCGAAAAGCGGCGCATCGGCCTGCTTTTTGAAATGGCAGAAGCGTACAAGCAGCAGTACTACTTTGAGGAAGGCATTTGCGAGGTGCGGGCAGTAACCGCCGCACCCATGAGCCAAGCGCTGACCGAAAAGTTAAAAGAAAAAATGTGCTCTGTGACCGGCAAAAAGGTCGTACTCAAAACCAAAGTCGATCCGTCTATTTTGGGCGGGATTATCGTCAATGTCAACGATAAGCAGATCGACACCTCGGTTAAGACCCGTCTGCAAGAGCTGGCACAGAAGCTGACACAAACGATTGCGTAAGGGAAGTAGGTGACTTTATGGAATTACGCCCTGATGAAATCAGCACAATTATCAAGCAGCAGATCACAAACTACCAGAGCCAGATCAAGCTGACCAACGTCGGTACGGTGGTCACGGTGGGCGACGGCATCGCCCACATCCACGGCCTGGAGGATTGCATGTCTGGTGAGCTGCTTGCATTTCCCGGCGGCGTATATGGTATGGCGCAAAACCTTGAGGAGGATTTGGTCGGCGCGGTCATTCTGGGCTCGGACCAAAACATCCGCGAGGGCGATACAGTCAAGCGCACCAAGCGTATTGTAGAAGTTCCTGTGGGCGAGGCCATGCTCGGCCGTGTCGTTGATGCACTCGGTATGCCCATCGACGGCAAGGGGCCCATCCAGACCAAAGAGGCGCGGCCGATTGAAATGCCCGCTCCTGGCATCGTCATGCGTACCCCGGTCAATGTGCCGCTGCAAACCGGCATCAAGGCTATCGACTCGATGATCCCCATCGGCCGTGGCCAGCGTGAGCTCATCATCGGCGACCGCCAGACCGGTAAAACCCAAATCGGCCTGGATACCATTATCAACCAGAAGGGTTCGGGTGTTATTTGCATCTATGTGGCCATTGGCCAAAAGCGTTCCACGGTCGCGCAGGTGGCCGAAACGCTGACCAATGCCGGTGCTATGGATTATACGATTATTGTGGCTGCGACTGCATCCGAATCAGCACCGCTGCAATACATTGCCCCCTATTCTGGTTGTTCGATGGGCGAATACTTTATGCACCAAGGCAAGGATGTCCTGGTCATTTATGACGACCTGAGCAAGCACGCTGTGGCCTACCGCGCCCTATCGTTGCTCTTGCACCGTCCCCCCGGACGTGAGGCCTATCCCGGCGACGTCTTTTATCTGCATTCTCGTCTGCTTGAGCGCGCAGCCAACCTCAAAGAGGCCGGTTCGCTCACGGCTCTGCCCATCATTGAAACCCAAGCAGGCGATATTTCGGCCTATATCCCGACCAACGTCATCTCCATTACAGATGGCCAGATCTTTTTGGAAACCGAGCTGTTCAACGCTGGCGTGCGTCCGGCGGTTAACCCCGGCATTTCGGTTTCGCGTGTCGGCGGCAACGCCCAGATCAAGGCCATGAAGAAGGTGTCGGGTACCTTGAAGTTGGCTTATTCGCAGTATCGTGAATTGCAGGCCTTTGCCCAGTTTGGTTCTGACCTGGATGCGGATACCCGTGCCCGTCTGGACCAGGGCGAGCGCATCGTCGAGGTGCTTAAGCAGCCGCAAAACAGCCCGATTCCCGTCGAAAAACAGGTCATCATCATTTTTGCGGTGGTCAATAAATACCTGCTGGATGTACCCAAGACCTTGATCGGCGACTTCCAGAATGAGTTGTTTGAATATTTGGACGCCAACCATCCGGAGATCGCGTCCACCATTCGGGACACCAAGGTCATCGATGATGTGCAGGACGCGCTGAAGCAAGCGATTGCCGATTTTAAGACCAAGTTCCTCTCCGAGCATTCTTAAACCCATTGTGCAAAAGAAGGGAGGAATGAAATGGCTTCCGGCGATATGAAAGACATTAAGCGCCGCATTAAGAGCGTCCAATCCACCATGCAGATCACCAAAGCGATGGAATTGGTTGCTTCTTCCAAGCTGCGCCGTGCCAAGGAGCGTGTGGTTCAAGCGCGCCCCTATTTTCAGACCATTTATGAAACCATGGCCCGCATTGCGCTCGACACCCGTCCTGGCGACTCCATTTATACCAAGATTCGCCCGGTGAAAAAGAGCCTGTTCATCATCATCGCGGGTGACCGCGGCCTTGCGGGTGGCTACAACTCCAACGTGCTCAAGCTGGCCGCCGCTGAAATGGAGGGGAAAAATACTTCCATCATCACGGTGGGCAAAAAAGCACAGGAGTATTACGCCAAACGTCCGGTCGATGTCCTTGCCGATTATCCCGGCATTGCGGAAACCATGCGTATCCAAGATACCCACGACATTGTCCAGGGCCTGCTGGGCCAATACCAGCGGGGCGAAATCGACGAGGCATACATCTGCTACACGGAGTTTGTTTCGCCGCTGACCCAAGAAGCACGCTGTAAAAAGCTGCTGCCGCTTTCGTTTGCAGAGGAAAACAGCGGAAAGGGAAAGGCCCAGGTATTAACCGAATACGACCCCTCCCCTGAGGCGGTCTTTTCGGCGATAGTGCCCGAATATCTCAACGGCATCCTGTTTGGCGCTGTGGTGGAAAGCTATGCTTCCGAGCAATCGGCCCGCCGCACCGCTATGGAGTCGGCCTCTGACAATGCCAGTGAAATGATTGAAAACCTCAACCTGTCCTATAACCGTGCGCGTCAGGCGGCGATCACCCAAGAGATCACCGAAATCGTCGCCGGCTCCGGCCAGGTGGGAGCGTAAAATAGAGCCAAGCGGAACAAGAAGCGCGCCATGCGCTTACTTTCCGCACACGGCTCTGCGAGTAAGGGAGTTTTGCCAATGAGTGAGCATAACAAAGGTACCGTTGTCCAGATCATCGGGCCGGTACTGGATATCAAATTTGACGCCGATGCGCTGCCCAAGCTCCTGAATGCCATCCAGATTACCGCCCCAGACGGTCACGTTGTCACGGTGGAGGTGGCGCAGCACATCGGTCAGGACACCGTTCGCTGCATTGCTATGCAGTCAACCGATGGCCTTGTGCGCGGGATGGAGGCAGCTGACACCGGCGGACCGATTACCGTGCCGGTTGGCCCGCAAAACCTGGGCCGCATCTTCAACCTGCTCGGCGAACCGGCCGATGACAAGCCGCCGGTGCAGTCGGAGCAGCGCTGGCCGATCCATCGCCCGGCACCCTCCTATGAGGACCAGCAGTCCACGACCGAAATTTTGGAGACTGGTATCAAGGTCGTCGATCTCATCGCGCCTTACGCCAAAGGCGGTAAAGTCGGCCTGTTCGGCGGCGCGGGCGTCGGTAAGACGGTCATCATCATGGAGCTGATCAACAACATCGCCAAGCAGCACGGCGGTATCTCGGTTTTTACCGGCGTCGGCGAACGCACCCGCGAGGGCAACGACCTGTACAACGAAATGCAGGAGTCGGGCGTTATCGACAAGACCGTACTGGTCTACGGCCAGATGAACGAGCCGCCTGGCGCCCGTATGCGTGTGGGCCTTTCTGGGTTGACAATGGCCGAGTATTTCCGCGACGTAGAGGGCCAGGATGTGCTGTTGTTTATCGACAACATCTTCCGCTTCACCCAGGCCGGTTCGGAGGTATCCGCACTGCTCGGCCGTATGCCGTCGGCGGTTGGCTACCAGCCCACGCTAGCTACCGAGATGGGTGCACTGCAAGAGCGCATCACCTCGACCAAGAAGGGGTCTATCACCTCGATCCAGGCGGTCTATGTGCCGGCGGACGACCTGACCGACCCCGCGCCTGCCACCACCTTTGCGCATTTGGATGCGACCACGACGCTGTCGCGTGAGATTGCCTCGGCCGGCCTGTATCCAGCGGTTGACCCGCTCGATTCCACTTCCCGTATCCTCGACAAGGATATTGTGGGCGTCGAGCACTATGAGGTGGCGCGCGCCGTGCAGTCCATCCTCCAACGATACAAGGAATTGCAGGATATCATTGCTATTTTGGGCATGGATGAGCTGTCTGATGAGGACAAGCTGACCGTTGCCCGTGCGCGTAAAATTCAGAATTTCCTTTCCCAGCCTTTCCACGTTGCCGAGCAGTTCACCGGCATGGCAGGCAAATATGTTCCGATCAAGGAAACCATCCGCGGCTTTAGGGAGATTCTGGACGGCAAGCACGATGATTTGCCTGAATCTGCGTTCCTTTTTGTCGGTACCATTGACGAGGCGGTGGAGAAGGCGAAGAAGGAGGGGTAAGATATGGCGACCTTCCATCTCAAGGTTCTCACGGCCGACCGCGTCTTTTATGATGGCCAGGTAGAACGCGTAATCGTGCGCACCACCCAAGGGGATGTTGGCATTCTTCCCAAACATATTAAATACTTGGCCGCGCTTGGCATCGGTGGATTGACCATCTATGCCGACGGTGCTTCCCGCGTCGCAGCAGTTTCCGGCGGGTTTGTCGATGTTTCTGAAGAGAATACCGTCATCCTGGCGCGCACCTGTGAGTGGGCGGATGAAATCGATATCAACCGTGCGCGTGAGGCCGAGGCCCGTGCTAAGGCCAAGCTCCAGCAGCAGCTGAGTGCCCGCGAGCATGATATTGCAAGCGTCAAGCTCAAAAAAGCCATCAACCGTATCCGCATTGCGGAAAAGTAAACCACCGGCACGCACACATTGCGTGCCGGTTTTTCTCTGCCTGCAAACTTTGCGATCCCCGCTTGACAGGCTAGCATAAATCCGGTATACTGCTAATTAGTTAGGCATAACTAACTCTTAGGGTTAGTTCTTGCTAATTAAAGGTGGGATTTCTTTTGGAAATACTCGATTCAACTGTCCTTTCTGCCGCTGCATCTTTTCCACTCATGCAGGCCCAACGCTTAGATCTTCCGCGCTCTAGTCCCCCACCTACGCTGCCAACAGCGCACGGGGTATACTTTATATTCTGTTTATCCGGTGGTATGCGCGCTATACGGTCCATGGGTGGCGATCTTCGCCTTTGCAAGCGGGACATCCTCTTGTTCTCTAGCACCCATACCATTCAGACATTCCGCCTGCTTTCCAGCGGCTTTTTGGGATATCTGGTGCAAGCCGATGCATCTGATGACACGGCTGGACCAGTGCAGCAAGCGCTGACGCCTTTCCAGGGCGCAACCGTGCTGCGCGGTCTGTCTTGGCAGACTTCGCTGTTCGATGCGCTTGAGCGGTTACCTGCGATGCGTCAGCAGGCCTACTGCATTTTAAAGGCCAATGAATTGCTCTATCTTTTATGTAGTGGCGGATTTTCCTTGCCACAGGTCGCACAACCAACTTACTATGATGCCTACCAGCAGGAGGCCGTACATCGGGTAGAGCAGTATATGCTTGCGCATTTAGGGGAACATATGACCATCCCCGCGCTTGCGCACAAGTTCCGTCTGTCCCCCACCCTGCTCAAAAATTGTTTCCGCCAGCTCTATGGCGAACCGGTCCACAGCTATCTGCGGACAAAACGGCTGGAAAAAGCGGCTGGCTTGTTGGGCTCCACCTCGCTTTCGGTTTTGCAGATCGCCAGCACGGTTGGTTACAGCAGCGTCAGCCAATTCGGCGCTGCCTTCCGGCAACGTTACCATATGACACCAATGCAGTACCGCCGCGCTTTGCAATATGAAAATGTCTAAATTGGCGTGTTTTTGGCCGAAGCGGCGAGACTTTCTGCAAGAAATGTGGTAGTTTAAAAAAAGATGATTTTTTGCTTAAAGGAGGCGTTCCTGTGAAACAACATCGCTTCTGGGCCTGGGCCGCTGTGTTCTGCATGTTCATGGTGATGCTAACCGGGTATAAGCACAAATAAAAGTTCCAAGGGAGGAAATAGATATGAAACACTATCGTGAATTGGCGCTGTTTGTAGGCGGTGCTCTATTTGGTTCTGTGGGGGTGAAGCTGCTCTCCAGCAAGGATGCCAAGAATGTGTACACCCATGTCGCAGCCGCCGGCCTACGTGTCAAGGATTCGGTCATGGAAACTGTGACCCGGGTCCAAGAAAATGTGTCTGACATTCTTGCCTCTGCGCAGGATCTCAACGATGCGCGCCAGGCCAAGGAAGAAGCTGCAATTGTCGAAGACGCCGCTTGTGTAGAGGACTGCGCGGACGGCAACCCCGGCGAGGACAAGGAATAAAAACGGGGCCGCTTGCGCGGCTTTTACCGTTTGCAAAGGAGGGGCGCATAGGCGACCCTCTTTTTCCGCATTTGGGAGGTAGTATATGAAAGCCAAAATTCTTCACGCCAGCAGCAACCGTTTGCGCATACAGATTCTGCAAACCCATATGACGCTGCAACAAGCCGATCTGTTGGAGGCTTATTTATTGGCTCAGCCCGGCGTGCACCGGGCAACCGTTCACGAGCGCACCCGCTGTGCCATCCTGCATCATGCAGGCAACCAGGCCGCTTTGCTCGATGCCATCCGCCGCTTTTCTTACACGGCGCCTGCCGTGACTGCGCTGGCGCCCATGCATAGCAGCCGCCCCCTCAACCGGCGCTATCAGGAAAAGCTGGTCGGCAAGGTGCTTTGGAAGGGTGCGTGCGCCCTCTTTTTGCCCAGCCCGCTGCGCATTGCGCGTGTGCTGTGGCACGCCGCCCCCTTTCTTTACCGTGGGCTGCGCCAAATGCGCCGCCGCAAGATGAAGGTGGAGATCCTAGACGCGTTGTCCATCGGTCTTTCCCTGGTACGCCGGGATTTCTGCACAGCTGGTTCGGTCATGTTCCTGCTGGAAATCGGTGAACTGCTCGAGGAGTGGACCCACAAAAAGTCGGTCGAAGACCTGGCGCGGAGCATGGCATTGGGCATCGACCGTGTGTGGCGCAAAACCCCGCAAGGCGAGGTGCTCACACCGCTCTCGCAGATTCAGGCGGGCGACGCCATTGCGGTGCGCATGGGCAGCGTCATTCCGCTAGATGGGTTTGTGCTGGAAGGCGAGGTCATGGTCAACCAGGCTTCGCTGACCGGTGAATCCATCCCCGTGGCCAAGCGGCCAGGCACTGCGGTATACGCGGGCACGGTCATCGAGGAGGGGGACTGCGTCATCCAGGCCACCCAATCGTCCGGGCAGAGCCGGTATGACAAAATCGTGGCCATGATTGAGCAGTCCGAACGCCTCAAGAGCCAGGCCGAAAGTCAAGCTTCGCATTTGGCCGACCGGCTGGTCCCTTATACACTGGCAGGCAGCGCAGTCTGTCTGCTGCTGACCCGCAATGTTTCGCGGGCGCTGTCGGTGTTGATGGTTGATTTTTCGTGCGCACTCAAGCTGTCCATGCCGCTGGCCGTTCTGTCTGCGATGCGGGAAGCCAGCACCTACCACATGACGGTCAAGGGTGGAAAATATTTGGAAGCCATTGCGCAGGCGGATACCATTGTGTTCGACAAGACCGGCACCTTGACCCATGCCTGCCCGGTGGTTGTGGACGTCATCCCCTTTGGCGGGCGCGACCGCGACGAGATGCTCACAGTCGCCGCCTGCCTGGAGGAGCACTTCCCCCACTCCATGGCCAACGCGGTTGTACGGGCGGCCAAAGAGCGCGGCCTGCGGCATGACGAGATGCATTCCAAGGTGGAATACCTGGTTGCGCACGGCATTTCCAGCACGGTCAACGGCGAAAAGGTGGTCATCGGCAGCGCGCATTTTGTCTTTGAGGATGAAAAGTGCACAGTGCCGCCCGCCGAGCAGGCCCGGTTTGACACATTGCCGCCCGAGTATTCCCATTTGTATCTGGCCATCAGCGGCGAATTGGCGGCGGTTGTCTGCATCTCTGACCCGCTGCGCGCCGAAGCGCGGGCGGTTGTCCAGGCTCTGCGCGGTCTTGGCGTGCGCAAGCTGGTGATGTTGACCGGCGACAGCGAGCGGACCGCCCATGCTATTGCCGGTCAACTGGACGTCGACGAATATCATGCCGAGGTACTGCCCGAGGACAAAGCGCGGTTTGTGGAAGCCGAGCGCGCATCCGGTCACACAGTGATGATGATCGGCGACGGTATCAACGATTCGCCGGCGCTCTCTGCGGCCAATGTTGGCATTGCCATTCGGGACGGCGCCGCCATTGCGCGGGAAATTGCCGATGTCACCCTTGCCGCCGACGATCTCTATGAGCTGGTGATGCTCCGCCGCATTGCCGCCGGGCTTATGCGGCGTATTTCGTTCAACTATCGCTTTGTCATTGGGTTTAATGGGCTACTGATTGGTTTGGGGGTAGCCGGCCTACTGCCACCCGCCACATCGGCTACGCTGCACAATCTGTCCACCCTTTGTGTCAGCCTGCATAGCATGACCAATTTGCTGCCTGAGAGCCGCCGGTGAGTGGTCTTTAAATAAGGAAAAGAATTGAAAGAAGCGGTTCGCCTGAGGGCGAACCGCTTTTGGGTTAGATATAGTTCAAAATCCGCTGGGCGGATTTTGAAAGGGGGAT
>CAJFUJ010000018.1 GCA_904420185.1 uncultured Butyricicoccus sp. | reverse complement strand
CCTCGCACAGGATGTTTATTCGCAATATCAACTGGAATACCTAAATGATACGGTCCGCAAAAGCGAGTGGGTGGGCCGGGAAAACCACATCTATTTGCACTACACCAATTGGGGCCTGTTTTGCGCGTATTTGCAGTGCTTGGAGCTCAAACCGCTGCTCAAAGAGGAGAAATTCGTCTTTCTGATGGAGGACGAGGCGTCCCGCTATCCGATCGATTTCATGAAGGAATATGGCATCGATTACAGCCGATATCCGGTGCAGCCGGTTGGCGTGCAGGAAATCCACCGGCTGATTTGGCATACCCAACTTGCGGCGCACAACGGCGGCGACTTCTTCAACGAAATTTTTTATGGACATCCTAACCTGATTTCCTTCGAGTCCATCATGTTCGACAACATCGCCGAGGTGATCCGCGACACCCGCCAGCGCTTTTACAAGCATACACTGGAAAATATGATGATCCACCAACAGCTGGCCGCCATCAAGCGCCCCACCGACAAGGACTTCTTTGTGGCTTACTTTTTAGGCCAACCGGCAATGAGCAAGTGGACGGACAAAAATGCACGCATTGCACCAGCGCTGTTTTTCCAGCCCCATTTCGGCAACATCCACTACAAACTAGACGTGGCAGAAGGAGACAGCTATTGCGCGGTTTTTTCTCAAGAATACGAAAAAATCAAGAAATCCGCCATTTTCAAGGGGTTTAAGTACATCAAAACCTTTACGCCGATCCGCCGCCCCACAACCAGCTATGCGGCAACGCTGCGCTATATGGTCGCCCAGTTGGGCAACCCGGACAATCCGCTGCGTGTGCCGGACGAGCTGACCGAACGCATCCTCAACCGCAGCTATCTGCGCGAACCCGACGACCGGCTGCTGATGGACAGCGCAATGGTGCGCTTTGAGGATGGCAAACTGAACAACAAGGCGATTTTCCCGGTGCTGGCCGAATTTTTGGACATCCCCTACACCGAGAGCATGACCTATTGCCTGACCTTAAACGGCGTTAACGTACCCGCGGTGCAGGGCAACACGGCCGGATTTGATCCGGCTTCGGTCTACCGCACCTACGACGAATATGCCAACGACGATGAACGGGCATTCCTGGAATATTTCATGCGCGATTTGTATGCAGCCTGCGGCTATGATTTCCATTTCTACAAGGGTGAACCGGTCAATGCAGCGTGGATTCAGGACAAAATCGCAGGCTTTACTACGCTGAACGGCTTCATCACCCGCTCGCTGCAGGAGTGCTATGACGGCATCCGCGCGAAAGGCATCAAAATGCAAAACGATGAGCAGGAAATCCATCGGAATTTGGATGGTCTGAATCAAAACCGGCAGCGTGTGGCAGAGCTGTTGCTGAAAAGGCCCAAATTCGTCACGCGAACAGGTCAGCCCTTGCAAATGATCCCGGTGCTGCAACCAGACCCCGCCCTGCTCGAGCAGCCGCTATATCACTGAGAGGATGACATACAATATATGAATCAAGGAACGGTCTATTTTTTTACCGGCCTGGCTGGGGCAGGGAAAACCACCATCGGCGGCCTGTTTTATGAGCGGCTGAAGGCTAAAAAGCCGGATGCGGTTCTACTAGACGGTGACGTATTGCGCCGCGAAGGCGGACTCAAGGATTATACCTATGAAGGACGGCTAAAAGGCGCTTGGAATCTGTTTGCACTCTGCCGCGATCTTGCTGCGCAAGGCAAGGATGTAGTATGTTGCAGTATTTCCATGTATACGGCTGTCCGCCAGTGGAACCGGGAGAATATCCCCCATTACAAAGAGATTTACATCAAGGTGAACCGGGAAACCCTGTATCAGCGCGACCAGAAAGGGCTCTACTCCTCAGGCGCACCCAATGTAGTCGGGGTGGATATTCCGGCCGAAGAGCCGGAAACACCCGATGTTGTCGTTCAGAATGATGGCGATGAGACACCGGCACAGATTATTTTGCGCCTTACGGAGCGGTTCGGCATATGACCGTTGAATAGACACAGTGAGGTGCTGATATGAACTTTGAATTAACCGCATCCATGATGTGCGCTTATTATGGGAATCTGGAACAAGAGGTCAGGGATCTGGATGCTGGCGGCATCGACTCCTTCCATATCGATATCATGGACGGCAGATATGTGCCAAACTATGCAATGTCGTTAAACGATATGCGCTACATACGCGCAGCAACATCAAAACCGCTAGATGTACATCTCATGATAGAGCATCCCAACAATCGTATTCAGCTCTTTTTGGATCATTTACATCCTGGCGATACGGTCTATATCCATCCAGAGGCAGAATACCATCCTTCTACGACTTTGCAGGCGATTATTGATGCAGGGATGATTCCTGGTATTGCCATCAACCCAGGGACAAGCGTGGAAACCGTCTTTGAAATGCTACGGATTGTGGACAAGGTCTTGGTTATGTCGGTAAATCCGGGGAATGCAGGGCAGATGTATCTGCCTTATGTGGGCCATAAGATTGCGAAACTGCTGGCATTCAAAGATGAAATGGGATTTGCGCTCTACTGGGATGGGGCCTGCAGCGCAGATCGCATCCAAGAATTTGCACCGAAAGGTGTAAAAGGCTTCGTCCTTGGTTCTACGTTGTTATTCGGAAAAGGAAGGCCCTATGGTGAAATCCTCCAAGATATTCGGAATTTGAAGTTTTAATGGGGGTGCGAGGTGTTTTTCGCCGTATTGTTATCTGGTGGAATAGGTACGAGAGTGGATTCTGTGCGTCCAAAACAATATATCGAGATTGAAGGGCGCAGTATCCTGTCCTATTCCGTTGAAGCACTTTTGCAAAGCAAGTGGATACGGGCGGTGCAGGTGGTTGCCGCACCGCCGTGGCATACGTATATTACCCAGCAACTCAATATGCTGGATGGATTGTCTAAACTGAATGGATTTTCTCTGCCGGGAAGAAACCGGCAGGAGTCCATATTTCATGCCCTGCAGGATTGCCATATGCAATTCGGGGAAGCGGATGCTGTCCTGATCCACGATGCTGCAAGGCCGCTTCTTTCCGTAGATCTGGTAAACCGGTGTATCGACGCCCTGGATGGATATGACGGTGTCCTGCCTGTATTAAAAATGCGCGATACAATGTATCTGAGTAAAGATGGGAAAAGTGTTTCAATGCTGCTGAATCGGGAGGAAATCTTTGCGGGACAGGCCCCGGAGCTATTTTTGTATGGGAAATATTATAGCGCCAACCAAAGGCTTTTGAAGAATGACAATATATTGCATATCAATGGTTCCACAGAACCGGCAATTCTGGCAGATATGGATGTCACGATGATTCCAGGGGATGAAACCAATTTCAAGATCACAACCGATGCAGACTTGCGTCGATTCGAAAAGATATGCAGCGATCACAGGAGGGCCGACAAATGAAAGCATGGATTTTGCATGGAGTCAACGATATCCGATTAGAAGAAACCGAACAGCCCTATGCCGGCAAAAACGAGGTCTTGATAGCGGTCAAAGCTTGCGGGATCTGCGGTTCTGATATTACGCGTATCTATTCCACAGGGGCCTATAAGATGCCTTTGATTCCCGGACATGAGTTTGCCGGAACCGTGATACAAGCCGGGGCGGGCGTGGACAAATCCTGGATTGGGAAGCGCGTCGGCGTATTCCCGTTGATTCCGTGCAAAACCTGTCGTGCCTGCATACAGAAAAAGTATGAATTGTGCAGCCACTACAATTATTTGGGGTCCAGATGCAACGGTGGCTTTGCCGAGTATGTTGCGGTACCGGTTTGGAACCTGATAGAACTTCCGGATCATATCGCTTACGAAGCTGCCGCCATGTTGGAACCGATGGCCGTGGCGGTCCATGCCTTGCGCCGTGTAACGTTCAAGGCGTCCGAAACGGTTCTGATCTATGGAGCGGGGACAATCGGTATGTTGCTTGCAATGTTCCTGCTTTCGCACAAACAGAGCAACGTGTTTGTGATTGGCAATAAACCATTTCAAAGAGAAATGCTTATGAAAATGGGGCTTCCAGTCGCGTGTTTTTGTGACGGTACGGTGACAGATGCAGCTACATGGGTTCAAACTCAGACCCAAGGACAAGGTGCAGATGTGGTCTTTGAATGCATTGGGAAAAATGATACAATCTCTCAATCATTTGGGTATATCAGGCCAGAGGGTCAAATTTGCCTAGTCGGCAATCCACATGCCGATGTATATTTGGATAAAAATACATATTGGAGCATTTTAAGAAAAGAAATCACGGTAACAGGCACCTGGAATTCTTCTTTTAAAGCAGCTGCTCAGGACGATTGGAGCGATGGTCTCCAAGAATTGCTGAGTGGAACTATGTGTCCTCAAAAATTGGTTACACATACTTTCCCAATCGAGCGCTTGGAAGAAGGACTCCATATCATGCGGGATAAAACGCAGCCGTATGTGAAAATTATGATGAAGGTAAATAATCCGGAATAGATTTAGAGATTAAAAATGCAGCATCCATGAAAGATCAGAGAAAAGCTCAGACGACTTGGGGGAAGTGTACTACAAAATGCGTGACCAAATATTAATATCTTTTGTTGTTCCGGTTCATAATCGGGAAGATACTCTCCGCGCGTGTATGAAGAGCCTTTTAGACAGCAAATGGAGAAATTTTGAAATCATATTGGTAGATGACGCCTCGACGGATACAAGCCCTGCTTTATGTGATTGCTATGCAGAACAGTATTCGTTTATACAATCCATTCATCTATCTGAAAACCGAGGCCCTGGTGCGGCCAGAAATTGCGGAATTGCGCAGGCTACTGGGAAATGGATTTTTTTCCTGGATAGTGATGACTTGGTTTGCACAGAAAATTTGCAAAATATTGTAACTCAGATAAAGGAATTACCAGACAATGTGGATTTGATTGCAGTGGATAATATAGACGAATTGAACGGGAAAACATGGGATTTTCCTTATTTTCAGAAGTTTGCGTTGCTCACTTCACAGGAATTTTATTCACACCACGCAATGCGGCTTTGCTCTCCACTTTGGTGCTATATCTTTCGAAGGGATTATATCGCAAGACACCATCTTCAGTTGCCACCCCTTTATATCTATGAGGATACAACTTTCATGTTGAAGTATTGTCAATGGCTTACGACGGTTGCATGTATCCCAGGTAGTTTTTATCGGTATCGGGCGAGGGTCAGCAACAATTCCTTGGTGGCCCAATCGCATATATCCTTCCCGTTGGCTGGATTTACATGTTATATCAAAACATTGTGTGCATTCATAAAAAAAGCGGATAAAGAGGGAGATTTCATTCGAAAAAAGATCTATACACAGCATCTTATCAATTATTCGCTAGAGATCCCACGATTGTTAACCCAAAGTCCCATCCAAGAACAATGGGATGCGGGATTACCTGTATTACAAACAGACATGCCAGAGGAGCAGGAAGCTATCCAACTGACTAAGTCAATCCTATATCGCGTTTTGCAACAGATGGATGGAAAGAAGTGTTTCCTGGCACCTGGAAATCAGACAGCCGCGTGGCTTGCCGATTATCTTGCTGACTATAATTGTGAAGTACTGGGTGTAATTGACAACCATGTTCGTTCAGTGGTGACACCACAGGGGCGGACGATTCCGGTCTGTACAAGGGAAGATGCAGGAGAAATCTGTGGTTGCGTACCGATCTATATTGTAACCAATTCATATCTTCGAGCAAAATTGGAAAAATATTTTTATGAACACGGTATGACAGTGGCGCATTGGATGCTCAAAACATCCGAATAGGAGGATCGAAAATGATACATGAAGATGAATTGGAAATATTAAAACAGTCCGAACTGATTATATTCCCATTTGGCCAGTCTGGAAAACCTGCAGTGGATACACTCTTAGCACATGGCTTCAAAATTCATTCCATTTGGGATAACATGAAATCTGGTACATATCAAGGAATTCCGATTTGTAGACCGGCTGCTGGTACAGAAGGGGGTTATCCCGTAATACTTTGTGCGGATAAACGCCTGGGGGAGATTTTGCATCAACAGGCAGACCAACTGGGTTATCAGGTATACCATGGCGGAGAACTTCTGCGTAGCATGGAGCTGACACGCCGTGAATATGCAAACAATTCTGTCCTGATCAATCAGAGGATAGAGGTTTCGTGGCAAGGCGATCATGCAGATCGATTTGCTATGCACATATTGGAGATTCCGATTACAGAACGGTGTTCTTTGAAGTGCAGAGATTGCAGTAATCTGATGCAGTATTATAGCAAGCCACGGGATGCTGACGTAGAGAAAACCTTAGCGGATGCGGATCAAATTATCCAGGCGGTGGACCATATAGATGAAGTGCGTTTGTTGGGTGGCGAGCCCTTTGTGTCGAAACAACTCTATCAGTACGTCGAGCATTTTATCAAACAGGAAAAGGTTGAGTTTATTTATCTTTATACGAACGCAACAATTTTGCCTAAAGGTGAAAACTTGGACTGCCTGAAACATCATAATGTGTTCGTCTATATCAGCAATTATGGAGAGATTTCCAAAAAGCTTACAGAAATAGAGCATCTCTTTCAACAAGAAGGGATTCTCTATCATGTTTCAGACGTAACGCAATGGACGGCGTGCTCTTCTTTTATTCAGCATCATCGTACCCCGCAGGAATTGGAAGATCTCTTTGGTTCATGTTGCACCAGCGAGTGCAGTGTCCTAAAAAATGGACGACTATATGGTTGTCCGTTTTTGGCGCAGGCTAGTACATTGTACGCGATCCCGAAAGAAGCAAATGAATTTCTGCAACTATCAGACTATCAAACAACAGATGCCCTGCGGCAGGCTTTGAAAGACTTTTTGAACAAGTCGTACTTTAGTGGCTGTGATTTTTGCGCTGGCCGCCCCTATGGTGTGTTTAATATCCCTGCCGCACAACAGACAAAGGAAGTCCTGCCATATAAAAAGTATATGTATTGATGGGCTGAATTGGGGAGGAAATGAACGTGCCAAAGGAACCGGTAGACATCAGCATTATCATGCTGACATATTTTCATGAGCGGTATATCATCAAAGCGATCGAAAGCATTTTATCACAAAGAACCGGCTTGCGATATGAAATTCTCATTGGGGATGATGCATCCGGTGATCGGACGCCAGAAATTATTTTAGACTATGCAAGACGATATCCCCATATTATCCGTCCAGTGCTGCGAAAGGAGAATTTAGGGGCAAATTTGAACTTTTATGGACTTTTACATGCTGCAAAAGGTTCGTATATTGCGATATTAGAAGGCGACGATTATTGGTGCGACCCATATAAATTGCAAAAGCAATGGCAGTTCTTGGAGAAAAATACCGCATATATTGGATGTTGCAGCAAATGCTTAATCGTTGATCAAAATGATCAGCCGGATTATACGCGATCCCCACAATTTGTATGGAATAAAAAAGAATTTACATTCAATGATTATCTAACCACCTGGGAGTTACCTGGACAACTAGGGAGTTTAATGTATCGCAATATTTTTCGCCAAATGCAACCGGAGGACTATTCAATTATATATACAGCCCACCGCAACGCAGGGGATAAAACCTTGATGCTGTTGCTTTTGCCTAGAGGGCCGATTTATTGCAGCAACGAGATTCTCTCTTGCTATCGCTATGTCACCCAAAAAGACGGACATAATTATTTTTCAATGCACTATAACAATCCAAACCGGCATTATGATATGTTTATGTATCCGTGCCGGTTAGAAGCTTGGGCAAAGAAAAATTTGGGGGTTCGCTGCCATTTAGGACCGCGGCGGGAATACCGTTTTTGCCGGTTCGTCGAACAGTGCGTCAAGGAACCTTCTTTGAAGCGTTTTGGTTATTTATTGGATATGATTGTGCATAGCCGACAGCCCGTTCGGTATAGTTGGGATGTGCTAAAAACACTGATCGAAATGGAGTGAATGATATGAAATTTTGTGAAAAGCCATTTATGAGCGCTTATTTATCTACAGAAGGAGAAGTATGGCCCTGTGGTTGGATGCATTATGTGATTGGCAATCTATATGAGCAGAATCTCGACGAAATTTGGCACAGCGAAGCCGTACAAAAGGCTCGGGAAACCATTCTGGACGGCACCTATGCATATTGCCGGAAAATGTCTTGCCCCTATTGTGAACGCGGGGATCTGCCCGATCTATCGGAAGAAGAACTAAAACAAGCATCCATACCAACACCATTACCGGAATATATTACTTTGGCGAATGACCATATTTGTAATATTGCCTGCACCACTTGTCGTTCAGGTATTTATAAGCCGGCAGATGGTGAGCGGGAAAAAATTGATCGTGTATTACAACAATTTCTACCAATTGCGAATCGATTGAAAATTTTAGACACAAACGGGCAAGGAGAATTCTTAGCAAATCCGAGCTTTATAAACTTTTTAGAGAAGTTACAACCTGTACATAGCGATTTTCAACTAAACTTTGAAACAAACGGTATTCTTTTTGATGAAGCACATTGGAACCGCTTCTCTCATCTTGGGAAGTACCATATAAGGATTGTTGTAACCATTAACAGTTTGCGTCGAGAGGTATATCGCTACTTAAGCGGCGGATTTGATTACCTGGAACAGACACTGAACAACCTTCGCTTTCTGAGCCGGTTACGCCGGGAGGGCAAGATCAATGAATTGTGTGTGACAATGGTCGTGCAAGAAAGCAACTGCTGGGAAGTGCCGGAGTATATTCGGACCTTTGCGCACTCTGAAGAATTTGAAATCGACCAGATTGTCATGAAGCCGCTTTATAAGTGGTTCCATATGGAGCGCGAAACCTATTGGTTTAAAAACATTCTCAATCCGCTACATCCGTATCACAAGGAATATCTTCGTATTTTGGCGGATGATTGTTGGAAAGATCCGAAGGTTTACGATTGGGGATGCCACAATATTCGCCAGGCCGACCCACATCCTTTGACCCAAGAAAAAGAGTTCAATCGCTTGCTGCGGTTGATTTACGATAATGCAGAGGGGTTATCACCCGTTGCATACATGAAAAAATGTTTGGAGCGCGTCGGTGCAAACAAAATTGGCGTTTATGGGGAGAATGACATGTTGGACACCATTGTTCATCTGCTGAAAAATGCGGGTGCTAGCGTCCCCTTCCGTTTAACCCGCTATGATGATTGCCCTGGCAACCCGCCGACAATCTCTATGCCGCATTTCCAGCCGGATTCAGTGGATGCAATGCTGTTGATGGAATTTTATGATATGCAAAATCGCACCAATAATTTGCGCTCCTTGCATTATGAAGGGCCTATTTTGACATTGGCGGATTTAATCGAGTCTGCGAATATGATTTGATGAGCTTAGAAGTATTTATGGAGAAAGGGTGCATTATGTGAAAGCACTTTGGGGATATGCGGCAGGTGCAATGATTGGCGCTATCGGTGGCGGCCTATTGGTCAAACGCCTGTGGATGGAAAAATACCGTGTACAAACCGAACAGCTAAAAAACACAAATCAAGAGCGGGATTTGCTTCGCGATTGGTTACAGCTATCTTGCAAAGGGGAACCATGCAAAGAATACTTTCTTAAACGAGGTTTTCAACGAGTCGGTGTTTTCGGCATGAACTGGGAAGGAAGATTGTTGGCAGAGTTGCTTGGAGATCTGGCGGTTTATGGGGTGGAGCTGGATAACTATAATTCCGTACACGAGCGGTTCCTAGTTTATCGTTTGGGTGATGACACTTTGCCGCAAGCGGATTGTATTGTGATATGCGATTTGACACAGATATCAGAGAAACAATCGCGCATCAGAAAAGAATTTTCAGGAGAAGTGCTCACCTTACAAGAATTCTTGTCGGATATAGGATAGACAATGAACTCATTTTCTGCTGAAAGAAGGAGTGAAAGGAACTCGTGACAAGCTTTTATTCCCAACAGGAATTAAAGAAAATCGGTTTCAAAAAAGTAGGAACCAATGTTTTACTTAGCCGTAAGGCGAGTATCTATCAAGCACAAAATATAGAAATTGGAAGCAACACAAGGATTGATGATTTCTGTATTCTAAGCGGCAATATCAAAATCGGAGATTATGTGCATATTGCTGCTTATTGCGGATTGTATGCAGGAACAGCTGGTATTGAAATAAAAGCATTTACGAACTGTTCTTCGCGTACTATGATCTATGCAAAATGCGATGATTTTTCAGGAGAGAATTTGTTCGGTCCGATGATACCAGAGCAATATAAATACGTATATGAAGCTGGTGTGACAATAGAGGAATATGTATTGGTGGGTACAGGAGTAACGATACTTCCGGGTATTGTCATTGGAGAAGGTGTTGCGATTGGTGGTATGTCATTGGTAAAAAAATCTTTAAGTCCTTGGTGGATTTATGCAGGCGTTCCTTGCCAAAAAATTAAAAAACGCAAAAAGACTCTGCTTGAAAAGAAAGACCGTTTCTTGCGTGAGCAAGGGACTCAATCTACTCAAAGCAATATGGATCGGTTAGATGATCTATGAAACCAATAATCCATGTAACTCGCCCGTCCATGCCACCTTATGAAGAATACTGTGCAGAAATCCGCGATCTATGGGAGAGCCGATGGCTGACGAACCAGGGGAAAAACAACAAAAATTGCAATCAGCGCTGCAAGACTATCTGGGTGTCCGGCATATTGAGCTGGTGACGAACGGGCATATGGCCCTGGAGTTGGCTCTCCAAGCATTTGGATTGCATGGGCAAGTAATCACAACGCCGTTCACTTTTTTGTCTACCACCTTGGCGATTTTGCGCAGTGGGTTGACCCCGGTATTTTGTGATATTGACCCGGAAACTTTCAACTTAGACCCCACAAAAGTCGAAGCGCTGATTACGCCACAGACCAGTGCCATCTTAGCGGTTCATGTCTATGGAACGCCCTGCAATGTAGACGCGATACAGCGTCTTGCTGCAGCACATGGGCTAAAGGTGTTCTATGATGCCGCGCATGCCTTTGGCGTTCATTTGCGCGGCAAAGGCATAGGCGGATATGGAGATGCCGCTTGTTTTAGTTTCCATGCGACCAAAGTATTTCATACCGCAGAGGGAGGCGGCATTTGCCTCCCGGATGCGGATTTAGCCAAGCGGGTTGCCGAGCTTCGGAATTTTGGCATAGAAGATGGCTCTCAGCAGGGGACAAATGCCAAAATGGATGAATTACGTGCTGCGATGGGGTTATGCAATCTGCGGCATATTGAAGAGGAAATTTCCAAACGCGCAAGGGCAGCGGCCCGATATCGGGAAAGATTGGCCGGTATAGAGGGGATACAGCTTGCACCGATCCTGACAGGTGTGCGACCTAATTTCGCATATTTCCCTATAGTATTTCATGCCCATCTATTTGGAGCCAGCCGTGATCAGATTTTTGATCGATTGGCTGCCTGTGGAATTATGGCGCGCAAATATTTCTATCCATTGACCAGTGTTTTGACCAAACGTTCTAGCAGATGGGAAACTCCAGTTGCAGATGCAGTTAGTCGGAATATCCTATGTTTGCCATTGTACCCGGATTTATCTTTGAATACCGTAGACAAAATTTGCAATCTCATTTTACAAAGCCGGTAAGCAAGGAGGAAAACAAAATGAAAGGGATTCTTTTAGCTGGCGGTGCAGGAACACGCTTATATCCATTGACGCAGGCCATATCTAAACAATTGTTGCCTGTTTATGATAAGCCAATGATCTATTACCCGCTTTCCACATTGATGTTGGCAGGTATTCGGGATATTCTGTTGATCTCCACGCCTTCTGATCTGTCAAATTTTCAAAAGCTGTTGGGCGATGGCAGTCAATTTGGTCTTCATATTTCCTATGCTGAACAGTCTAAACCGGAGGGACTGGCACAGGCATTTTTGATCGGGGAGGATTTTTTGCAAGGTGAGCCTTGCGCCATGGTCTTAGGCGACAATATTTTTTATGGCGGATGGTTCCGTAAAAATTTACAGGCTGCGGCGGCAGCCGCTCAGCAGGGAAATGCAACGATATTCGGCTATTATGTCCGTGATCCATCCCGTTTTGGCGTAGTGGAGTTTGATGCGAATTACCAGGTTTTATCAGTCGAAGAGAAACCGACACATCCAAAATCCAATTATTGTATTACAGGCCTTTATTTTTATAGTGGAGACGTATCGGAAATGGCGCGCCGCGTACATTTTTCTGTGCGGGGTGAACTGGAGATCACCGATTTGAATCGGCTGTACTTAGAACAAAAACGTCTGCAAGTGCAGATATTGGGGCGTGGATTTGCATGGATGGATACAGGCACAATTGATAGCTTAATGGCGGCTTCCACCTTTGTAGAAGCGGTACAGACACGACAAGGAGTCGTCATTTCCGCGCCAGAGGAACTGGCATACTATGCCAAGTGGATTGATAAAACAGAACTGCTAAAGGCTGCAAAGCGATATGGCAGCTCTCCATATGGGGAACATTTGCGGCATGTGGCAGAGAATCGATTTCGTAACTGAGTGGGAGAGATACATGACAATTTTAGTAACCGGTGGTGCTGGCTTTATCGGTGCAAATTTTATATTTTATTATCTGCGGACACATCCAGATTGCCGCATCATTTGCGTGGACTGTTTGACCTATGCAGGAAATTTATCAACGATACAAACGCTTCTAGGCAATCCACAGTTCCGGTTTTATAAAGTTGATATTTGCGACCGCGCGGCAATAGACGTCCTATTTCAGGAAGAAAGGCCAGAAGTCGTTGTCAATTTTGCAGCTGAGAGTCATGTGGACCGTTCGATTAAAAATCCGGCACTGTTTTTAAAGACCAATATTCACGGTACTGCAGTATTAATGGATGCCTGTCGAAAATATGGGGTCAAGCGATACCATCAAGTATCGACCGATGAGGTATATGGGGATTTGCCGCTGGATCGCCCGGATTTGGCGTTTACAGAGCAATCGCCGCTGCGGACAAGTAGTCCATATTCTGCATCAAAGGCAGGGGCGGATCTGCTGGTTTTGGCGTACCATCGGACTTATCGGCTCGCCGTAACGATTTCACGATGCTCAAACAATTATGGACCATATCAATTTCCAGAGAAGCTAATCCCGCTTATGATTACGCGAGCGTTGAAAGATCAACTGTTGCCAGTATATGGGGATGGCTGCAATGTGCGGGATTGGATTTATGTAGAGGACCATTGCAAGGCGATCGATTGCATTCTACAAGCCGGGCAACCAGGAGAGGTCTACAATGTGGGAAGTCAGAACGAGATACGCAATATCGATATTGTCAAGCGAATATGCAAGGAGTTAGGAAAACCCGAGAGCCTAATTACATATGTACCTGATCGGAAAGGCCATGATAGACGGTATGCGATTCACCCATCTAAGTTGATGCATCTGGGATGGAAATCGGTCACCCCATTTCATGTTGGGCTGCAGGAAACAATTCGGTGGTATATAAAGAATATGGATTGGGTAAAAGCGGTCTGTAAAGGGTAATAGAATGGGCTGTCGAAAAAGTCAGGTACATATTCTAAATTTACACCCCATTTGTTGGACAGTATGATGTACTGAACAACAAGCGGGGTGTTTAATTATGCCAAAAGGGATACCAAACCAATGCTGCGAGAGGACCCCTTAGATGTTCGCGAAGTAATGCGAAGATTTAAAATCAAGATCCAGCAGAAAATACGGGGACGAAACCGGCAAGGATTGTGCAAAACCGAAATATTTACCCGGCGTCTTGAGATTTTCAAAAAAATGAGATACAATAGAAATGATTATCGTAGAAGCGATCGATATTGCTTCTCAACTATCGTTGAGTGGGGAGATCCAGATTTGAAAAAAGTAGATATTATGGGCGTACAATTTGACGCCGTGACCCTGACCCAGGCGGTAGACCAGGCGCTGGACCAGATCCGCGCGGGCAAAAAGGGCTATGTGGTCACGCCCAACCCGGAGATCGTCTACGCGGCAATGGACGACCCCTCCTTTTGTGAAATTGTCAACCGCGCGTCCCTGGTGCTTGCCGATGGGATCGGCGTGGTCTATGCCGCGAAAATCCTGGGCCGGCCGCTGCAAGGCCGGGTGCCGGGCATCGATTTTGCCAGCCTGCTCATGCACCGCATGAGCCAAAACAAGCTGCGGCTGTTTTTGCTGGGCGCCAAGCCGGGCGTGGCCCAAAAGGCAGCCGAAAATTTGCAGAAGAAATACCCCGGCCTGTTGATTACCGGCACGAAAGATGGGTATTTTAAAGAGGATCGCGAGGCGGTCGAGGCGGTCAACGCAGCGGGCGGGGCGGACGTGCTGTTCGTCTGCCTGGGCGCGCCCAAACAGGAAAAGTTTATGTCCAGCCATCTGGATGCGCTCAATGTCACGCTGTGCTGTGGCCTGGGCGGTTCGCTGGATGTGTTTGCCGGCACGGTACAGCGCGCGCCTGACCTCTTTGTCAAGCTGGGGCTGGAATGGTTTTACCGTTTGTGCAAAGAGCCCCGGCGCATCGGCCGGATGATGAAGCTGCCCAAATTCATGCTGCGGGTGCTGGGGTATAAGCTGTCCGGGAAAGGAGGAAAGGCATGAAGGTTCGTTTGCTGTCCTACACGCCGGACGCCGAGCGCTTGATCGCCGCGGCGGCCAAGAATTGCTATTCGGCCGTGGGCGTGGACGACATCTGGGAGGGGCTGGATGAGGAAAAGACCCAGTCTTTTTTGCAGATGCTCGCGGGCATCGGCCACGAAAGCCCCATCGAGCACGCCAGCTTTTCCTTCGCCATCGAAGGGGTGTCGCGCTCGCTGCTGGCCCAGATCACCCGCCACCGCATCGCCTCTTACAGCGTGCAGTCCCAGCGGTATGTGCGCGAAAAGGGGTTTGAATACATCGTGCCGCCCGAAATTGCGCGCATCCCGGCCGCCAAGGAAGCCTTTGTCCGCGCCATGCAGGATGACCAGCGCACCTACGAGGAGCTAACCGGTATTTTGCAGCAGCAGCACTTGCAGCGGCTGCTGGCGGCGGGCATCCCGGAAAAGAAGGCGCGCAGCCAGGCCGAAAAGCAGGCGATTGAGGACGCGCGGTATGTGCTGCCCAACGCCTGTGCGACCCGCATCGTGCTGACCATGAACGCCCGGTCGTTGCAACATTTTTTCCGGTTGCGCTGCTGCAACCGCGCCCAATGGGAGATCCGCGCGCTGGCCGAGCAGATGTACCAGTTGGTCTACGCGGTTGCGCCCACGCTGTTCTCCAAAAGCGGGCCGCCCTGCGTGGACGGCGCGTGCACCGAAGGAAAGATGAACTGCGGCCAGGCCGCGCAGGTGCGCGCCCATTACTTGGCGCTTCGTGGGCAAAATCAAGAGGAATGAAGATTCACGGCATCCGCGCCCTTGCCCGCGGCGCTGGCGGATGCATATAGAAATGAGGAAAAGCAAAGCATGATGTTGGAATTTCGAGAAATCACGCTGGAGGACAAACCCAGGGTGGAGGCTTGTGCGCGCGCATATTCGTATCACCTGTGCGAGCACTGCTTTACCGACCTGTTCATCTGGCGTGGCCATTATCAGACAAAGATTTGTTTTTGGGAGGATTTCCTGCTTGTGCAGATGCACACGACCGACGAGGGCAAGATCATGTACCTGGCGCCCATCGGCGAGGGCGACCTGGCGGCCGCCATCGGCCTGCTCGAACAGGACGCCGCCGAGCGGGGCGTACCCTTTGCCATGTGCTCGATTGCCGAGGAGATGAAACCGCGCATCGAGGCGGTGCTGCCCGGCCGGTTTACCTATGACACCAATGAGGACGGCTGGGACTACATCTACCTGAGTGAAAAGCTCCAAACCCTTTCGGGCAAAAAGCTGCAATCCAAGCGCAACCTGGTCAACCGCTTTTTGGCCGCCTACGAGGGCCGCTGGACGTACGAGGACATCACCAAGGCCAACACCCATGACGCCTTCCAGTTTCACATCAAGTGGTGCGAACAAAACGGCTGTATGCGTGACCAGGCCTTTTGGGGCGAAACCTGCGCGATCGGCGCAGGGCTCAACTACTTTGACGCGCTGGACCTGCGCGGCGGCATTTTGCGGCTGGATGGCCAGGTGATCGCCTTCACCTTTGGCTGCCAGGCCACCGACGATATGTTCGTCGTGCAGATTGAAAAGGCCGACCACACCATTGCTGGGGCCTATCAGATGATCAACCAGCAGTTTGTCCAGCGCAACTGCACGCAGGTGCAGTATGTAAACCGTGAAGAGGACCTGGGGCTGGAGGGGCTGCGCAAGGCCAAACGCTCCTACCACCCCGCGATGATGGGGGTCAAATATTGCGCCAGAGTGAAGGAATAACCATCCGCTTTGCGGAGGATCGGGACACACCCGCCGTCCGCGCGCTGTGGGAGCAGTGCTTTCCGGGGGAGCCGGACTTTACCGGGTATTTTTTTGCCCACCTGTATGCGCCCCGGTATAATTTGCTGCTGCTGCGCGAGGGGACGCTGTGCGCCATGGCGCAAATGCTGCCCTACCAGCTGCAAAACGGGCCGGCCAGCGAGCCGGTGACCTATATTTACGGGGCGTGTACCCACCCGGCCCACCGGCGGCAGCACCTGATGGACCGGCTACTGCACGAGTCGTTCGACATCGACCGGGCAAATGGCCGCGCGGCATCCTTCCTCATCCCGCAGGAGGACTGGCTGTTCGGCTTTTACGCCCGGTTCGGCTACCGCACCGCCTTTCACGTGTCCGAATGGACGGCGCCGGAACCACAAGCGGCCCTGCCGCTTGCCGTGCGCCCGGCCGGCGAGGGCGACCTGTCTGCCATGGACGGGCTGTACCACCGCTACCTGGGGATAGGGCCCTATCTGTGCCGCCCCGCGGACGAATGGCGGCGGCAGCTGGCGTTTTTCCGGGCGACCGGCGGCGAGGTGTTGTGCGCCGAGGGCGCGGACGGCGGCCTGGACGGCTATGCCTTTGTCTGGCCGGGGGATCAGCAGATCTGGGCACAGGAGCTGATCTGCCCGCCCGCTGCCAAAGAAGGGTGGGCTGCCGCCTTACAGCAGCGTTTTGGCCCGCTTCCATGCCGGATGACCGGCCCGCAATTTTCGAATCCCCGTCCGCTTGGCTGTATGCTGCGGTATGACGGCGCTCAGCTGGCGGATGGCTATATAAACTTAATGCTCAATTAAGGAGATGCGAAACGATGGTATACGTATTTTTGGCAGACGGATTTGAAGAAATCGAGGCGCTCACCCCTGTTGATCTGCTGCGCCGCGCTGGGGCTGAGGTCAAAACCGTGGGCATCACCGGCAAAACGGTGACCGGTGCGCGGGGGGTGCCGGTTGTGGCCGACATCCTGCCCGAGCAGGTCGATCGGGACGAGATGGACATGATCGTGCTGCCTGGCGGGATGCCGGGGACCATGCACCTGAACGAATCGGAGTTTGTCCGTGAAACCGTGCAGTTTTGTGCCGACAACGACCGCTACATCGGCGCGATCTGTGCGGCCCCTTCGGTGATCCTGGGCGGCATGGACCTGCTGCACCACCGCCGGGCCATCTGCTACCCGGGCATGGAGGACGGCATGACCTGCGCCCATGTGGTACACCAAAACTGCTGCGTGGACGGCCGGATCATCACCGGGCGCGCGGCTGGGGCTGCCATGGATTTCGCACTGGCGCTGTGTACGGCCGTGATGGGCGAGGCGGCAGCCGAGCAGGTCGCTGAATCGGTCTGCTATGAACCAGCAAAATAAGGCGGCGCTGCGCCGGCAGATGAAGGCCCAGCGCGCGGCCGTGCCGCTGGGCCGGCGGTCCGCCCAAAGCGCGGCCATCGCCGGGCAGTTGTTTGCCCTGCCGGTGTTCCAGGCGGCACGGACGGTGTTTTGCTATTGCTCGGCCGGGGACGAGATCGATACATACCCCATTTTGCGCACAGCGCTGGCGTGCGGCAAACGCCTTTGCCTGCCGCGCACCCTGGAGCAAGGTCGGATGCAGGCGCTGCAAGTGGATACGCTGGACCGGCTGGAGCGCACGGCGCGCGGCATCTTGGAGCCCGCGCCGGACAGCCCGCTCGTGCCGCCCGGCCAGATCGACCTGAGCATCCTGCCCTGCCTTGCTGCCGACCGGCAGGGCGTGCGCCTGGGCTATGGCGGCGGATATTACGACCGGTTTTTGCCCGATTGCAGCGGCGTGCGCCTAGCTCTGTGCGCGGACGCGCGCCTCTTTGCGCGCCTTCCAAGCCAAGCGCACGACGTGCTTTGCGATATCATTGTTACAGAAAGCCAGGTGATCTACATCCATGAAGAATAGGTCGGCATTTTTGGCCGGCGTTTCGCTTTTCTGCTGTTTTTGCCTGCTGGTGGCCAGCGGCGTGATTGGCGGATGGTCGAGCAAGGGGCTGCGGGCCTGGGGCATCCTGGTGGCCGAGGTGCTGGCGTTTTTCCTGCCCACAGTGCTGCTCATTTTGCCGCTGCGGCGGGGCGAACCGCTGAAAATCCCGGTTTCCACCAAGCGGCTGAGTTTCCCGACCGTCCGCTTTGCCATTTATATCGGCGTGGCGGTGTCCTTTGTCTCGTTTTTGCTGAACCTGGCCTGTTTACAGCTGTTTGGGCAGGATATCGCTTCGATGAATCCGGCTTCGTTCCGTTCATCGGATATCGGCAGTTACTTTTTCCTTTATCTGTTTGCTATTGTCGTGGTACCAGCGGTGGTGGAGGAGATCTATCTGCGCGGCGCGCTGTTGCGGGTGTTCAGCCGCTACGCCGGGACCGGGCTGAGCATTTTGCTGGCTGCGCTGGTGTTTGCCATGCTGCACGGGTCGCTGTATAATTTCTTGGGGCCGCTGGTCGGGGGGCTGCTGTTTGGCTGGCTGACCTTTGTGTACGACTCCATCTGGCCGGCGGTCATCGCGCACATGGTCAATAATCTGTTTTATTTGCTAATTTTGTGGTTTACCGACGCCTTTAGCGCCTTTGGCATATGGAGCCATTTTCCTTCCGTATGTGTGTTGCTGGCGCTTGTATTTACATACCTGTCCCTGTGCGCGGCTGAGCGGCTGTTTTTAACCGGCCGTGTGCCGCATTTTGCCCAAGGGCAGCATGGCCTGGCGGCGGTGCGCGCACTGGTGATGAACCCGGCGTCGTTGGCATTTGTGGCCGCGTTTTTTGCCAAAACGGTGTTTGGCGTGATTTAGGCCCAAAGCGGCAAGCACAAAGGAAAAGTTCAGTTTTGATTGTTTTTGGAGGATTGTATGGATTCACAGGATAGAACGCCGCGCCATTACCAGAGCGGGGCGCATACGCAGCCCAGGCGGCGGAAAAAACGGCGCGCACAAGGCGGGTGCGGCGGCGCGATGCTGTATTTGCTGGTGGTCGTGGCCATCTCGGTGGTGTTATCGCTGATGGCGATCTTCATTGCAAACGACCTGTTCGCGCTGGTCAAGGAGGACACGCCGGTCAGCTTCACGGTGGAGGAAAATACCGATATTTCGTCGCTCAGCAGCCAGCTGGACCGGGATGGCGTCATCAACTATGGCTTGGTATTCCGCCTGTTTTTGGTCGTCACAGGCAACAACGACTCGGTCATGGCGGGCACCTACGAACTCAGCCCGGCGATGGACTACAACCAGGTGGTCCGCGCGCTGCGCAACGCCGACGGGCAGCAGACGGTGGAGGTGACCATCCCCGAGGGCTATACCATCGCGCAGATCAAAGAGACTTTGGTCGAAAACGGCGTGTGCTCCGAGGAGGATCTGAACGAGGCCCTCAACGACTACCCCTTTAAGCACGAATTTTTGGAGGACAAGCTGCCGCCGAGCGAAAACTGGCTGGAGGGCTATCTGTTCCCAGATACCTATACCTTCTATGTCAACGGCGACGCGGTCAAGGACGTGGTCAACCGTATGCTCAACAACTTTGACGACCGCTACGACGAGGCCATCCAGGAGGGCGCCCAGGCACTCGGCCGCTCGATGGAGGAGATCGTCATCATCGCCTCGCTCATCGAGCGCGAAGCACGGGTGGCCGACGAGTTCCCCATGATCGCGGGCGTTATCTACAACCGCCTGGCCAGCGATGATTTCCCCTACCTGGAGATCGACGCTTCGCTACTCTACGGTCTGGGCCGCACCAGCGGCGCGCTGACCTCGGAGGACCTGGACACCGACACGCCCTACAACACCTACCTGCACGAGGGCTTGCCGCCCGGGCCCATCTGCAACCCGGGCTATAATGCGCTGTATGCGGCAACCCATCCTTCCGAGCACAACTATTATTTCTACGTCGCCATGCCCGACGGCTCGCACCTGTTCGCCACCACCAACAGTGAGCACGAACGCAACCGCGAACGGGCTGACGAGGCCTTTGCTGCGGCCGAAAGCGGAGGAGGGACCGATGCTGCCGAATAAACCGGAGATTTTGGCGCCTGCGGGCGACTTTGACAAGCTGCGTTTTGCCATCGCCTATGGGGCGGACGCGGTCTATCTGGCTGGCGAGTCCTTCGGGATGCGGGCAGCTGCCGCCAACTTTTCCGACGAGCAGCTGCGCCAGGGACTGGCCTACGCCCACGCACGCGGGGTCAAGTGCTATGTGACGGTCAACATCATCCCGTCCAACCATGACCTCAAGGCCATGCCCGCCTATCTGGAATTTTTGCAGGACGCGGGCGCGGACGCGCTGATCGTGGCCGATGTGGGCGTGGTGGCGCTGGCCAAGCGCCACGCGCCCCGGGTGCCGCTGCACATCAGCACCCAGACCAGCATCCTCAACTACGAAGCGGCCAATTTTTGGGCCGATCTAGGCGCCGAGCGCATTGTGCTCGCGCGCGAGCTTTCGCTGGAGGAGATCGCCGAGATCCGGGCCAAGACGCCCCCGGCGCTGCAAATCGAAGCCTTTGTCCACGGCGCGATGTGCATCTCCTATTCGGGGCGGTGTCTGATCTCCCAATACCTGACCGGGCGCGACGCCAACCACGGCGCTTGCGCCCAGCCCTGCCGGTGGAAGTACAACCTGGTCGAGGAAAAGCGGCCGGGCGAATATTTCCCGGTGGTCGAGGGCGAGGGCGGGACCTATCTGTACAATTCCAAGGATTTGTGCATGATCGAGCACATCCCCGCACTGGTACAGGCGGGCATCACCTCGTTCAAGATCGAGGGGCGCAACAAGACCGCCTATTACGCGGCCAGCGTCACCTCGGCCTACCGCCGCGCGGTGGACGCCTACTGCGCCCAGCCCGATGGCTTTGTCCTGCCGCCTGACATCGCCCAGGAGGTCGGCAAGGTCAGCCACCGCAACTACTACACCGGCTTTTACCTGGGCGATCCGGACGGGCAGTACTACCACGACAGCCAGTACATCCGCGACTGGGAGGTGGTCGGGATGCCGGTGTCGGTCGAGGGGCAGCGCGCGGTGTTCCGGCTCAAAAACCGGTTTTGCCCGGGCGATGCGCTCGAGCTGATGCAGCCCGGCCAGCCGCCTTATGCCTTCGCCGCCACCCGGGTGTGGGACGAAAACGGTGAGACCCCGGAAATTTTCCACCACCCGGAAATGCGCTTTGCTGTGGAATTCCCCTTTGTACCGGATGAATTTTCCATTCTGCGGCGTCAAAAACCGGTTGTTGACAAATGACGAAACTGTGGTAGAATAAAAAAAGATATGGATTGTGCGTTGAGGAAACGAGCGCTGTAACGCCGCCCACAGCGAGAGGGGGAGGGTGCAAGCCCCTTGGTTTCGGGTGTGCAGCGCAGCCATTTCCGAGCATCCTGCGAGGAGCAGGACGTATCCCTGCGTTAAGGGGGCCTGAAAGGCCGCTTGGGCGGCAAATTAGGGTGGTACCGTGAAGCAGAGCCTTCGCCCCTAAGCCGGGCGAGGGCTTTTTTATATTTTAGGGACAGTTTGGAGGAACAAAGACTATGCAGTACAGAGGCTTGAACGAGCTTCGGGAAATGTATCTCAAATTTTTTGAAACCAAGGGGCACCTGCGGTTGCCGAGCTTTTCGCTCATCCCGCAAAACGACGCCTCGCTTTTGCTCATCAACTCGGGCATGGCGCCCATGAAGCCCTACTTCAAGGGCGAAATCGAGCCGCCTTGCCACCGCATCACCACCTGCCAAAAGTGCATCCGCACCGGCGATATCGAAAACGTGGGCAAGACCGCCCGGCACGGCACCTTCTTCGAGATGCTGGGCAACTTCTCCTTTGGCGATTACTTCAAAAAGGAGGCCATCGCCTGGAGCTGGGAATTCCTGACCAGCCCGGAGTGGGTGGGCATCGACCCCGACCTGCTTTACCCGTCCATCTATGTGGATGATGACGAGGCCTTCGAAATCTGGAACAAGGACATTGGCATCCCGGCCGAGCGCATCTTCCGCTTTGGCAAGGAGGACAACTTCTGGGAGCACGGGTCCGGCCCCTGCGGCCCGTGCTCGGAAATCTACTACGACCGCGGCCCCGAACACGGCTGCGGCAAGCCGGGCTGCACGGTCGGCTGCGACTGCGACCGCTACATGGAGGTGTGGAACAACGTCTTTTCCCAGTTTGACAACGACGGCCACGGCAACTACACCGAGCTCAAGCAAAAGAACATCGACACCGGCATGGGCCTGGAGCGCCTGGCCTGCGTGGTGCAGGGCGTGGGGTCGCTCTTCGAGGTGGACACGGTGCGCAACATCATGCAGCACATCGAGCGCATCGCGGGCGTGGCCTACCACAAGGACGAAAAGACCGACATCTCGCTGCGCGTGGTCACCGACCACATCCGCTCGACCGTCATGATGGTGTGCGACGGCGTCATCCCCTCCAACGAGGGGCGCGGCTATGTGCTGCGCCGCCTGCTGCGCCGGGCCGCCCGCCATGGCAAGCTGCTGGGGATCAACCGCCCCTTCCTGAGCGAAGTGTGTGACACGGTCATCCAGGAGAGCGGCGGCGCCTATCCCGAGCTGCACGAAAAGAGCGCCTATATCCACAAGGTCATCGAAATGGAGGAGGCCCGGTTTGACGCCACCATCGACGCCGGCCTGGCCATCCTGAATGACCGCATCGCCGCCGTGCGGGAGCGGGGCGATACCGAGCTGCCGGCCGCTGACGCGTTCCAGCTCTACGACACCTACGGCTTCCCGATCGACCTGACGCTGGAAATCCTGGATGAGCAGGGCATGACCACCGACCGCGCCGGGTTTGACGCTTTGATGGACGAGCAGCGCAAGCGCGCCCGCGAGGACCGCAAAAAGATGGGCGATTTGGGCTGGGTCAGCGAAAACCTGGGGCTGGACAAGTCCATCAAGACCCGGTTTGACGGCTATACCGTCTTTGAAGAGCAGGCCACCGTGCTGGCCCTGGTCACCAACGGCGAGCTGTCCGGCTCGGCCGCGGCCGGGGAAAAGGTCACCGTGGTGCTCGACCACACGCCCTTCTACGCCGAATCGGGCGGACAGGTGCCCGACCACGGCACACTCGAGAGCGCCAAGGGCGCCATTGTGGACATCACCGACGTGCAAAAGACCAAGGACGGCAAATTCCTGCACAGCGGCACGGTGCGCACCGGCGTGCTGGCTGTGGAGGACACCGTGAACGCCAAGATCGACCTGGCCCGCCGCCAGGCCATCGCCCGTTCGCACACCGCCACCCATCTGCTGCAAAAGGCGCTGCGCACCGTGCTGGGCGACCACGTCGAGCAGGCCGGCTCGTACACCGACGCCGACCATGTGCGCTTTGACTTCACCCATTTTGCCGCGCTCACGCACGACGAACTGAGCCGGGTGGAGGAGATGGTCAACGACGTCATCTTGTCCGGTATGCCGGTGACCACCGAGGAGATGCCGATCGATGAGGCCAAAAAGCGCGGCGCCATGGCGCTGTTCGGCGAAAAATACGGCGACCGGGTGCGCGTGGTGCAGGCCGGTGACTTTTCCATCGAGCTTTGCGGCGGCACCCACCTGACCAACACCGCCCAGGCCGGCATCTTCAAGATCGCCGGCGAGGTGTCGGTCGCGGCCGGCGTGCGCCGCATCGAGGCCATCACCGGCAAGGGCGTGCTCAACTTCTTAAACGAAAAGCAGCAGCTGTTGCTGGATGCGGCCAAGGCGCTCAAGACCTCACCCGCAGAGCTGGCGCAGCGGGCCGAGCAGGTGCTGGTCGAAATGCGCGACCTGAGCAAAAATGTTGACAAGCTGTCGGCAAAGCTGGCCAATATGCAGTTGGTCGATCTGTTTAATCTGTCCCGGGATGTGCAAGGCGTCAACGTCATCGCCACCAAGCTGGACGACGTCAGCATGGACACCCTGCGCCAGATGGGCGACAGCATCAAGGAGCGCGCACCCAAGATGGTTGCTGTGCTGTCCACGGTTTCGGGCGGCAAGGTCAATTTGCTGTGTGTCTGCGGTGCGGAAGCGGTCAAGCTGGGTGCGCATGCAGGCAAAATCATCAAAGCGGTGGCCTCCATCTGCGGAGGAGGCGGCGGCGGACGGCCGGACAGCGCGACCGCGGGCGGCAAAAACCCAGACAAGCTCGAACAGGCGCTGGAAGCGGTCAACAACATTGTCGCCGAGCAGCTGGGCTGACGCCGCACACATCGAGCAAAAAGAAGGAGGTTTTGCGCCATGGGCGAGTGCATCTTCTGTAAAATCGCCAACAAAGAAATTCTATCCAAGCCGGTCTATGAGGACGAGCGCTGCTATGCGTTCTACGACCTGGACCCCCAAGCGCCCACCCATTTCCTGGTCATCCCCAAGCGGCACATCGCCAGCGCCCTGGATCTTGGTGAGGACGACGCCGCTTTGGTCGGCCACTGCTACGCGGTGATCGCCAAAGTGGCGCGCGAGCTGGGCCTTGACAGCTACCGGGTGGTCACCAACTGCGGCGAACAGGCCGGGCAGACGGTGTTCCATCTGCATTTCCACGTGCTGGCCGGGCGCGATATGACCTGGCCGCCGGGCTAAGGAGCATTTGCCCCGCCCGCGCGTAGGACACGATGCAAGGGAGCGGGAAAGATGCCGCTCCCTTTTTGAACCGAAAGGGGGAAAGCGCGGTGCAGTGGTATTTTGTTCCCTTGTTCACCCTGGCCTTTGCGGCCGCGGTTTTTGTGCAGACCGGGTATGACCCGGTGCTGCAATGGGAGTGGTTTTTGCCGGCGGTGGCGGTCATCTGCGTGCTGTCGGCCACGGTTCTGTGCCGGTCGGCGCAGGGGCGGGCGGTGCTTTGCCTGCTGCTGGGCGCGGGCGCCGGGTTTGCCTACGCCGGGCTGTTTACCGGCATGGTCCACCAGCCGCTAGCCAGCTTGGACGGCAAGCGGGCAGCTGTCAGCGCGGTGGTGACCGGTTATCCGGACCAATATGCCGACACCCAGCGGGTGGCGCTTGAGATCGACACCGATCAGTCGGGCATCTCGTTTTGGATGCCCAAATTTTCCACGGCCGCCTATCTGCCTCTGACCGAGCAACCCCTCGCGCCTGGCGACCGTGTCCAAGCCAAGCTGTCCTTTTACACGGGCACAGACACAGGCGGTTTTGACCGCGCTGCCTATTATGCGGGGCAGAATGTCCATATCCTCGCCGAATGTGATAATCCGCTGTCGTTTTCGGTCGAACGTCCACCGTCCACACCCTGGCGCTTTTTGCCCCAGCACTGGGCGCACGCGCTGGAAGAGCGGCTGCGCGACCGGTTAAATGAAGGCGACGCCGCCCTGCTGCAAGGGATTTTGTTCGGCAACACCGACGGCCTGTCCATGGAAACCGAGCAGGCCTTCCAACGGGCCGGGCTGAGCCATGTGCTGGCGGTGTCGGGCATGAACGTCGGGTTTTTGGCGTTGTTTTTCACACTTGTGCTCGGCAAGCGGGTGGGGCTGATCTGTTCGCTGTTGGCGCTGCTGGTTTTTGTCCCCATGACCGGGGCCACACCCTCGGTGGTGCGGGCAGCGGTGATGTATGCGATTGCAGCTTTTGGCTTCTTTTTGCGGCGGGAACACAGTGCCCTGCATTCGCTCTGCGCGGCCTTGCTGCTGCTGTTGGTGCAAAACCCGTATGCGGTGAACAGTCTGAGCTTACAGCTCTCATTCCTGGCCACTTTGGGTCTGATCCTGTTTGGCACGCCGTTACAGCGCAAGCTGTGCGCGCCGCTGCGGCGGCTTCCGACCGCAGGGCGCAAAGCGCTCGCCCCCTTTGCCGACGCGGCGGCCTGTTCGGTGGGCGCGTCGGCGTTCACCACGCCGGTGTTGCTGCACGCCTTTGGCTATGTGTCGGCTGCGGCCGTGTTGGCCAATGTGTTGACAGTCGGCGTGTTTGCGTTGTTGTTCATCTGTGGGCTGCTGTTGTGCATTTTGGGCGCCGTGCCTGCGGTGGGCGCCGTGCTCGCCGCCGCAGTACATGGCCTGTGCGCCTATGTGACCGCGGTCGCTGAAGGGGTGGGCAGCCTGCGCTTTTTGCTGCTCTCCTGGGATTTTTGGTATGTCAGGATTGGCATATGGGTGCTATATGCGCTGGCCATTGCCGGGCTTCTGGCACGGCGGCGGGTGCCGTTTGCCTATTCGGCGGCAGCGGCGTGCGCGCTGGTGCTGTTGGTGGCTGGGCTGAATGCGGATACCTTGTCCCGGAAGCACGCGGTCGAGGTGTTCTCCAGCGGCAGCGGGCAGTGCATCGCGGTTTCCTACGGGCAGGATCAGCTGGCGGTGATTGACTGCGCCGGCGCCGGAAACCAAGACGCGGTGACGCCGCTGCTGGCCTACATGAACTGGAACGGCTTTGATGAGATCGACCTGCTCATCCTCACCTCGCTCGACAAGACCCATGCCCGCGACCTGCCCACATTGCTGCAAACCGTGCCAGTGGGGCAGATCATCCTGCCCGAAACCCACCGGGAGAGCGAATTTGCCAACCAAGTACTCGATGCGGCGGCGCAGTTGCCGGTGACACGCTGGTCGGCTGAAACCGAGCGCCCGGCCGGGGACACCCGCCTGGGGCTCTCGCTGTTGCTGGGTGGAGACGGGCGCAAACTGGGTGTACGCATTGCGCAGGGGGACCGGGAGATTTTGACCCTGCACAGCTTTACGCCCGCCATGCTGGAGGCGTTGGTGCAAGACAGCGGCCTGTCCTGCGGCACCCTGATCCTTTCCGAAGGTGCATTGGAGGAGGGCGCCCTGCCGTCCGGCCTGCGCGCGCTGCAAATTTATATCCCGAGTACCTATGTCCGCAGCCAGACGCTGTCAGGCGTCCCGGTGCAAACCGCCCGGGATGTGGGCGAGCTGCATCTGCAATCCATCCGGCCACGGGAAGGAGGGAGCGCATGAGCAAGCCGCGTACAACAAACGGGCTTTCGCAGCTCAAAGAGGACCTCAAGACCGGCGCACTGGGGCGGCTCTATCTGCTCTACGGCGAGGAGGATTACCTCAAGGCCTATTATCTCAAGCAGATCCGGGCCGCGCTGGTGCAGGAGGAATTTGCCGAATTCAACTTCATCCAGTTGGAAGGCAAGGGCATGACACTCGAAGCGCTGACCGAGGCGGTGGACAGCTATCCGGCCTTTGCCGAGCGCAAGCTGATCGTGGTGCGGGATTTTGACCTGTACAAACCGCCCGCCGCCTTCCAGCCCGGCCTGTCCGACCTGCTGGGCGACCTGCCCGACTATGTGTGCCTGGTGTTTTCCTATGATTTGCTGCCGTTTAAGGCCGACAAGCGCACCAAAATGCACGCGCTCTTAGGCAAGACCGCCTGTTTTGCCGAGTGCACCCACCCGGACGAGCGGCAGCTGACCGAGTGGCTGCAACGGCAGGCGCGCGCGCTGGGCAAGGGCATCGACAAAGACACCTGCGCCTATCTCATCTTTTTGTGCGGCAACTCCATGACCAACCTGTCCACCGAGCTGGCCAAGGCCGCCGCCCACGCCACGCTGCACGAAATCCAGCGGTACAGCATTGACGCGGTGTGCACGCCGGTTTTGGACGCGGTTGTTTTTGACCTGACCGACGCGATTACGGACAGGCGCTTTGACCGGGCCATCGCGGTCACCGGTGAGTTGCTGGCCATGAAGAACACCGAAACCCAGATTTTTTCGGCCATCTCCCGCCACATCCAGCGCCTATACGCCGCCAAGCTCAGCGAAACCTACCGCGGCGGCGGCAAAGAGCTGTTCGCGCTCATTGGCTCGAATTCCAGTTTTTATGCGCAAAAGCTGACCAAAGCGGCGCGTGGGGTGTCGCTCGAATGGTTGCGCGCAGCGGTGGACCTCTGCGGGCAGACCGACGCCGCCCTCAAAAGCAGCGCGGCGGACAAACAAAAAATCATCGAGTTGGCGCTGCTGCAAATGGCGTCCACAATTTGAGGGAGACTATGATTCGTATCAAAGAAGCAATTCTTGTAGAAGGCCGGTATGACATCCAGACGCTGCGGCAGATGGTGGATACCGTTATTTTGGAGACCGGTGGGTTCCGCATCTTCAAGGACCAGGAGCGGCTGGACATGATCCGCCGGATCGCGGCGCGGCGCGGCCTGCTCATCCTGACCGACAGCGATGGCGCAGGGTTCACCATCCGCAACTTCTTGCGCGGCGCGCTGCCCAAAGAGCAGGTCAAGCATGCCTATATCCCGGAGATCTCCGGCAAGGAATCCCGCAAGCGCCACCCCTCCAAGGAAGGGCTGCTCGGCGTGGAGGGGATGCGCCAGGAGGTGTTGCGCACCGCGCTGCTGCGCGCGGGCGCAACCGTGTTGGACGGTCCTGCCGCGTCTGCTGCGGCCGAAAAAAAGTTGGAAAAGGCCGATTTGTACGCGCTGGGCCTGTCCGGCCAGCCGGGCAGCGAACAGCGCCGCAAAGCGCTGCTCAAGGCGCTGGGCCTGCCGCAATACCTGTCCGCCAACGCGCTGCTCGATTTCATCAACGCGGTCAGCGACCGCGGGGAGGTCGAGCAGGCGCTTGGTCAAATTTTTAACGAACAGACGCTTGACAAGCAGCCAAAGTGATGTATAATAAAGATAACAAATTTAGAAGTTCTGTTTCAGGGCGGAGTGAAAGTCTCCACCGGCAGTGAAGAGGCAAAAGGCCTACAAGTCTGCGAGCCGCAAGGCAGGATGGGTTCGATTCCCAACCGACGGTTATAGTCCGGATGAGAGAAACAGACGTATCTTTGTGCGTCTGCGCCCTTGGAACCCCTTGTTCCAAGGGTTTCTTTGCGTTTCCCCGGCAGAACAAGAATGGAGTGTTCTTGTATGTCCAAAACCATGAAAATCACCTACACAGCCCTCTTTGCCGCCATCGCTGCGGTGCTCATGTATTTTGAGTTTCCGATCCCGTTCATGCCGCCCTTCCTCAAGGTGGACCTGAGCGGCGCGGCCATCCTCATCGGCGCATTCATCTTTGGCATCGGCCCGGCGATCACCATGACCCTCATCAAGGACCTGATCCACCTCACCCAGACCCAGACCGGCGGCACTGGGGAATTGCAGGATTTCATTTTGCTGTCGCTGTTTGTGGTGGTTGCGGTTACGATCTACAAACGCCACCGCACCCGTAAAGGGGCAGTGCTCGGCTGCCTGGCCGGCACGGCGGTGATGTCGGTGGCCGGCATGGCGACCAACTATCTGTTCATTATCCCGTTCTATTCGACGGTGATGATGATGCCGCTCGATGCGATTTTCTCCGCCTGCGCGGCCGTCAACCCCAACATCTCGGGGATGAGCACCTATCTGCTTGTCGGTGTGCTGCCGTTTAACCTCATTAAGGGCGGTATTATCACGCTGATTACCATGGCTGTTTACAAAAAGCTTAGCGTGTTCATCAAATCCAAGCAGTTCGCGTTGCACGGGCATCGGGAGACTGTATAAAAAGGAAAAGATATTTAAAAAGAGGTTCGCGAAAGCGAACCTCTTTTGATGTTTGGGAACAGTTCAAAATCCGCTTTGCGGAATACAAGTTTCCCCTGATTCCGGGAGGATTTTGCTATTAGTGCAACCAGCTATGCAACCGTCACATTTTATTGATCTTTCGCATGACATTGTTGTACACACGCGGGTTTGCGATGTGCAGCGTGTCCATGAGCTCGTCAATGATGCCCCAAATCATAGCTGGGTCTTTGCCGCTGATAGACCGTAAAAATTCGCTATCACCATAAACGGCAATCGCCCCTTCATCCTGCACTGGGGCCGCTGCTGCTGAATAGTCTATCTCGTATTCTGGTAACGCCCTCGACTTGGTCATGTGGTCGCGAATGGTATACAGATTCGCCAGCTTGGCGTAATTGTCATAGCTGGAATCAAGGTATTCCCATTTTGCAATCTCAATGTCGATTTCCTTTGCATCCAGCATATCAACGCCCCCTTTTAGGCGTTTTCGAGCTAGCTCATAGCGCGGCGGATAATTTCGCGTTCACGCTCGGTAGATGCGGCGTTCATTGCTTCTTCAAGTTCATCCATCATGTGATCTTTGGCATCCGCGCGGCTGTACATGATGCGATCATGCATTCTGCCGTCACGGCTATACCGCCCCATGCTGTCACGCTTGCAGCCACGATAAGAATTGCCACGATTGTAACGCCCTTCTACTTCCCAGTCACCAGCCTGCGAATAGCCGCCGTCCTCTTGCATGATTTCGATTTTATCGATATTCTTGATGGTATCGGTCAGTTTGTGGATGATTTCAAGGTCACCAGCACCCATTTCCGGCTTGCGGGCGATTTCGTCCAGCTCATTGCAAAGTTTTTCTTTCAGTTCGTGCATATAATTCATTTTGGTACTCCTTTCAGCACTCGCGCGTTACAATCAGGTTTGCGTTTTGCAGTTCGATGGTCTGCGTGCTAATGTATCGCACACCCTTTGACACCCACGAAAAAAGCCTTGATTTATGCGGGTTTGAAAGGCTCTAAAGCGTGACATCTCTGCCTT
>CAJFUJ010000017.1 GCA_904420185.1 uncultured Butyricicoccus sp. | reverse complement strand
CTCGGCAAATGGTTACAACGCCTGCCGGGGGCGGCGCAGTGGGCGTATGCGTTTGTGCTGGTCGTACTGGGGTGGGTGCTGTTCCGGGCCGAATCGCTCGAACAGGTGGTCTACTATGTGCGGACCATGTTCACCCCCACGGCTGGGCTGCACCGGCTGACCCTATACGGCTTGCACGAATACGGCGTGGAGCTGCTGGCCGCCTGCATTGGCAGCGTGCCGTTTGCCGGATGGCTGCGCAAAAAGCAGCTGCAACAGGGCGGGCTGCTGACCGTGGGCGAAAACGTCTGGGCGCTGGGCGTGTTCGGCTTGTCGGTCGTGTGGCTGGTCAGCTCGTCGTTTAACCCGTTCATCTATTTCCGCTTTTAAGGAGGTTGGACGATGCTACAAAAACTGTGCAACCGCGTTTTGCTCGCCTTATTCGGTGCGGTCATTTTGCTGACGCCCATCCTGACCTTTGCGCTGCCCGAAAAGACGGTGTCCTATTACGAAAACCGGGCGCTGGCCGAGTGGCCCACGCCGGACGCCCAATCGGTGGCCAGCGGGCAGTATTTCGCTGATTGGGACGCCTATGTGAGCGACCACATCGTGGGGCGCAACACCATCCTCAAGACCTATGCCAGCATCCAGCGCGCCCTGCCCAAGGTCGAGGTGAACAACGTCGTTGAAACCGACAGCGGCGCTCTGCTGCCCCTGGCGGCGCATGAGGCCTACGACCCCAAGCTACAAGCCCGGATTATGGACAAAAAAACCAGCGAGCTTAAGGCGCTCGCCGGGTTCATTGAGGAAAATGGGGGGCTGTTTTGCTATGTGGGCCTGCCCGAACAGCGGTACATCTACTACGACGAATACCCCGATTACCTGGCGCCCGGGCGCACGCTGGTCGATTACTGCGAAGAAAGGGTGTTTGACGCCCTGGCGCAGACCAACGCTGTGGCGGTCAATATGCGCGAGGTGTTCGAGCAGACCGAAAACCCCAAAGACTACTACCTGTCGGTGGACACCCATTACAACTACGACGGCGCGCTCTTGACCTACCGCACCCTGCTTGCGGCCATTAATGAACGGCTGGATACGCCCCTGAAGATTTATACCGACGAGGAACTGAGTTTCCACACCGAGACGCGCGAGCTGTATGGCGCATACAGCCGCCGCATTGCCAACTTGCAGCCGCGCAAGGAATATCTGACCTGGGCCGAGCCCAAGCAGGCTGTGCCGTTTACCCGGCAGGACAACGGCTACCCGACCGAGCCGGTCACCTACCGCCAGCCCGATGACGAGATCTGCGCCTATGCCGGCTACATGGGCGGCGATATTGGCGAGACGATCATCGACACCGGCAGGGATAACCTACCACGGGTGCTGATGTTCGGTGATTCGTTCACCAACCCGCTCGAAGGGCTGGTCTATGCATCCTGCGGGGAGTTCCGCTCGCTCGACCTGCGGCACTACACCGAAAAGACGCTGTACGAATATATCGAGGATTACCAGCCCGACATCGTCATCGCGGTGCGGGACAACCTGTCCTACAACCAGGATGAGGGCAACGGTACGTACCGCTAAAACGCGGTTAAAGCGTCACATAGAGCGGTGAAACGCCCAAAACAGGCAGGAGCTTGCCGGTCAGATCGCTTGTCGCAAATTGCAGGGTAGAGGTGTTGCGGCAGGGGTGGCAGGCAAAGTAGGCGGGCTTGAGCACGTCACGGTCGATGATCAGCTGTACCTGCCGGTCGGTGTCAAAGACCAGCGACAGGATGCTGGCCGAACCAGGGGTGGTGCGCAGCAGTTCCTCCATCTTTTCAGCGGGGGCAAAGGATAGACGCGAAGCCCCAATCTGGGCCGACAAGTCCTTGGTGTGAAAGGCCTTGTCGCCGGGCAGCAGCAATAAATAAAATTTGGTTTTCTGCCGGTTGCAGAGGAATAGGTTCTTACAGACCTCGGTATCTAGATATTGTTCGACCGCGTGGCAGTCCTCGATGGTCGCCGCGACACTGTGATCGACGCGCACAAAGGGGATATGGGCCCGGTCCAGCAGGTCATAGGCCGCCTCTTCAACCGGGTCGCGCGGCGTGGCCGGGCGGCCGTCGTACTGTTGCGGATCAATTTGCATGGGGGACATAAAATCACTTCCTGACGTCAAAATAAACGCTGGGACAGGGTGTCCAAGCTGTAAGTCGATTGTAGCACATCCGGCCCGATCCGGCAACCGGTGTAAAGCTTTCGTCAACCTTTTGAAAAACGTAGGGGAGCCCTTTCATTTTGCCGGCAAACCTGCTATAATGCTGTTCGTTATCTTTTTGCATACGAAAGATCGTGGGAAGTGATTGGTTATGAAATCTTTGCATGAGCGCATGACGCCAACAAAGATTATTGTGTTGGGCTATTTTGCGATTATTTTGATCGGTGGCGGCATCTTGTCACTGCCGGTTTCCAGCCAGACGCGGGAATTTACCCCCTTTTTGGACGCGCTGTTTACCGCGACCTCGGCAACCTGTGTGACCGGCCTGATCGTCTTTGACACGGCCACCTATTGGTCGCTGTTTGGTCAAGTTGTGTTACTCGTGCTCATCCAGATCGGCGGACTGGGGTTTATCACCATGGCAATGGCGCTTTTTACCCTGTCCAAGCGGCGCATCGGCTTGAAATCCCGGTTCGTGATGCAGGAGTCGATTGCCGCGCCCCAAATGGGCGGGATCATCCGCCTGGCGCGGTTTGCCTTTTTGATCACGCTCATTGTCGAGGTGATCGGTGCAGTGCTGCTGTCCAGCCGTTTTATCCCACTGTTTGGCGTCGCTAAGGGCATTTGGTATGGGGTGTTTCATGCGATTTCCGCCTTTTGTAATGCGGGCTTTGACCTGATGGGGGTTTACAGCGGCCCCTTCACCTCGTTGACCGCCTTTGCCGGGGACCCGGTGGTCAATTTGACGGTGATGTTCCTGATTGTTTTTGGTGGCTTGGGGTTTTTCGTGTGGGAGAACCTGTGGTTGCACCGCCGGGATAAACGGCATTTCTCTTTGCAGACCAAGATCGTGCTGCTTGCAACCGTGACGTTGATTTTTGTCCCTGCGGCCCTGCTTTTGGCCTTCCAAGACGGCACCATGGCAGAGGGCATGAGTCGCCCGGAACAGGGTATGGCTGCGTTGTTCCAATCGGTTACAACGCGCACGGCGGGCTACAATACGGTGGACCTGGGGGAGCTTTCCTCGAATAGCCAGCTGCTGATGGCTGTGCTGATGTTGGCCGGCGGCTCGCCGGGTTCGACGGCCGGCGGCATCAAAACCACCACCGTGGTTGTGCTCATCCTTTGCCTGCGCGCGGTCTTTCAGCGCGAGGAGGAGCTCGAGTGCTTTGGCCGCCGCATCGACAAGAGCGTGCTCAAAGACGCGGTCACCATCACGACGATCTATCTGTTCTTCACGCTGGCTGGGACCATGGCGCTGTGCCAGTTTGACGGCGTGCCGATGATGTCGGCGCTGTTTGAGACCATCTCGGCGATTGCAACGGTGGGATTGACCCTAGGCATCACGCCGGATCTGAGCGGGATCTCCCAGATTATCCTGATCTTCCTGATGTTCTTCGGCCGCGTCGGTTGTATGACGCTGCTGTACGCCATCGTCGAAAAACCGTCCTACAACATCTCCCGCCTGCCGCAAGAGAAAATTGCAATCGGATGAGAAAAAACGAGCCATCCTTGGGATTGGCTCGTTTTCTTTTTGGGGGAGGCAAAAGCCCCGCCGGAGCGGGGCAAAATGGATGGTTTACAGCTTGCTTTCGTCTACATAGTATTTCTCGTTTTCGCAAGAAACGAGCACGCCGCGGTCCACAAGCTGGGCGAATTTCACGCCGAGGCCTTCAAAAACACCGGCTTCCTTTGTGGTCTTTGCAGTGTCGGGCGAAACTGCACCTGCGTCCAGGAAGGCGTGGACAATTTGCTGTTTTCTGATGGCGCCAGCTGGCATGATAAATGACATGGTGGATGCTTCCTCCTGAGATATGGGTGAATAGCGGGCTTAGTTGAGCCGTGCGGTGTAATCGATGGGCATGGAAACGACCATCGCCTGCGCGGGCGAACGCAGCCCGTGCACGCGGTCGATCTCCTCCATGATGGCGTTGCGCTCCTCGTTTTGCGCGACAATCATCAGCATTTCTTTTTCCGATTGCAGGGTGATGCCGGCGAGCTTTTGGATTTCGCCTTCGCCGACGCCGCGGGCACGGATGATGGTGCCGCCCTTGGCGCCTGCGGCCTTGGCGGTCTCCATCACAGCGTCAACGTAACCCTGGTTGACCGTGACCAGGATCAGGCTGTGTGGATTGCGCTGTTCTAACATGATATCCTCTCTCCTTTCTGCGGCCATGTCGTCGATGCGGGAAAGGCAGATGGCCATAATGGCGCTCATTCCCGACAGACGCAGGGAAAATGCAATACCCTGGATGTTGAGCTTGGAACGGTCCTCATCTTTTAGGTGATAGATGAGCTGCTGTACAGCGTCACGCGCGCCAAAGGTGAGGACAATGTCCCGTTCGGCGGTGCCGAATCCAAACATATCCAACAGATGGGAGGCGGCTGTTCCGCGGCCCGAAGCCTGGCTGTGATAAAGCAGTTGGAAAGGCTTGTAATATTCGATGATGTCCGAACCTTTGCCGCGCTCAACAATGGAAACCAGCAGCTGCATAGGACGAATAGATTGGGTGCGGGTCATAGTTTGCACCAGGGTTTCAGACATAACTTATACCTCCCAATAGACGATACCGGATTCCAGGTGTTCGAGCTCCATTTGAACAGCTTGGCGTTTGAATTTGGCTTCGCGGCGGGCTTTGATGTTACCATAGAGCCCGAGAAGCTGAATGGTGCAAAGTGGCGTCATGGCGACCAGAGCGACAATGCCAAAGGCGTCGGTCAAAACGTTGCCACCGGCGGCTTCGCATGAGCCCATAGCAAGCGGCAATAGGAAGGTGGTGGTCATAGGGCCGGATGCCACGCCGCCCGAGTCAAAGGCTACGCCAGTGAAGATTTGAGGGACAAAAAAGGTCATGGTCAGCGCGACGACATAACCAGGCACCAAAATCACCAAAAGGGGCAGGCCGGTGAGAATGCGGAGCATGGCCAGACCAACCGAGAGGGCAATACCGATCGAAAGGGCGCGGCCGATGGATTTCCGAGTGATCGAACCGTTGGTGATTTCTTCTACCTGGTGCGAGAGCACTTGGACGGCAGGTTCGGCGCGGACAATAAAATAGCCGACCAATGCACCGATCGGGATCAATAGCCAAGGCGCACTGCTGGAGGCAATACTGGCGCCAATGGTCGCGCCGGCAGGCGCAAAACCAACGTTTACGCCGGTTAAAAACAGGATCAGACCGATGTATGTATAGGCAAGGCCGATCAGGATGCGGCCGAGCTGATGGCGTTTAAATCGACGGAAAAAGATCTGGAAAAGTGCGAAAATTGCAATAATAGGCAAAAGCGCAACGGCGACTTCGGCAATGTAGTCGGGGATTTCATGGACAAAAAGCTGGGCTGCGTCGCGGGTGTTGGCAACATCGGGAATGGTCACCGATGTGTAGGCGGCGTCGAGGTCGGGCATGAGGATGCCCAGCAGCATGACCGACAAAATCGGTCCGACCGAGCACATGGCAACCAGGCCGAATGAGTCGCTGCTGGAGTTCTTATCGCTTCGAATTGCAGCAAGGCCGATGCCGAGCGCCATAATAAAGGGGACAGTGATCGGGCCTGTGGTCACGCCGCCAGAGTCGAAAGCAGCTGGCACAAAGCTGTCGGGCGCAAAGAAGGAAAGAGCGAACACGATAAGATAGAAGAACAGCAGTGTGTACGAAAGCGGGACATTGAAGATCATGCGCAACTGTGCGATGACCAGGAAAAAGCCGACGCCGATTGCGACGGCCAGGATGAGCGTCATGTTGGGAACCGATGGGAGCTGTTCGGCCAGAACCTGAAGGTCTGGCTCTGCAATGGTAATGACGATACCCAGCACAAAGCAAACAATGAGTGGGATGAAGATGCGCCGCGCCTTACTGATTTCGACGCCGATGCCGTCCCCCATGGGGATCATGGACATATCCACGCCCAGGGTGAATAGGCCCATCCCGAAAATCAGCAGCAATGCGCCGAATAGGAACATGGTCAGCGTGCCAGGGGTGAGCGGCGCGATGGTCACACTGATTACAAGCACAATGGCTGCAATCGGCAGGACCGATGAGAGGGATTCCAAGATTTTCTCTTGTAGTAACTTATTTTGCAAGGCTCCTCCTTTCTGTCCACCTTATGCGGACGGTCAAATGGGTTTGCATCGTATCTGCGGCAAATGGTTTCCGGGCAGACCGAAAAGCGGGATAGATTCTGTCCACGGGCCTCCACCTGGACAAAAACTATCTCGCAAGCTGAAACGATCCTGCAAATCCATACCGCTAATCTTATTATAACCGATTTTCTAGGAAAAAGCAAAAGGCATTGCAAAAAAAAGAGGGAGCCCGTTTTAAAATCTTTGCGCTTTTTTTACGCGCTGCCGGGTACCCAAGAGATCTGCCGCCGATGCATCGCGTGCTCTTCCCTTCTACTAAAATTTGTGTTATACTTAATAGAAAGGAAGAGCGGACGGGCGCTGCGCATCCGCGCGGCGCATACGGCTTAAAAACCGGAGGAGGATTTTGATGAAAAACATACTGTTTGTCGCATCCGAGTGCGTACCCTTTGTCAAAACAGGTGGGCTGGCCGACGTTGTAGGCGCTTTACCAGAGACGCTCGATTCCAGCAAATATGACGTGCGCGTTGTGTTGCCCGATTATGCGTGCATTCCGGCCAAATACCGCAGCCAGTTCCGGTATATCCACCACTTCTATATGGATCTGGGACGGCTTGGCAACGTCTATGTCGGTATTATGACTTATACGCACAATGGCGTGACCTATTACTTCATCGACAACGAGCACTATTTCAGCGGGGACAAGCCGTATGGCGACATCCACTGGGATATTGAAAAGTTCTGCTATTTCTCCAAGGCGGCGCTGGCCATCCTGCCGGTGATCGATTTCCATCCAGACGTCATCCACTGCCACGATTGGCAGGCCGGCCTGGTACCGGTATTTTTGCATACCCTATTTAAGCCCAATCCGTTCTACCAAAAGATCCGCACCATTATGACCATCCACAACCTCAAATTCCAGGGCGTGTGGGATATCCAAACTTTCAAACTCTATACCAACCTGCCTGACTACGTGTTTTTGCCCGACCGGATGGAGTTTAAACGGGACGCCAATATGCTCAAAGGCGGGCTTGTGTATGCCGACCGCATCACAACCGTTTCCAACACCTACGCCGAGGAGATCAAGATGCCCTACTACGGCGAGGGATTGGACGGCCTGCTCCGTGCAAAGTCCGATACCCTTTCGGGCATTTTGAACGGCATCGACTACAAGATTTACGACCCCGCGACCGATTCCAAGCTGTACCAGACCTATTCTGTGAAGAATTTCCGCAAGGGTAAGGCAGCCAACAAGGCGCGGCTGCAAGAGGAGTTGGGCTTGCCCGTCGATCCGGAAGTGATGATCATCGCTATGATCACCCGCCTGACCGACCAAAAAGGCATGGATTTGGTCGAGTGGGTGCTGGGAAGGCTGCTCGATTCCCGCATCCAGTTCATCACCATCGGCACCGGAGACCCGCGCTATGAAAACCTGCTGCGCCACTACGAATGGGCGCGCAAGGACAAGGTTTCGTCCAATATTTACTTCAATGAGGAGCGCGCCCACCGGCTGTACGCGGCCGCAGACGCCATGTTGATGCCGTCGCGGTTTGAGCCGTGCGGCCTAACCCAGCTGATTTCGCTGCGGTATGGCACAGTGCCGATTGTGCGGGAAACCGGCGGCCTGCGCGACACGGTCGAGGCATACAACCAGTTTGCTGGTACAGGTACAGGTTTTTCCTTTGCCAACTACAATGCAGACGAGATGCTGGGCACCATCTTCTATGCCGAGCAGATTTTCTACGATGACCGCAACGCCTGGGACGCGATGGTCAAGCGCGGGATGCTGCAGGACTTTTCCTGGAATGAGTCGGCCAAAAAGTATGAGGCCCTGTACGACTCGCTCTGCTGACCTGGGACACCGCGCGTCGGAAACGAGGAAGATGCAATGGAGCAACAGACGTTTTTCGATGCCGCACACGCCGCGCCGCTGGCTGCGCGTATGCGCCCGCAAAGCTTGGACGAGGTGGTGGGGCAGACCCACCTGCTTGGCCCCGGCAAGGTGCTGCGGCGGTTGGTTGAATCCGACCAGCTCGCTTCGATGATCTTTTGGGGACCGCCGGGCGTGGGCAAGACCACCCTGGCGCGTGTCATCGCGCTGCATACGCGGGCGGAATTTGTGAATTTTTCGGCGGTGACGAGCGGGATCAAGGAGATCCGCGCGGTCATGCAGCGGGCAGCCGACCGCCGGCGGTTTGGCGACCGGACGGTTGTGTTCATTGACGAGATCCACCGCTTTAACAAGGCGCAGCAGGATGCCTTCCTGCCCTATGTGGAGGATGGAAGCATCCTGCTGATCGGTGCGACCACCGAAAACCCGTCCTTTGAGGTCAACAGTGCGCTTTTATCGCGGTGCAAAGTGTTTGTGTTACACGAACTGGCCGTAGAAGAATTGACACAACTGCTGGGCCGCGCGCTGACCGACCCGCGTGGCTTTGGCGGGCAAAAGGTGGACGTTAAGCCCGAATTGCTCCAGGCCATGGCGCAGTTTGCCAATGGCGATGCGCGGGTGGCGCTTTCCACGCTGGAGATGGCCGTGCTCAACAGCGAACCCGGGCCGGACGGCAGCCGGGTTGTTTCTCAGGAGGATGTGGCACAGTGCCTGTCCAGAAAGTCGCTGCGCTACGATAAGGACGGCGACGAGCACTACAATTTGATTTCTGCGCTGCACAAATCCATGCGCAACGCCGACCCTGATGCGGCGGTCTACTGGCTGGCACGGATGCTGGAGGGCGGCGAGGACCCCCTGTATATCGCGCGGCGGCTCATTCGGTTTGCAAGCGAGGACGTCGGCCTGGCCGACCCGCGCGCGCTGGAGCAGGCGGTCGCCGTCTACCAGGCGTGCCACTTTATCGGGATGCCTGAATGTACGGTACATTTGACCCAGGCGGTGGTGTATCTGTCCCTGGCGCCCCGCTCCAACGCCCTCTATCGCGCCTACGGCCGCGCCCAAAAGGACGCATACGCCCAGCAGGCCGAGCCTGTGCCGCTGGCCCTGCGCAATGCGCCGACCCGGCTGATGCAGGAGTTGGACTATGGAAAGGGGTATCAGTATGCGCACGACGCCCCAGATAAACTGACGGCCATGCGCTGCCTGCCCGATTCGCTGGATGGACAGGTGTATTACCAGCCCACTACCCAGGGGGTGGAAGCGCGGTACAGCGCGCGCCTGGCGCAGATCAAGGACTGGAAGCGGCACGCAGCGCAACAAAGTAAAGGAGCAGAACCAGATGAAGCAGCAAAAGAACAAGACGAATAAACAGGCAGGCAAGAACAAAAAAAGCAGCCAGTCAAAAAGCCGCTCACCAGCCGCTGGTGGTTCTGGGTGCTGATCGTACTTTTTCTGGGAATCTTAAGTGCACTTGGCAAGTGAAGGCGTTTTTTGCCGGTTCCGCTTTGCGGGGTCTTGCTTTGCGGGGCTCTGCCCCGCGTCCCGCGAACCTTTGAAACGGTTCGATCCAAACTTCACAGCTGGAATGCATACGCATTTCAGGGGAAAGGCCGTCGGCGGGCGGCCTTTTTGCTGTTTTGGCACGATCGAAAAGACCGGTTGCAGGCCCGATCCGTGGCGGCAATTGTACAACCCACACAACTCTGCGGGGCAAACTTTTTGCAGGTTGTAAAGCGGTATGAACTATGTTACAATTAAATGTAGCTATTTTCCGTCGTGGAAAGGAAGGAAAACGCGATGATCATCCTCGGACTGGATCCGGGATATGGTACCACCGGTTATGGATTGGTAAAATATGAGAACGATCGGTTCACACCCATTCAGTTTGGGGCCATCACCACGCCGCCCGGGCAGCCGATGCACCACCGGTTGTGCGAAATTTATGACGATTTGTGCACCTTGATTGATACCTTCCATCCGGAGGAAACTGCGGTGGAAGAGCTGTTTT
>CAJFUJ010000016.1 GCA_904420185.1 uncultured Butyricicoccus sp. | reverse complement strand
TATAAAGGCCCACATGGTAGTCCATGGGGTTGCTTATCTCCAAGTACATATTGTGCCTCCTGGGATAAGCGGCCATTTATCGCTTGAATTGGGCCTGGTGCTTTGTCTGCAGGATATGGGCCTAGCGGGCCTGTTCCAGCTCCCGGCGGAGAAACAACAAAAACGAGCGAAATAAAAGCTCGCCCGCATCCTCCTTTCCAAAGCAGCAGGTGATTTGTAGCTGGCGTTTTTCCATTGTCAGGACTCCTTTCCGTCGCAATAGTAAAGGATATGCGGGGAAACGCCGCTGCTTGCCTGTCCAGGGCTGGCGCCTGCCGTTTACATTAAGCGCGGCGCGATGTATCGCGCATTGAAAAGCGCGCACTGCAAAAATTGCAGCAAGCGTTTTCTCAACCCAATCCCCCATCAAAACCATAGGACTCCGGACCTGCAAAGCTCGTATATTTTATAGCAGAAAAAACAAGGGGATGCTCCCATTTCTCCGGACTTTTAGCAAGATTCTTTCCTTTTCAGACCTATTCTTTTGTGTTATAATAAAAATATATTGATAAAAGGAAATCGATGGAACGGAGCAGTGGACTTTAAATATGAAAATTACACTTCAAAACGGCGTGCGTATTGTGACCGAATATGTGGATTCCGTGCGATCGGCGTCCATCGGAATCTGGGTGGGCAACGGCAGCCGCCATGAACCGGCCGAACTCAATGGGATCTCCCATTTTATCGAGCACATGATCTTCAAAGGTACCGATAAACGTTCTGCCCAGCATATTGCAATCGCTATGGATGCCCTTGGTGGCCAGTTCAACGCGTTTACCACCAAAGAATGCACCTGCTATTACATGAAGGTGCTCAATACACATATTAAAACCGGCATCTCTATCCTTGCCGATATGTTCTTACATTCCCGTTTTGACGCCAACGACATTGCGCTTGAACGCGGTGTCGTCCTCGAAGAAATCGATATGTACGAAGACACGCCCGAAGATGTCGCCACTGAAAAGCTGTTTGAAAGCTGCTTTGCGGGCAGTCCACTTGGCCGCCCAATCCTTGGCACCGAGCAGACGCTTGCCGCAATGTCAACCGATGTCCTGCACCAGTATATGCGGGACTATTACCGCCCCTCCGACACGGTCATTGCGATCTCCGGCCGGTTTGAGCAGTCCGACCTGGAGTACATCTGCTCCCTGTTCGAACCCATGCAAGGAGCTGGCCAAAACAGCTTTACCCCAGCGGTCTATCAGCCCCAGGTGGTTGTACGGCCCAAGGAAATCGAACAAAACCACATTTGCCTCGGCTTTCCCGGCCTGCGGGTGACGGCCGAAGAACGATACGCCCTACAAATCTTATGTGCCATTGTCGGCGGCGGCATGTCCTCCCGCCTGTTTCAGACCGTGCGCGAGCAAAATGGCCTGTGCTACTCCATTTATGCGTTCTGCGCCAGCCACCATGACACAGGCATGATTTCGGTCTACACTGCCTTGGGCAAAAGCACCGAAGAACGCGCCATTGCATTGATCTGCCAGGTGCTTCGAGAGTTTTGCCAGCAAGGGCCGGTCGGTGATGAACTCAACCGTTGCCGTGAGCAACTCAAGGCAAATGTACTGATGGGGCTGGAAAACACCAGCGCCCGTATGCATCAGCTTGGCCGCGGCGAACTCTATTTTGGCCGCGCAATTGAGGCGGATGAGCTCATTGCACAATATGATGCTGTCACCGCCGAACAGGTCAAGGCACTTGCTGGCCGGTTATTCGATTTTTCACAAGCTTCAATCTGCGCTGTCGGCCAAACCGCATCCGAATCCCATTATTCCAATCTTATCCATTAAAAAATCAAATTTTTTTGCAGAAAAGTGTTGACACCCTTGGTCCCCTATGGTATTATATATAGGCAGTTGACGCGAGGGTGTCAACAAAAAAACTTCATGCGCCAGTAGCTCAGCTGGATAGAGTGTTTGGCTACGAACCAAAAGGTCGGGGGTTCGAATCCCTTCTGGCGTACCAGAAAAAGCTGTTGTTCTTTTAGAACAACAGCTTTTTCTTTACTTCTCAAACTCCCTTCCAACAGAGCGGCAGCCGGATGGACCGGCTGCCGCTCTACATGTATACCATCTCACTGTGGCCGCGCAATCACAATGCGGATGCGACCACCATCCTCCGTATCCTTGTCATAGTAGCAGGTAATGCGGTATGCGCTGGCGTTGTTGCGTAGCTCGGTCAAGGATAGCAGGGTATATGTCCCCCCTTCATATCGATAAACCGTGCAGTCGTCCCAAAACAACCAGCTTTCATCCTCCTTGGTCACACCCAGCTGGGTGATCGTGTCCGGCTGACTGATCTCCTCCAGTGCGCGAACTGCCTCCAGCTGGCCGTCTTCTATCGTCAGCCGGGCCGGGCCAAAAGAAGCACCCAACGTCTTGTTGCTGGTTGTTGTGGATGTTCGCTCACCGTCGATCAAATAGGTATAGGTGCCGGACAAGCTCATTCCGCTCTCCTCTTCCTTGATACCGGTGATGATGCCATACTCGTACAGATCGCCTGTAAAATCCCGCAAAATCAGATCGGTGATCTCCCCGTCTTCGTTGGTGGCGTAATAGCGCACATCAGAGGTATCCAGCTCCGCGCCGTCTAGACGGGAATAGTACACCCGTGTTACACCCATGTCGTTCATATCTAGGATGCGCACATCCTTTGCCATTGTATAGCTGCCAATCGTATAACCGGAAACCGTGCCGCGCAGCGAAGCATGCTGCAAGGTGGAAACCTCGGATTCCGACTCATGAAACGCAATAGAGATGACACCACCCTCTCCGATCGAGCTTTCAGAACAGGGATATGTGTAGCTCTCGCCATCCATCGCCGTGATGGTGATGGTGCGCGTGGTATATGCGTTGCCGACCGAATCGTAATAAGTGCCTGTGCCGGTGGCAGTCACCACGCCGATCGTAGACTCCGCATATTCGGTTGCCAGCATCGCGGCGACAACCTCACCGTCGCGTCCGAGCAGCAGCGTGATAATATCGCCGATGTTCAGCTCGCCGAGGGTGGAGAGCGAAAGTGCTGCATCGTTTGTCTCGATCTCATATTCGGTACCCGCGACCGTCACCGCGGTTGGTGCAGATGCAGAGGGCGAGGCCGACTGATAGGTACCGGTCACCGCGTTGGCATAGGCCCAGATGGTAGAATCATTGTAATAAATCACATCGTATTTACAGATCGCATCCGCAGAGGACACATAACCGTTGCGGTAAACATCTTTGCCATACGTGGAAACGATGGACGAGATGCTGCTCTCTACCACATAGGGGCCTTCCAGGGCATCGGACACCATGCTCAGGTAATCGATCTCGCCGTTTTCATCCAGCGTATAGCCCAGTGTTTCCGCATATACCTGTCCTTCGGTGTTCTCCGTGTTGAGTAGGTTGTAAAACAAATACATCATGTCGCGCCGGGTCATGGAGGAACCCTGTGAAGTGGTGATCTGCGCATCTAGCCCCAGTGACTCGTACAGTGCAAGCTGCCCATAGGGATAGGAACCGGAAAAGTCCTCTGTCGTGTAGCCGAGCAGCTTGAGCACGCCAGTTGCGGCCTCTTCCAGCGTGACTGTGTTGTTCGGGCGGTAGGTGCCATCCAGATAACCGCTCAGCCAACCCTGGCTGACCGCAGTTTTGATATAGCCTGCCGCCCAGTGCGTATAGGGCACGTCGCTGAACGGCGAGGAGTTGGATGCGCCCGACACCTTATCCTTATAGGACGAAGCGGAAACCAGCATTTTGGCGTATTCCGCGCGGGTAACCGTGCTGTCCAAATTCAGGTCGCCGTCCGCATCCCCGGTCATGATGCCGGTGTTGCGGATGATCTCCTCGATCACACTGTCCGAAGCGCCGGACGTAGCTAGGGCTATGGGGACACTGCCCAGTAGCACCGCTGCTGTGAGCAGCAGCGAAACGATTCTTTTTTTCAAGTGCGTATCCTCCTCTTTTTGTCGTCAGTCATACCGCAGTGCGTCGATCGGGTTGAGTTTCGCCGCCTTATTCGCCGGCATGAAACCGAAAAACACGCCGATGAACACGCTCACGCCAAAGCTCAGCCCAATTGCCGACAGGCTGGGTTCCGCGTTGATTCCAATCAGCTGTCCCAGCGCGACCGCCACCGCTGCACCGAACGCAATGCCGATTAAGCCGCCAAGCGCCGAGGTCGTCCCCGCCTCAATCACAAACTGCCGCATGATGTCCTTTTTCTTGGCGCCGAGCGACTTTCGAATGCCAATCTCCCGCGTGCGCTCGGTCACAGAAACAAGCATGATATTCATAATGCCAATGCCGCCGACCAATAAGCTGATTCCCGCGATACCGACCAGCACCATGGTCATCATTGAGGTCATCTCCTCCATGGAATCGACCATTTCCTGCATATCCGAAATGGTATAGTAGTCCTCATTTTCAAATACCTCGTACAAAGCATTGTCAATCAACGTTGTACCCTGTGTATTCAGGCTAGAATCCCAGGTGGCGAAGGTATAGGTTGAAATCTCTCCAAAGGTCAGCTTGGAGGCCGTTGTGTAAGGCAGATAGATGCAGTCATCCGCCGAGCCTTCGGTCGAATCATCCTGCTCCTCAAGTACGCCGACCACAGTCAGCGCGTTGCCATTTACCTTAATGGTCTGCCCCACCGCGTCGCCGCCCAGCATATTTGCCACATAGGTTCCGACCACCGCCACCTTGCTGCGCGCTTCGAGATCTGCGTAACTGATAAAGCGACCATCCTGTAAGGCATATCCATTGATCTGTGCATACTGCTCGGACACACCGCTGACCGCGGTCGCATCAAAGCTGTCCGAATCGGTGCTGGTTTTCACCGCGCCCGTGATGCTCACCGTCGGGCTCATGCCCATGAAGACATCGGTATTTTCCTCATACAGTTCGTACATATCATCCACATCCACTGTGCGGGAAGAACCGCGACCCGTGACGTTGACCGTCAAGGTGTTCGTCCCCATATCCTCGAACATCGAGGTGACCTCGCCCGTCATACCCTGCATGAGCGAAACCAGAATGATCACCGAACCCACGCCGATGATGATGCCCAGCATGGTCAGGAACGCGCGCAGTTTGCTGCCCGCCAGGCTTTTGAGGGCCAGTTTGAACGCCTGTGCAAATCCCATTTGTCAGTCTCCTCTCGGGAAGGCCTCGCGTGCCGGGCCGTCGAAAATAATCTTGCCGTCCGCCACACGCACCACGCGCTTGGCTTCCTGCGCGATGCCGTTATCGTGCGTGATCAGGACAATGGTATTGCCTTCATCGTTGAGCTTTTGCAGAAAATCCAACACTTCGCGGCTGGTACGCGAGTCAAGCGCACCGGTCGGCTCATCGGCCAAAATGACCGACGGGTCGCCTGCAAGGGCGCGCGCAATGGAAACGCGCTGCTGCTGACCGCCCGACAGCTGACTGGGCAGGTTTTTCTCCTTGCCTGCAAGGCCTACCCGTGCAATCTGATATTGTGCCCGCTCGGCGCGCTCGTCTGCGGGTACACCTGCATATAGCAGTGACAGCTCGACATTCTCCTGCACGTTCAACTTGGGAATCAGGTTGTACTGCTGGAAGATAAAGCCCAATGTCTTGTTGCGGATCTCGGCTTGTTCGTCGTCGGTCAGTTCGGACACATCCTCGCCATTCAGGAAATACTGCCCGCTCGTTGGCACATCCAAACAGCCGATGATATTCATCAACGTACTTTTACCCGAACCGGACTGGCCGACAATGGCGACAAATTCTCCTTTGTATATCTTGAGCGAGACGCCGTCTGAGGCGTGCACCTCGGTATCGCCCATGTGGTAGATCTTATAGATGTCGCGCAGCTCGATCAGCGGCGTCTGATTTTCGGTAGTCATCACGGCATACCGCCTCCTCCGCCGCTTGGCGCACCGCCAGTCGCACCGCCGCCGGTCGCACCGCCGCCAGCCATGCCGCCGGAGGGCATATCGCCCGTGGGCATACCGCCGCCCATGTCGCCGCCAGGCATCATGCCCATTTCGCCTTCCTCACTCGAGGATTCGCGCACGGTCTCGGGTACATAAACGATATCGCCCTCTTCGATGCCCGAGGTGATCTCAATATAGTTTGCATCCGACAGGCCGGTTTCCACCTCGACTGCACGCCAACCATCTGGCAGCAGTGTGCCGTTTACCATGGTACCGTCTGTATTGGTAGCGGAATCATCTTTGACATAGACCGTGTTGCCACGCTGTACGGCCGAGATCGGCACAGCAACCGCATCCGTCGCTTCATCGACGACGATGGTCGCATCGACATTCATGCCGGGCAGCAGGCCGTCGGGCGGATTGTCGATCTGTACGGTGACCGGATAGGTGGTCACGCCGTTCGAGGTCGTCCCTGCAACCGACACTTTGGTGACCACGCCCTCGATTGTGCCTGCATCCGTGAGCGAGTCACAGGTGATCTGGACGGTCTGACCGACGGCGACCTGGTTGATATCCAGCTCATCGAGCGACATGTCAAACGTCAGGTAGGACAGGTCGTAAATCACCGCCAGCGTAGTCTGGCCGTTGGTAGAATCCAGTGTGTCGCCCACCTTGGTGTTTTTGGTGATAACTGTGCCGCTAATCGGGGCGGTGATGGTATAGTCATCCAGCTGGCTGACCGTATTCTGATAGGACAGTTGCGACTGTTGCAGCGACAGGCGGCTGTCTTCCACCTGCTGCTCAACTGTGGAGGAGGAGAGCGTCGCGATGACCGTGCCGACCGAAACCTGCGACCCCTCACTTACATACAGGCTGGTCACCGTTCCCGAGGTCCCCGCAGTAATTGTGGACTCGCTTTGGTATGTAAAAGTTGCACCCTGGTTGCAAGCAATGCCGTTTATGGTTGCTGTGGCGGTGGATGAGGTAGACAGGCCGCCTGGATTGCTCACCTGGATGGTAACGTATCGGACGATCTGATAGCCGTCGAGCACGGTATCCGCCGCATCGATCGCGGTGACTGTGCCGGTCAACGTTTCAAAGGAGCCGTCCATGATCACAGTTGCAGTCGAACCCACGCTGAAACTCGTTACATCCGCTGAATTAAAGGGTACGGTCAACTTCATGGTGGCAGAATCGCGCACATCTGCGATCGTTGTATCCGCCTGCACCTCATCTCCGACCTCCACGGCCAGCTCGGTAATCATGCCGGACTTTTTGGAGACCACTGTCAGGTCATCCAGGCTATCCAGCGTCTGATTATAGCTGTTCTGGCTCTGCTCAAGGGAAAGCTGCGCCTGCTCGACTGAATTTTGCGCGTCTGAGCTATCAATTTCGTACAGCACATCGCCCTGCGACACGATGTCGCCTTCTTCAAAGGTGCAGGAAAGCACCTCACCCTGCACCGTGCTGGTCACATCATACTGGTTGGCTGGTTCAATCGTACCCGTGGCAGACAGTGTCAGCTGGATATCCTGCCGGGTGGCTTCGCTTTCGGTGTAGTCCTGTACGGTGTCCTCGGTTTCTCTGTTGAGGTAATACTGCGCGCCAACCACACCGGCCGCTGCGACGGCCATCACCAATGGGATAAGTACCCGCTTTTTCAGCCTGCGCCGTTTTTTCTTTTTACCAGGCGTGCCGGGTGGCGTAGCCTCCGGCGTTGCTTTGCTGGTCTGTTCGGCTTTGGGCTTTTTCGAAAAAAATCGAAATATGTCCTTCACGTGCCGGAACCGTTGATTGGGCGATCGCTTGCGCATTGATATCCTCCTCGTTTGCAGCCTGCCACAAGATGCCTAGCTCTTACCGGGTAGCGTCTTTGCATCCATTGCAGGCCTGCCTATATTAATACATAGTTACTGTATCGTTTTTTGATTAAACGAAGATTAACCATTCTATCCAATCCCAGGGTAATTCAATCCCTTGTCCTTATCAGCTGGACGCAGAAAATTGCCTTTCCTCTTCTCTCGGGCTGCATCAACCGCAAAAAGAGGCTGCCCAGGATCTCTAGCCCTTTCCTGAAAACAGGCACAAGAACAAACGACCTATTGCCGAAGCAATAGGTCGTTTGTGTTGCCGTTTATCTGCTCACAATCCCCTCGTTTTGTATGCGCATTGTTACGCAATTCCCAACTGTTTCTGCGTTTTGCGGTATGCGTAGATATATGCTACCACCAAAATCGGAATTGTGATAAACCACGAAACCGGGAATGCATAGTATACGGTCTGAATTGTGTGATACTGCTCCATCTGGAACACCGTCGCCAACCAAGTCAGACGAACCCCGCAGATCCCGCCCACATAGATGATAGTTGGCATGATCGAATAGCCCAGCCCTCGAATCGAGCCGACCAACACTTCCATCAAGCCGTACAAGCCATAGATCGCAAAATAAGAATTAAACCGAATTTGTCCCGCCGCAATCACCGCTGGGTCTGTCGTAAAGATACTCAACAGGGGATCAGACAGCAAAATACTTCCCAAGCCCAGAACCTCACCGACCACTAGGACAGATAACGCCGCTGACCAGAATACACGGTTGAGTCGATGATATTGTTTGGCGCCTAAATTTTGGCTAATAAATGGCATAACCGCCTGATAAAATGCGTTGACTGGCAGATAAATAAAGCCCTCTACACTGGCCGCGGCCGAGTTGCCTGCCAACAACACGCTGCCAAATGTATTGATAGACGACTGAATCGCGATATTCGCAAACGAGAATACACAGCCCTGCACACTCGCTGGCAAGCCGATCATCAAAATTTCTTTCAGGCGCGCTGGATATACACGCAGCTCTCGAAGATTCAGATGAATCGCACTATCCTCATGCAGCAGGCATCGTATCACCATTCCCCCTGAAATATACTGCGACACCACCGTTGCAATCGCAACCCCTGCTACACTCATCTGCAACGGAATGACCAAAATCAGATTTAGTACAACATTGACAACACCAGCTGCCATCAGATAGTACAGGGTTCTCGTCGTGTCGCCGATGGACCGCAGCAGCGCTGCACCAAAATTATATACCATCATCGCCGGCATTCCAAGGAAATAGATGCGAAGGTAAAGAACTGCGAGATCAATGACATCCTCCGGAACCGACATCCAAATTAAAAACTGCCGCGCGCCAATGATCCCCACAACCGACAGAAACAGGCCGCTCAGCACACTGACCAGCACTGCTGTGTGAACGGTATCATGTACCTTATCCTCTTCCTTTGCGCCGATATATCGCGCACAAATAATGTTCGCGCCAACAGACAGGCCGATAAACAAATTGGTCATCAGCGTAATCAGTGAAGTATTGGAACCAACTGCCGCAAGTTCTTCGTTCCCTGCAAATCGTCCAACTACAACCGTGTCTGCTGCGTTAAATAGGATTTGAAGGACACCCGACAGCATAATTGGAAACACAAACACAATCATCTGCCGCAAAATCGGTTTCTGTGTCAGATCTCTTGCATAACTCTTTTTTGCCATATTGGAAAAACCTCTTCTACCCACAGGGCCATTTTGCTATACTCGATTTAATCGTTCCTTATGCTTGTGGATCTTTTTTTAAGATAAGCACTTACCGATCACTTCGCCGTTCATCGCCCCCACTACCACTGCGGGGGTGGGATACAAGGCTAGCGTAGAACCTATGTTTTTCTTCATACGGTTTACCATCCTTTCAAAGTTCATTCATGCGCATATATTTTCTTTTTGACACCGTGTCAACCACTACAATATAGCACCCGTCTGGCACTGCGTCAATAGAGAAATAAAAATTTAGCGTGATTCTATCAAAACTTACAGCGTTTCATCGGACAGCTGAATCAAATGCATGAAGTTGCGATGCAAGGCACATGGAATTTCCCGCGTGCGGTTTTTCAGGATGCTCTTTGTATATCACAGCTCGTTGAGGGTATCTGTAATCGCCATGTTGCGTATTCGTTTGGACGGCGCATAGGCTGCCAGAAAAGCGACCGCAAAGTCGAACGCGGCGATCATGCCAAGCAGGTGTATGGGCAGGCTCCACGCCGTGCCAAAATATCTCGTCAGCAGCAGAATGTGCAGCGACCGGCTGAGAATCAGTCCGGCGCCGCAGCCCACCACCAGGCCGGAAACGGCATAGGTAAGCGCTTCGGCCGCAATCATACGTGTCAGTTGGCCGCCGTCCATACCAGCCGCCCGCATCGCGCCATACTGCTTGGTGCGGGCTGTTACGCTCATCGAAATGCTGTTGATGATATGGAACAAGGTAATCATCGCAAGAATGGCCAGGAAGCTGTATAGTATCAACCGGACGGCCAGATAGGTTGCTGCATCCTCCTGGTTGCTCTGGCGCAGATCATCAAAAATAACGTCACTGCCGGCCAGCTTGTTGAGTTGAACAAGCGTTTCGTCGGCCGCACCGGCGTCCAATTGGATACCGATCAGGCTATAATTGGTTTGTCCCGTTAACCATGCAAAGGTTTCGGAGGAACAGATGACACTATATTCACTGGGATACACGCCAGCGGAAACAGAACCGGTAATCACAACTTCCTTCCCATTGACCCGGATGGTATCCCCAACTTGTATAGGATTGTCCTTGTTGCGGATGGTCATCGCACATCTACTGTCTCCATAAATATCCGATATATCCCCTTCTATCACGCTATCTGCCGTATAATCCAGCAAACCGTCGGTATATGCCATGAGATTGACATGGTCAATCCCGGCCCGGGAGCCAGTGTCCGGGACATTTTCCATATAGGCCACGCCATAGGCCGCCTCCACATGGGGAATCTCCTGGATTTCTTCCAGCATTTCGGGCTCCAAGAGCAGGGCATTGGCATATCCATTTAGGGTGACATCGGGCTGCCAGGGCCGCAGGGACGGTACCAACGCCCGCGCAAAATCCAGCCCCACCGAAAAACACAGGAACAGGATGATACATAAAGAAAAGCTGGCGGTCATGAGAAGCCAGTTTTTCTTGGAGCCCGTCGCATGGTGAATCCCCAGGGTCCATTCGATCTTCCCAAATAACAACCGTGCCGTATGGCGCACAGCGGGGTCTGCCCCGCTGCGGCCCGAGACTGCCGCCATCGGGGAGACCTTTGCCGCACGTTTTGCAGGCGCCTGTGCTGCCAGCAGCACGGTCACCAGGCCGACCGCCGCGCCGCTTATCAGCCCAACCGGGCTGAGCGCAAAGACCGGCATGGATGCAAACTCCCCGCCGATCCCGTAGCGCAGCAACCCACAAACCGCCCAAGTGATCACAGTCCCTAAAACCAAGCCGGCCGGGATCGCTGTTTTGCACCAGTTGAGCGCCTCCAGCCGCACAAATCGGATTATCTGCTGGCGGCTGGCGCCGATACAGCGCATCATGCCAAAAAACCGCGTCCGCTGGGCGACATGGCTATTCATGCTGCCCGAGATCATCAGCACGCCAGCCAACAGCACCATCACAAACAGGACCGCCGCAATCCCATAAAAATTTTGCATGGCTTCGCTGCTGCTGTGTCCGGCAAGGCCCATGATGGCGGTGTTTTCACGGATGCTGCCCTCCGGCAACTGATACTGTGTCTCAATTTCCGCAATGGCTTGGGACGCTTTCGCCGCACTTTGGAACTGTATATAGCAGGTAGGCGTATAGTCCGTGACCCCATTTTGGTCCATCAACGAGGTAAACGCAGACTCTGTCATATAGACAGCGACCAGGTAGGTCTGCCCCTCAAAATATTCCTGGTCGTCCGAGCCAAAGCCGGAAATCGTAAAATCCGCGATCCCGGCCGGCGTTTGCACGGACACCGAATCGCCCAGCTGCACGTCCAACGCAAGTTTGGCGTTTGAACTGAGCACAACTTGCCGGTCGCTCTGGGCAAAGGCCCCCTCCTCCAGTCCGCCAGCCAGCTGCGCCAGATAGGTTTGATCGGTGCCGTATAGCGCGGCTTTTCGCCCGCCGATGGTATAGGACTGGTCGGCGTCGAGATTGAACACAGCCGACCAGCCAACCGCTGTGACATCGGGACGGCTGCGAATTTCTTCGGCAATCTGCCCCGAAATATTGGTCACCTGGATATGCCAGCTGCCGTGCTTTTCCTGCATCGCGGCCGTTTCCCTGCGGATGGACATATCCGCAGCGCTGAAAATTGTGGTCACGAGCAGCACGGAGATGACGATGCAAAGCATCATCATGCGGTTTTGACGCTTCCGCACTGCTGCGGAAATCGGAATCAGACTTAGATAGCTTTTCATTCCTGGAACCTCCCTCGGTGGGTGGATACACCTGCCGTGTATCATCGTTCTGTTTTCATTTTGACATAAAAAGCGTATCACAGCAATCCTACTGCATGATGACGTCAATCCTACAATTTTGTCATCTGCGCTGGCCGCACTGGGGTCTTGTAATTTGCGGACAATTTCATTAAAATAGGGGTATCACCGATTGATATTGGAGGGATCTTTCCATGTCTATGATTCTAGCAGCCCCTGGAAAATACATTCAAGGGCGCGGGGAATTGCGCCGGCTCAGCGGCCATCTTTCCAAGCTGGGCACAAAGGCGCTCGTCATCGCCAGCCCATCCGGCGTAAAGCGCATCCAATCCGCCCTTGCAGGCGCCGATTGCACCGGCTGCGCACTGCATTTCGTCCCCTTCGAAGGGGAATGCTCCATGACCGAAATCAACCGGATGCAGGAAATCTATGCCGACACCGGCTGCGACATCGTGGTAGGCGCCGGGGGCGGCAAGGTGATGGACACCGCCAAAGCAGCTGCCTGCTTTTTGAAAGCACCCTGCGTCATCATCCCCACCGCCGTGTCCTCGGACGCGCCTTGCTCGGCCCTTTCGGTTATCTACCACGACGACGGCTCGCTCGACCGGCGTCTGGCCCTGCCCAAAAGCCCGGACATAGTCCTCATCGACACCGAATTGATCGCCCATGCGCCGGTCCGGCTGCTGGTCGCCGGCATGGGCGACGCGTTTTCCACCTACTTTGAAGCGCGCGCCTGCCATGCCTCGGCTTCGGACAACATCCACGGCGGCAAATCATCGGTCACCGCCCAATCGATTGCCCACTTGTGCTATGATGTCCTATTGGCCGACGGCCGCAAGGCCAAGCTCGCCGCCGAAAACCACCTGTGCACCCAAGCGCTCGAAAACATCGTCGAAGCCAACACCCTGCTCAGCGGCATCGGCTTTGAAAGCGGCGGCAAGGCGGCCGCCCATTCGATCGGCGACGGCCTGAACACCATCGCCCAGTGCCAGCGGCGGATGCACGGGGAAAAGGTCGCCTTTGGCAGCCTGGCGCAACTGATGCTGGAAAATGCCCCGCAGCACGAGCTGGACCAGGCCTACGGCTTTTGTATGGACGTCGGCCTGCCGGTCACGCTCGAACAGCTGGACCTCACCCAAGACGTCCCGGCCTGCATCCAGCAGATCGCCGACGTCGCCACCCAGCCGGACGCCAGCGCCCATAATATGCCCTTCCCCATTTCGGCCGCATCGGTCGCTGACGCCATCGCCGCCGCCGACGCATACGGCCAAATCTTGTTATCTGCCCGATAACCCATAAAAAACAGCACGCCCCGTCCGATTTTGCCGGACAAGGCGTGCTTTTCTATTGATGCGGGAACCCATCCAAAGGGAGGTCAAACAAAAGGACAGCGTCCCGCCAGCCAGGGGGCGTATTTAGCCATCCATGCGCAAAATGGCCTTGATGCACTTGCCCGAGCCGGACTCGGCAAATGCCTCATTGATCTGCTCAAACGGATAGAATTTCACCAGTTTATCAAAGGGGAACATGCCCTTCTTATAGTAATCGAGCAACTTCGGAATGAACAATTTGGGAATGGAATCGCCTTCTACGATGCCGATCAGGCTCTTGGCATCGCCCATCAGCTCGGCCTGGATGTTGAAGGTCACGTCGCCGGTCGCGCCGAGCACCACGGCCGTGCCCATAAAGCGGCAGGACGCCAGCGCCTTCTTGACAAAATCGGCCACACCCGAGGTGTCGATGGCGTAATTCACACCGCCGTCTGTGATCTCGTTGCGGATCTTGCCCACAATGTCGTCCACTTCCTTGCGGTTGATGGTGTGGGTGGCGCCCAGCTCCTTGGCCAGCTCCAGGCTGGACGGGTTGCCGCCGACTGCGATGATCTTTTCACAGCCGGCAATCTTAGCGGCCATAATCGCACTCATACCAACCGTACCACAGCCAAACACCGCGATCGAGGAGCCGAATTCCGGGCGAAGCCGGTTGAGTACCGCGCCCGCGCCGGTCTGGATGCCGCAGCCCATCGGGCCGACCAGTGCCAAATCCATATCGTCATATTCCACCTTGACCGCGCTCGCCTCGTTGACGACCGCATAGGTGGCAAAGGAGGACTGCCCAAAGAAGGTGGCCAACGGCTTGCCGTCCAGGGTGGACAGGCGGGTGGTGCCATCGGCCTGCACACCGCCGAAGTTGATGGCGTTGAAGTTTTCACAAGCGTGCTGGTGGGCGGTCATGCAGTTGTGGCAGTGGCCGCAGTAGCCGAACGAGATGCCGACCTTGTCGCCAACTTGGAACTCGGTGACCTCGGGACCCACGGCCTCGACGATGCCGCAGCCCTCATGCCCAAGTACAGCCGGCAGCGGAACCGGAATAACCTGCTGGCGGGCGGCGTCATCGGTGTGGCACACGCCGCAAGCGGTCATTTTCACCAGGATCTCGTGCTTTTGCGGCGGCGCCAGCTCGACTTCCTCAATGGTAAAGGGCGCGCCTTGTTCGTAAGTGACAGCAGCTTTGATTTTCATAACTTCTCCTTTCATCGCGCACCGGCCAAATGCACCCGGCCGGAAGGGGGTGTAGAAAGGCGGTTTCGCGGTATCGCTCCGCAAAACCGCCTTTCTATTTGGGAAAGAAAATTTTGGATCTGTACAAACTTATAGAACGGTGAAGAACCCACCATCCACATTGATATCCACACCGTTCAAGTAGTCGGAAGCACGAGAAGCCAGGAACACAATGGTCCCCATCAGGTCGTCCATCTCGCCCCAACGGCCTGCGGCGATGCGGTTGGTAATCTTGTCATAGAACTTGGGGTCCTTGCGCAGCTCGGCGTTGACCTCGGTGGCCAGGAAGCCCGGGCAGATCGCGTTGGTCTGAATATTGAAGCGCCCCAGCTCATTGGAGAAGTTGCGGGTGATGCCGATGACACCGTGCTTTGCAGCCGTATACGGCGGGCATTTTGCATCCGAGGTGTAGCTGAGCGCCGAACCGATGTTGATGATCTTGCCGCTGCCCTGCTTTTTCATGATGCGGGCAACTTCCTTGGACATATAGTATACCGCATTGAGGTCCAGGTTGATGCACATATCCCAATACTTATCCGGATAATCATCAAAATCTGCAAAGGCGCTCGCGCCCGCATTGTTGACCAAAATATCAATGTGTCCATATTGCTTCATGCACTCGTCAACACAGGCCTTGCGGTATTCCTTATCGGTCAAATCGCCGCGGATGAAATGCACCTGGCGCCCCTCTTTTTCAATGAGCGCCTTGATCTCGGAAACGTCCTCGGTAAAATGCGGAATAAAGAGGTCGGCCCCTGCTTTGGCAAAAGCAACTGCATACGCCATACCTAGGCCTTGGTTTGCACCAGTGACCATGGCGACCTTGCCATCTAGCCGGAACCAATCCATGTTGAATTTATCAAACGGAGTAGACATACTTCCCTTTCCTTTCTTATCGTGCTGCTCTGCTGCCCCAAACTTCGGAGGGTATCCACTTCCCTTTATACCCTCCCCGCAAAACAAACGTTTTGCGGCCGCGAAGTTTTTGCGCCGCTTTTTTTCAAAAAGCGGCCGGGGTCCGGGGCGGCGCCCCGGCGGACACAGCCAAGCAGGCATGGTGTGGAGAGGCGGGGCGCGCATGGGCGGGCGCGCCCCGCTGAGAACATGGTAGTTATGTGCTTATTTTCCGAGGTGCAGCATCCGCTCGAGCGCTTCGACGATGCCGTCACGATCCATATGATAATAATGGTAAATCTCATCGACTGCGCCGAGTACGGCGAACTCGTCGGGCATACCAACCCGCTTGAAGTTGCCCTTGTAGCTGGATTCGCACAGCACTTCGGCAACTGCGCCGCCCAAGCCACCATTGATCGAATGATCCTCGACGGTGACGATATTGCCGGTCTTTTGGGCAACCCGCAGGATGGCGTCGGTGTCCAGCGGCTTGATGGTATGCATATCCAAAATACCGATGCTGGAACCGTACTTTTCCTTCATCATCTTGGCCGCCATCAGGCATTCGTACAGGTTGGAGCCGCACGAGATGATGTACGCATCGGTGCCTTCCATGGTCTCGATGGCCTTGCCGATGGTCAGGTCATAATCCTCGGCATAGACATTGGGCGAGCCGGCGCGGTCGATGCGGATGATCATCGGGCCGACAAAGTCCATGGACTGCCGGATGAACTTGCAGCACTGGTTGGCATCGGCCGGTACAACCACGGTCAGGTTGGGGATGGCGCGGTAGAGCGCCAGGTCGGCGATGTCGTTGTGGGTGGGGCCGCCGCCGGCGGTAACGCCCGAGTGGGTGCCGATCAGGCGCACATTAACATCGTTGTAGGCAATATCGGTGTGGATCTGGTCGGCTGCGCGCAGGGGCAGGAACGGGCCAAACACCTGGGAGAATACCGTGCAGCCGGACAGCGCCAGGCCGGCCGAAGCGCCGACTTGGTCGGGCTCGGCAATGCCGAAGTTAAAGCAGCGCTCGGGGAATTCCTTGAGCAGCTTGCCCGCCGAAGAGGAGGGCGCGACATTGTCCGAATAGGTGAATACAAAATCCTTGCCTTCGCAGGCCATCTTATAGAGCTCCTCGCCGTAGGCTTCACGGGCGTTGGAGAGCATCATATCAAAATCATAGGTCGTTTTCGCTGCCATAATTCATCACGCCTTTCTCATTTTTGCAACGTCCGCCAGGGCGATCTTGAGATCTTCATCGCCGATGCCGCCGCCGTGCCACTTGTGGTTGCCTTCCATAAAGCTAACGCCCTTGCCCTTGATGGTGTTGGAGATAATGAAGGTCGGGCGGGCTTCCTTGGCGTAGTCAAGCGGGGGCAGTTTATCCAGCGCTGCGCAAACCTGCGCCATATCGTTGCCGTCTTCAATCTCGATAACGTCCCAGCCAAAGGCGCGAACCTTGTCGGCAACCGGGTCGATGTTCATAATCTGACGGGTGTTACCGGTCATCTGGAGCTGGTTCTTGTCCAAGATGCAGACCAGGTTATTCAGTTTATAATGGCCACCCGACATCAATGCTTCCCAGTTGGTGCCTTCGTCGAATTCACCGTCGCCGATCATGACGATGACGCGGTAATTCTCCTTGCGGTAGCGCGCGCCGAGCGCATAGCCGACCGCGATGGGCAGGCCGTGGCCGAGCGAACCAGCCGAAACCTCGATCTGCGGACATTTTTTGCGGTTGGAGTGCATACCAAACTTGTAGGTATCCAGGCTTTCAAAATGCTCAACCATGTAATCCTGCGTGTAGGCACCCAGGTCGGAGAAGATGGTGTACAATGTCTCCGAGCAGTGGCCCTTGGACAGGATAAAACGATCGCGCCCTTCCTTATGCGGGTCCATCACATCATAATTGAGGTATTTATAGTACAGCGCAACCGCCATTTCCACGATGGACAGCTCGCCGCCCAGGTGGCCCATGCCGATGCGGTGGATGAAGGTCAGCAGGTTGGAGCGGATATCCACGCACTTGTCTTCGAGCTCCGCGATGGTTTGCAATTTTTCACTCATTTTTGGCTCATCCTTTCCTTCGGTAGCTTATTCGCCGTCAAATTTGTTGCAGCGAATGAGGATCTTGGGGTATTTGCTGGTCAGGTGCATCTGGAAGGCGGCTTCTACGTCGTCGATGTCGTAAACCTGCTCATCCGAAGTGAAGGCAGACAGATCGACATACTTGAGGTATTCCGCCGTGCGCTCAAAGTTGAAGTGCGCACAGTACATGCCGGTGATGTTCACCTGACGCATATAGCAGTACTCAAACAGGTTCAGCGGCAGTTCGTAGTCGGTCGGGAACTGGGCGACATACAGCAGGTTGGCGTATTTGGCCGTGCACTTGAGCATGGTTTCCGCCGCGCTCGGGACCGCCGAGCACTCAATGATGACGTCGTAGCCGATGCCGTTGGTGATCTCCATGGCGCGCTCGTATACATCCTCGGTGATGGGGTTGATGATGTGCTCAACGCCGACTTTCTTAGCCAGTTCGCAGCGGCTTTCGACCGGCTCGGACAGGGTCAGCTCGGCCGCGCCAAACTTGGCGGCGAGCTGGGCGCACAGCTGGCCGATGGGGCCACCGCCCGAAATCAGCACCCGCTTGCCCACCTGCATACCGGCCTTGTCCATGGCGCGCACGGCGATGGACAGGGGCTCCATCAGGCTACCTTCGCGCAGGCTGACCCCTTCGGGCAGCTTGCAGACCTGGGACTCATTCCAAACGACATATTCGGCCATGCACGGCTCGTTGCCGATGTTGGTGCAGTATTCAGGCTGGCCGATCGAGCACTGGTAGCACTTTCCGCAGTAGCCCAGGAAGTTGCCGCCGACCCGGTCACCGACCTTGAGACCCTTCGCGGTCGCGTTTTTGCCTAGCTTTTCGATGACGCCCGACATCTCGTGGCCGATGCCGAAGGGGGCATCTTCGGGCTTGTTGAAGCATCCGTCTACTACATGCGGGTCGCTGCCGCAGATGCCGCAGTACGCGACTTTGATGAGCACTTCGTCATCCTTCAGCTCCTTGACCGGCATATCGACGATGCCAACCGTGCCGCGGGTTTCCGGATTGGGATCCTTCATATTGCCAACTCTTGTTGCGCATACAACCTTCATAGCAGTTTCTCTCCTTCGCTTGTGTCTTTAGAATGGATTACTTGGCCTTTGCCGCATCCCGCGCAGCGTTGCGCTTGGCGATGTCCGCCTGGATCTCGCGGATCTTGTCCTCATTGAGATGGTAGCACAGGCCGTATACCAGCATGGCGACAACCACAGCGCCCAACGGCAGCAGGGTGGTCATGACGCGAATCGCGGTCAGAGTCGCTTCGTTCTGGGCCTGGTTTGCGACATAACCGGTAGCTTCCAGTACCGCAGTAGGCAGCGAGCCGCCGATGATCATGGAGAACTTGATGCCCAAGCCGACCAGGGTCATAACAATGGCGGTATAGCGTTTGCCGGTCTTCCAGTCGGCGTATTCGACCGGGTCGGTGATGACCGACCAGCAGATGCCCATCAGCACGCCGTAGCCAAAACCGGTGATCGCACGGGAAGCCATCATGCCGGTGATCGCCGTGGTCGGCATCAGGTACAGCAACAGGCAGCCGATGCCGGCAACCGTCAGGCCAAACATAACCGTGCCCTTCTTATGCAGGCGCTTGACCAGATAGGGGGTGCACGGTACACCGATGACCGAGAACAGCATCATAATCATCGAGAACCAAGAGAGCATATCGCCCCGGTTTGCATAGTAGTTGATGTAGTAGGCGCCCATGGTGGACTGTACCTGGCTCATGGTGTAAACGCCCAAGAACAGGATGAATGTGACGAATACCGGGCCGACACGGAACAGCAGATAGAATACGTCCTTGATGTTGGCCTTGTTGTTGGGGTCGATCGGCTGGGGCGGAATACGCTCCACGATTTGGCTGGAACCCCAAAGCAGGATGGTAACCATGATAATGGCCATGATAATGGTGGTAACCATGTAGCCCTGCGCCAGCGTCATATACTGCGACAGGAATCCGGACAGCTCAGGCAACATGATCGCGCATACAACACCACCGGCCTGCGCCAGCGTCATACGGGTGGACTGCAAGCGGGTGCGTTCACTCTGGTCGTTGGTCATAAGCGAAGCTGCCGAAATGTACGGCTGAATGATGAAGGTATACAGCATGTTCAGCAGGTTGTAACCAACCAGCGCCCAGACCACCTTACCAGCATAGCCGAAATTCGGTGTTGTATAGGTCATAATCGCGGCCAAGCCAAAGGGGATGGCGCCCCAGCGAATATATACCCAATATTTACCTTTCTTCGGCTGCAAGCGTTCGCAGATAGTACCCATCATCGGGTCGTTGATGGCGTCCCAAATACGGGATACTGCAAAGATAATGGCCACATGGCCGGGCTGCAAGCCGAAAATGTCAGTGTAGAAATAGCTGATGTACAGCGCGATGCACTGGAAAACCAGGTTCATCGCAAAGTCGATCGACGAGTAGCCGAGAACCTCTTTATTCCCCAGCTTGTAGTAACCGAATTGCGATGATGTCGTCTTCCAAGTAGACGGATCCTTGTGATTCATTACAAAATCTAACCTCCCTTTTCTTCTTCAAAAGACCCAGTTGTTTTTCCGCTGCCCTCCTTTCAGGTAATCTCTTCTTCCTTTTGTATCTCTTATTGTAAACAACTTGCCATTTATCCGGCAATGCCGAAAACAGACCACAATGTCTTACAACCCGTCTATAAAATCGTTATTTTTTATACAAATCATCCAAACATTTTTCATGGTTCTTATGCAATATTGCTATAAAATTCGGGAATTCTTGTGATATTTTTAACACTGTGTTGAAAACGGACACGTTCTTTGATAAATTAGGCCGTTTTTATCCTTCCTTCCCCGGACAAGCAGTTTTTTTCATGCATTTTTTATGATATTATAGTAAACAGCAAGAGATTTTATCGAGTGTTGGAACTGGGTAGGAGGGAGAATATCATGAAATATCAACAGCGTCAATACCCCTTTTATAATCCAAACTTGGTGCGGATGTCCATGGGCGCTCTAGACTTTGTCGTCAATTATGCTGATATGCTCGACCAAACCTGTGTGGAATTTGAGCATGTTCACGAGTGCTATGAAATTTACTATTGCTTGAGCGGTATGCATCACCTGATGATTGACGGCCAATGTCATACCTTGACTGGCGGCTCTTTTGCCGTAATCCGGCCCGGCATCTATCACTACACCGTTTATGAACCTTCCCTGCTCAAGCAATATGTTGTATTTGTGTTTACGCCGCCAACCGTCAATTCTACAAAAAGCCGCAGCAAAAATGCACAATCCGAATTCAGCTTTTTATCTGCTGCATTGCAATACTTTGAGACGCACACCCATTTTATTTGCAAAGACCGTTTCCGCGGAAACGAAGTGCTGCACACGTTGGATAAGGAAATCAGTCAAGATCTGCCCGGCAAAAGCCAGATGGTCAACGCCCTATATCAACAGTATCTTGTCACAATTTTCCGTCATCTCGTCACTGCCAAACCCGACGAATCCATGCCATCCAATATCAACCTTGCGGTGGCAATGACCAAATATATGCACGCCAACTATAACAAAAATATTACCTTGCAGGATATCGCAGATGTGTTTTACATATCGCCCCGCCATATTAACCGCATTTTTGAGGAGTATTTTGGTCAGAGCTTTAAACGCACGCTCAATATCTACCGCCTCAACTATGCCAAGAATTATTTGATGGATACCAATTACCCTGCTGAAAAAATTGCTGAGTTGGTCGGCTTTTCCTCGCCCAAGATGCTCTATCAGCTCTTTAAAGAGGTAGAGGGTATGACAGTTTCCGAATTTCGCGCGCAGCATCGCCACCAGCGTAGTTGATATGAAAAAGTGCCAGAGTGTTTGCTCTGGCATCATTGAAATTGGCTACACGTTATGTTCACACATATGCGCAGATCGATGATTTGCAAAAAAAACAGACAGTCTAAAAAAGACTGCCTGTTTTTCTATATTCCGAGCCAATCGAGCTCTAGGTCTGTCGAAAGAATACGGTCTCCCGGATGCACACGTTCTCCATGAAAATCGCTACCTGCTGTGCAATGCAGCTGGTATTTTTGCGCCAAATGCAGGTAAAATGCCTGCTGCTCTGGTGTATGCTTTGGATAAAAACATTCCAACCCATCCAACCCCTGCGCCTTCAAGCTTTGCACAGTTTTCTCCAACTCCTCATCCGGGAGCCGCAATTGGTACGGATGCGCCAGCACTGCTTTGCCCCCTCCCTGGTGAATTGCCTGTATGCAGTCGGCCACCGGCGCTTTAAAGCGTTCAATGCGCTGATACTCCTCTGTATCCAAATACCGGTCAAACGCTTCTTTGGTAGATGCTACATAGCCGTGACGTACCATCACTTGTGCAAAATGTGGCCTAGCAAGCACATCGCCCCCAGCTTGTTCTTCAACCTCCTCCAGCGAGAGGAAAATTCCTTTCTCGTTCAGAAAGTCAATGATCCGCTGTCCACGCTCTATCCGACTGGTCTTTAATTTTTGACAAAGTTGTACAAGCGCTGTACAGTCTAGCGAAAGATTCAAGCCTAAAATATGCAGATACCGGTGCTCTCGCGCGCCTAATTCCACCCCCCGTAACACGGTTAGCCCGTTTGCTTTCCCTGCCTGCACGCCCGCATCCAGACCGTCCAGGGTATCGTGGTCGGTAATCGCTAATACTTGTAGCCCCGCCGTCTTTGCTAAGGCCACCAGCTGCGCGGGTGGATATTGCCCGTCAGAGGCGGATGTGTGCGTGTGAAGATCTGCCAGCGCCATCTAGGGTCACTCCTTTACTCGATTTTCTGCGCGACAACCTTGTACAAATTTATTTTATATTTTATCATTTCTTTAATAAGCTTTCAATACTGACATTGATCTAATGTATGAATTCTTCTTGCCAGTATTAAGTCATCTACGCTATCCACTTCTGTCCATTTATATGCAGAAATGTCTCTTACAAAAAGTTGAAAACTTCTTTCGAAAATCATTTGTACCAACGCATCTTCATACCATGTATTATATCTTCCATCCTCCACCATTTCACAGAGTTGACTTTTTAATTGCATCGCAGATATATGATCTAATTTTGTCACACCTGCATATTCACCAGTAAAAGATGTAAGCGATTTGCTCATGACAATAACTTTACCATTTTCCGCTTGAACATTATAGTCACCATTCGTTATAGAGCTATCTATTAAAACCATAGGCTGTTCGACAGTTTGAATTAAGACGTCATGAACTAATGCTTCTGACATCACGATGTCTCCATTGATAATAGTAACATTTTCTCTAAGATAATCCTTGGCAAACCATAGTGAAGCCAAAGAATTCGTTACTTCGTAAAATGGATTGTAAACCCAAAATACATCAGCCACTTGTTCCTGTAATAACTTATGTTGGAAGCCACAACCAACAATAATCTCCGCATGTGAGTCCCATTTTCTTAAAAGCGCTACCATTCGTTTTAAGATAGTTGTCTTTTCATCTAACGCAAACAATGTTTTAGGGTGCTTAAGTGTAATGGGCTGCAGTCGCGTTCCTGCGCCTGCTGCTAGAATAATATATGTCATAATACCCATCCTCTCCTATTTTCCATATAAAATCATTTTTGATAGTTATTTTACATTACCATAGGATAAGACCTATTCGTTCTAATTTGTCTTTTGGCGGAAAAGTAATCTTAACACCTGTTTGTTCTTCCATTGTTTTTATCACATTGACCCCTGTGGCTTCAAAAGGGATACGTGTAGAATATGGCTGGTTACATCGCTCCGGACCACATCCATTTTTGCAAAGTTTACATGATCCACCTATAAATGATATTGCCATTGGTCGATTATGTTCCCACAAAATTTTTTCCATATAAAGGAGTATTTTATGCAAATCGTTCGTTGATTTAGCACGTATTTCCGGAAAATTTTCCTTTTTAAATGGTAACTCCAATTTTATGAATGCGCCATACTCATATTCGCACATCATATTTTGGTAATTTATTTTTGGAATACATGTCAGACATTTCCAGTTTACATCATAATTTTTGCAATAAAAACAGTTTATATTTACACGTTCTTCAAAACAGAATTTGGTTGCATCTGCAGAAAACATTTTAATATCTGGATATTTCTTATGGATATGTTGAGAAAGCCATTCAAAATCAATTTCTTCATTCATCGGTAACAATATCCTCCATCAATATTAACTATTGATCCATTTATATATCTATTTTCTAAAACCATCTTTGCACATTGCGCAATTTCCTCTGATGTGGCAAACCTATGTAACACAATTTTTTCCTCAATTGATTTTCGAATTTCTATAGGTTTCGTAAGTTGCCAATCTGTTTCTACAAACCCTGGCGCTATACAATTCACCCGAACTTGTTGTGCTGCAAACTCCTTTACAAGTCCCCGGGTAAGATAATGAATCGCTGCTTTCGTTGCGCCATAACTTAGAGACATTGCATGCGGAAATTGCCCCATGACCGCGCCTATAAATAAAACACACCCTCCAGATTGAAGCCATGGTGCACAGGCTTGTACCAAAAAAAGTGGCACGGTTAAATTTGTCTGCAAAACACTTTCCCAACCCATATGTGTCAAATCTTTTAATGCGCATCTATCGGTTTCTGCTGCATTCAAAATCAAATAATTTAAAGCACGAAATTTGGGTTCTAAATTGCTGATCATCTGCTGCACGCCATCCATTTTACTTAAATCTGCTTGGACTATTTGATAGCGGCCTTGAAAGCCAAATTTATTTAGCTCTTCTTGCAACTCTTGTGCATACTTCAAGCTTTTAGAGTAATTGAATGCCACATCGCAACCATTTTTAAGTAGTTCAATCCCTATCGCCCGTCCTATTCCACGTGTAGAACCTGTAATAATCGCAGTTCGTCGCATAAGGCTCTCCTTCATTTTCTCAATTCCCGCTCAAGCTTCTCAACCAGAACCAGCGGTGTTTGCTCCCCATCATTTTGCACAATGAGGTCTGGCATCTGTGGCTCTTCAAAAGGTAAATCCACACCTATAACATTGTTTCCCTGAGTATATAGTTCTTTTTTATTCCGCCTTAATAGCGTTTCTCTCTTTACTCGAATGTAGATCTCTTTATAGTTTTTTAAATTTTTCCTGTTCCAATCACGGACTGAATGAAACATCGAAATGCTACATATCACCACATCAATTCCTTGATCGGATAGCATTTTGCAAATTCTAAAGGCACGTTCTGCTAGGTGCCGACGCGCTTCAAATCCATAGCCGCTATCCTCGCCAAAAACCGGCCGGATTTCATCCCCATCCAGATAGACGACATTGGGCTTGGTGTTTTTCAGTCTGCGGTAAAACAGTCCGCCGATGGTGGTCTTGCCCGCCCCGGATAAACCGGTGAAAAAGTATACGGTCCCTTTGTTCTCCATATTGTCCTCCGTGTCAGTGGTAGAGCGGTTGTTCGATCAGCGCAGGGTCGGGGTGGAGCACCGGAATCATGCGCAGTGGTTGCCCATCACGGGTGATAAAGCGCGGGTTCTTCAGCAACAGTTCGGCAATGCGCTGGCGGTTCTGATTGATTGTGTCCAGTTGCCACTTGAGCTCCTGAGCATCGTTTTCCATGCGGATGCCCTTGGTACGTACATTGTCATAGCACTCTTTTAGTGAGCGAGTAATATAGCCGTTCAGGGTGGTGAAATTCGCAATTTTCTGCTGAATCCACGCCGCATCTACCGGTTCGCCCTTATAATACTGAAAACTGTAGCCGCAGGCCTCATAGATATCTCGCATGAAATATTCCAGGAATGCCCGCTCGTCATCATTTGCATACTCGTCATAGGTGCGGTAAACGGTTACAGGGTCAAAGCCTCGGGCGTTGCCCTTCATGGACTCCGGGTCCAGGCCCAAGCGGCTTGAGCAATAGGTCATGCTCTCGGTGTAAGGGATGTCCAAAAATTCGGCCAGCACCGGGAAGATCGCCTTGTTGTTCAGTTTGCCGTCCTCAAAGCGCACCAGCGCGCTGTCCATCAGCAGACGGTCGTCTGGTTCGCGCAGATAGCTGCGGTTGAGAATACGCTCGGTCAGCTCGTCCGGAATGCGAAGCGGCTTGTCCGGGTTGCCCAACTGGGCGACCATAAAACGCAATGTCGCCGCATAGCTGGTCGTGGGGCGGCGGATCGGCGTAAAGGTTTTGATATACCGAAAACCCTTGAAAATTGCGGAGTTCTTGATTTCTTCGTATTCTTGAGAAAAAATCGCACAGTGTCCCTCTTCCTCTGAGACCTCCAGTTTATAGCGGATATTGCTAAAATGGGGCTGGAAAAACAATGCTGGCGCAATACGAGAATTGGGATCCAGCCATTTGCTCATTGCGGGCTGGGTCAAAAAGTACGCCACCAAAAAGTCCTTGTCCGTAGGCCGCTTGATGGCCGCAAGTTGCTGATGAATCCGCATATTATCCAAGGTATGCTTATAAAACCTTTCCCGGGTCTTTTTAATTTCACCTGCGATATTGTCGAACATCACCGATTCAAAGGACATCAGATTGGGGTGCCCATAAAAGATCTCATTAAAGAAGTCGCCGCCATTGTGCGCCGCAAGCTGGGTATGCCAAATCAGGCGGTTGACCTCCTGTACACCGATTGGCTGCACCGGATATCGGCTGTAATCGATGCCGTATTCCTTCATGAAATCGATCGGATAGCGGGACACCTCGTCCTCCATCAGAAAGACGAATTTCTCCTCTTTGAGCAGCGGTTTGAGCTCCAAGCACTGCAAATACGCGCAAAATAGGTCCCACTTGGTGTAGTGCAAATAGATATGGTTTTCCCGGCCCACCCACTCGCTTTTGCGGACCGTATCATTTAGGTATTCCAGTTGATATTGCGAATAAACATCCTGTGCGAGG
>CAJFUJ010000015.1 GCA_904420185.1 uncultured Butyricicoccus sp. | reverse complement strand
TCATTATGCGTATACCTCCTCGAGCTTGGCAACCGCTGCCTTGTCGATGATGAACTTGTCAGCGTTGAGGATGTCGTAAACGTTCAGTGTGGTTGCGATGGTGGTGCGCACACCCGGGATATTGGCCGCGCTCTTTACGACGTTCACGCGGGATTCCGGGGTAACGACCAGGCTCTTGCCTTCGGCTTCCACCGACTTGAGGAAGCCGGCAAAGGTCTTGGTCTTGATCTCGCCCATATTCAGGTCATCGATGACGATGATTTCGCCTGCAGCAGCCTTTGCGCTCAGTGCCGACAGCATCGCCAGCCGGCGCAGCTTTTTGTTCAGGCTGTAACGGTAGCAGCGCGGCTTGGGGCCGAGCGCTACGCCGCCGTGGGTCCACTGCGGCGCACGGATGGAACCCTGGCGGGCACGGCCGGTACCCTTCTGGCGCCACGGCTTGATGCCGCCGCCGCGTACTTCAGCGCGGGTCAAGGTGGACTGGGTGCCCTGGCGCTTGTTGGCCAGGTGGTTCTTGACAACCGCGTGCATGGCGGATACGTTGGGCTCAATGCCAAACACAGCTTCGTTGAGCTCCATTTCGCCGGTCTGCTGACCAGCCATATTATAAACCTTAACGGTAGGCATTTAAGTTCCTCCTCCCCTTACTTTCTTGCAGAAGCCTTCTGCGGGTTCTTACTGATGCCAGCGGCCGGACCCTTCTTCTCCGGGTTCTTCTTAACTGTGTTCTTCAGGAACACGATGCCGCCCTTGGGGCCGGGAACCGCGCCGCAAACGGCGATCAGGTTGAGCTCTGGGTCAACCTTGACAACGTCCAGGTTTTGTACGGTAACCTGCTCGTTACCCAGATGACCGGGCATCATCTTGCCCTTCATGATCTTGGAGGGGTCGGAGCACGCGCCCATGGAACCCTGATGGCGGTGCATCGGGCCGGCGCCGTGGCTCATCGGGGAACGGCCCGCGTTGAAGCGCTTAATAACGCCAGCAAAGCCCTTGCCCTTAGAAATACCAGTTACATCCACATAATCGCCAACAACAAACATGTCGGCCTTGATCTCGTCGCCTGCCTGGAACATCGAGCAGTCGTCAAAGCGGAACTCCTTGAGGTACTTTTTAACCGCTTCGCCTGCTTTCTTCAGGTGGCCAAGCTCAGGCTTGTTGAGCTTCTTTTCCTTAACGTCTTCAAAGCCGAGCTGTACAGCGTTATAGCCTTCCTTCTCGACCGTCTTAATCTGGGTTACCACACACGGGCCCGCCTCGATGACAGTGACCGGGATAACCTTGCCGTCAGCGTCGAAGATCTGTGTCATGCCGACCTTCTTGCCGATGATCGCTTTGTTCAGCATGTTGTTTTCCTCCTTAAAGGTTATTGGTTGACGGGCGTCTGCGCGTCCCGCCAACTTGACCCCGCCGCACTGGAGCGGCTAGGTGCAAACCGCCGAAACCGGCGGATTGTTGCGTTTACTTCAATTAGAGCTTGATTTCGATTTCCACGCCAGCCGGCAGATCCAGTGTCATGAGCGACTCGACCGTTTTCTGGCCCGGGTTTACGATGTCGATCAAGCGCTTGTGGGTGCGGCGCTCGAACTGCTCACGGGAGTCCTTGTACTTGTGTACCGCGCGCAGGATGGTGATGATTTCCTTCTCGGTCGGCAGCGGGATCGGACCAGAAACCTTTGCGCCGGTGCGCTTTGCGGTTTCGACGATCTTTTCCGCCGACTGATCGATCAGCTCATGGTCGTACGCCTTCAGGCGGATACGAATCTTTTCAGCACTTGCCATTTTAGTTTTCCTCCTCGTACAATGTCGTACAGCTTACATAAAGTGTCGACCCGTTACGGAGAGATACTGCAACCCCGCCCGGCGTATCGCGCCCGGGCATGAAAATAACCGGCCACACACTCGTGCACTACTCCGGTCAGAAGAACGTAAGTGGTTCATGCAATCGGCTTTCCAGCCCCAGCTGAAAGTTCCGAATTTACGCAGGAACATTGCGTTTTACAATAAGCAGTTGTCTCAACCGCCCGATTGTCGGACCTACTCCGCCGAAGTTACCTGGCCTAGCCAGCAATCTCCGGCATCATCGCGTTTCCCCGCATTTCTTGCAGGTGCTTATATAGGGTACCGCATTTTCACCTGCTTGTCAAGGGGAAATGGTTATTTTTCTAGTTTTTTTTCAAACGTGCGCGCTGCCCCCTGTTTTCGCGTTTTTTTCTTGGGCAAAAGGTGCATCTTATAGGAAGGAGAACAGCTCTCCATTCAAAAATGCCTCGCTGAAAAAATACCCGCAGGAGATCAGCACCGAATTCCACACCGCAATCCCCGCTGCCGACCACACCACATATTCGTGCAGCGGCATACGCACCAGCCCGGCTGGGATGGACACGATCGTACGCAGCACCGGGATCAGTCGGCACACAAATAAGCCCTTGCCCCGTCCTTTTTCCAAATACGCGTGGCAACGGTTCATAATCTTATGGAATTTCATGCTCTTGCCAAAGATGCGGGTGAGCAGCGGCGCGCCACCAAAATAGCTGATCGCATAGATGACCAAGCTGCCTGCCAGCCCAGCTGCGATCGACACCCCGATTGCCAGCACAAGATTTAATTCGCTTTGCCCAATCAGTACCCCAACCGCCGGCATAATCACCCCGGCTGGGAAACCCGGTAAATTTAAGTATTCGCAAAAAAATACCGCTGCCATCATAGGCAAGCCATACTGCTGGAACAGTTCTAGCACAGATTGAACGGTCATTTTGCACCATCCCCGTGTTTTTTCTTCCATCATAGCAACCGGCGGCAGCCGATGCAAGGGCCGCCGCCGGTTGTTAAAAAAGAATTCACAGTTCACTTAAAAAACCCCAAACATCGCGGCTGCCGCCCAAATCGCGCCCACAGTTCCGCCGCCGCCCATCGCTGCCAGCACAAGCTGCACGCGGGTATACCGCTTACGCGTATACCTACGCACCTTGGGCGCGCGCAAATACCCCTCGGCCACCGCGCACGCCTCGCGCAACACATCACGGCTCGCCTCAGGCGATTCGCGCACAATGAAAAATGCCTGCTCAAACACCTTGGAGTCGGGCGGGCGCACGACCACAACCCGGCGGGAAATCCCCTTGACCATAACTGCCTCCTTTATCATAATCGGATGATTTCCCTACCAGTATGCCCAGCACCGCCCAATTCCATACCCATTTTACAGCGCTGGTGGCCGGTGTTCCAACCGGCACACCATGGCTGTCAGATCGTCATTCGCTCCCCGCTCAGCCGCCGACACCACCAGCCTGGCCGCCAGTTCCTTCGGTGATTCGGTGCAATGCTTTTGAATCAGCGCGCGCACCCAGCCATCCTCGGCGCCGTCGCACACCCCGTCGGACACCAACACAAACAGATCGCCATGCGCCATGCGCACCGGCACGCTCTGGTCGGCCGCCGGTTCGTCGGACAGCCCGACCGGTAGGCTGCCGCCCGAGATGCGGATCACCCCGCCGCCGTTCTTCAGGAAGCTAGGCGCAGCACCGCATTTCAGGCACCGCCCCTTGCCGGTGAACAGATCCATCGTCAAAATATCCAACGTCACACCGCGCAACCCATCGCATCGCAGCCGGAATGCGGGCGCAACTGTACGCAGGGCGTCCGCCGGCGGGATACCTGCCCGCAAGAACCGCTCCATGAGCGACAAAATGGCGCGGCTGTCGGTGGCCGCCGCTGGGCCCACCCCCATGCCGTCGGCCAGCAGCAGGCAAGCGATCCCGCCCTCGGTGACAAACGAGCGCGCCGTGTCGCCCGATACCTTTTCGCCCTGCTTTTGCCGCTGCCCAACGCCCACCACAACCCGGTACGGCGCCTGTTCGCGCAGCATCAGGCGGGTACCCAGCTCGTCCGAGATACGCTCGGGCTCGGTCAGCCCGACCGACAGCACAGCCGATAGCCCGGCGGCGAACCCCTTGCGCTCGCGCAGGATACGCTCAGTCCCTTCCCCGGACAGCTCCACACGCAAGCGGCCCGCCCCGTCGTGGAACACCGCCACCTTATCAATCCGCCCAAATGCCGAAGCGTAACTGCGCACCTGCCGCTCACGCGCAGGCAGTGACGCTTGGTCGCGGCCCAGCGTCCCGCCGATCTGGCGCAAGATGCCCGTAAGCCCGGCGTATTGCTGGGCGATGAGTGAGCGGTTCTCCTCGCACCGGCGGCGGTACTGCTGCCGTTCACGCAGGGCGAAGAGCGCTTCGTTGACCGCGTGCAGCAGCTCAGGAAAATGGATACAGCGCTCGGAAAAATGCCGTGGGAAATCCGATGCCTTGGCTTGTCCACGCCGGATCATGGGGCCGGATACGTCGCGCAGCGCCGACAGGGTTGCCACATAGTCCCGCTGCCAGCATTCCTTGCAAATCGGGCAGCTGCGGCACACTTTGTCGGCTGCGCAGTCGAAAATGGCGTGGATATCGTCGTCTGCCGCCGCGCGGCCGGTCTGTGCACCGCTCATCATGGCTAAGTACATTTCATAGAAAGCCTCCGACGCTTCGGTCGCATACCGCCCTGCCGACCGGCGCACCCGCTCGACGGTTTCGATGGTGTCCTGCCGCGCGGGCAGCAGGGTGTCCCGTATGTACTGCCACAGGGTGTCGGGCGTCATACAAAACAGCACGACCGCCAGCGCACATTCAAAGATGGCCGTAGGGAAAAGCGGGTGGTCGATCCCCAGCAGGCTGGCTGCCCCGGCTGCCAACAGCCCGCTGATGACAAATGCCGGTTTGCCCGCCGTGCGGAAAGCGCCAGCCAGCAGGGCAGCCAGCCCATACACACAGGTCAAAAACGCGCCGCCGCCCGCTGTAATATCCATCGTCACCCCAAATGCGACACCTAGTGCCGCACCAATGGCGCTGCCCCCTACAAATGCACCGCCCATTGTAAAGCCGAACGCAATCACGCGCGCTGGTGACACAACCCCTAGCAACAACACATCCCCTAGCGCCACGAGTATGCTAGCAATCACCGCTAATAGCCCGCCTGGATGGCGTAAATCCCCCCGTTCCCGCGGTGGCCGCAGCGCCTGGATATAGCACCAACATAGCGCGCCGGTCAATACACAGGTTGCCAAAAACTGAAACACATGGGCTGGCCGCAATAAGCCTGGCGCAGGCAGCAGCACGAAATTGCATGCCCCCATCATAAACCCGCTCATGACTGGCATGAACCAGCCGCGTTGGTTTGCCGCTGTCCGGTCAAAAACCTGCGCGCCCGCCAGCGTCAGCAGCGCCGCAGCTGCGGCTGTCACACCCGTCATCCCGCCCCGCAGTAGCACCGCGCCAAAAAACGCACCAAAAAACGCCGGATATCCCTTGCCGATTGCAGCATAAGCGCCCGTCATGGCGACCCCGAGCGGAGCGAACTCCCCAAAAATTACACCGCGCGCCAAAATGGCGCAGAGCAGCAGCTGTTTTACACCGCCGCTGATTTGGCGCACCTCATCGGTGCGCGTGAAGCGCGTCCAGGTTTCAGCGGCACGCGCCGCCACCCGAAAGCTCCTCCTTTCCAAAGTATGCTTGTCCATGATCGAACCTCCTTGCTTTTCCAGTATAGCCGGGCGGCCGCGTAGGTTTTGTTGGAAAATATAGCCGGAAATGCGACATGGTAATTTTATTTTGTGCCCTACCGCTTTTCTTGTTTGTCATTTGCAATGCGGTAAGGGACATGCTATAATGATCGTATCGTTAATATGCCTTTTGGGGGAACCCGCCACCGGCGGGTTCTTTCTTGAAAAATTCTCGCAGCAGGAGGGACGCCATGAACATCGCAGGTGTGACAATTCCAGGTAGGTTGTTTCTGGCCCCCATGGCCGGCGTGACCGACCAGGCTTTCCGCCAAATCTGCCGGGAACACGGCGCAGCGCTGACCGTAACCGAAATGGTATCGGCCAAAGCGCTGCACTTCGGGGACAAAAAAACCCCTCGCCTGCTCGCACTTGGGCCAGGGGAGCATCCAGCAGCCGCCCAGATCTTTGGCTCCGACCCCGATACCATGGCCGAAGGCGCTGTGCTGGCACGCCGCATTTCCGGCTGCGACATGATTGACATCAACATGGGCTGTCCAGCACCCAAAATCGTAAACAATGGCGATGGTGCGGCCCTCATGCGCGATATCCGTAAGGCTGAGGCTGTTTTGCGGGCCGTCCGCCAGGCGGTTGACTGCCCAGTCTCGGTTAAGTTCCGCCGGGGCTGGGATGAAAAAAGTGCATGCTGCGTGGAATTCGCCCAAATGTGCGAACAGGCCGGCGCCGACCTGATCGCCATACACGGCCGTACACGCGCCCAGCAATACGAGGGGAAAGCCGATTGGGAGGCCATTCGCCGCGTCAAGCAAGCCGTCTCCATCCCGGTGGCGGCAAATGGCGATGTGTTTACGCCCGAGGATGCTGTACGCATTTTGGAGGTCACTGGCGCAGACTTTGTTATGATCGGCCGGGGGGCGCTGGGTAATCCATGGCTATTTTCGCGCGCGAACGCCTTGCTTGAAACCGGCGTCCTACCGCCCGAACCCACCTTTGGCGAACGGATCGATACCGCTGTGCGGCAAATCGAGTTGGCCATGGCCGACAAAGGCGAACACATTGCCCTGCTCGAAGCACGCAAACACGTCAACTGGTATCTCAAGGGCGTACCTGGGTTAAAGGCTGTCAAAAAGCAGGTCAGTACGCTTTCTGAGATGCACCAGCTATATGCGCTGGCACAGGATTTGCGCGCCAAAATGACATAAAGGGAAAAAGGGGGATGGCGCTATGACGGGAGAAAAAGTGCTGCTACAGCGGGCAAAAAAGGGGGAAATCGCCGCGTTTGAAGCGCTGGTATCTGCGTACGAACGCCGTGTGTATTCACTCGCGCTGCGCTCAACCGGCTCGGAGGATGACGCTGCTGACATTACCCAAGAGGTTTTTTTGCGGGTCTATCGTTCGCTGGATACCTTTCGTGGGGACAGCGGCTTTTCTACCTGGCTTTATCGAATTACCACCAATTTATGCGTGGATTTGGCGCGCAAAAAAAACACTTCCCCGACCGAACCGCTCGATATCGAGGCTGCTGCCCAGCTTCCTGAAACCGATCAAAACCGCCAACCCGAAAAGGCACTGGAAAATAATGAGCTGCGCAAGGAATTGGATATTGCACTCAGCCTTGTATCCGAAGAGCATCGCAAAATCGTCATTTTGCGAGACGTTGCAGGCATGAACTACGCCGACATTGCCGCAGCGCTTTCCATTGAGGAAGGGACGGTCAAATCCCGCCTGGCTCGTGCCCGCGCTGCGCTGCGAAAAATTCTGATCGAACGAGGGAACATTTCCTTGCCCTCTTCGTCTAAACAGACAGGAAGGAGGCGGGAAGATGCCGAATTGTGAATATTATCAAGCACTCTGCTCGGCAAGTCTAGACGGCGAACTGACCCGGGCGCAAAAGCGGGAGCTGGATGCCCATCTTGCAACCTGTCCCGCCTGCGCAGACTATTTAGAGGATTTAAAATTTATCCGCACTGCGTGGGGTGACTTGAAGGCGCCGTTGCCCGACACACTGCACGAGAAAATTATGGCGCCCATTCTGGAGGAAGCGCAAAAGAATATCAAGCCTTTGGAAAAGAAAAAACGCCGCCCACCTGTGTTTACCATGCTCGCAGCCGCAGCAGCTTGTGTGATCTTAGTCCTATCAGGCGCGGTCGGTGACCTGTTAGGCGGTATGGAGGTCAACGGTAAGCCCGCAGCCCTGTCAGAGGACACCGGCGCTGCTATGGAGGAAACTACCCGCGCTATGCCGCCACCTGCGTCGTCTGAAGCGGGGGAATCCATTCCCCCGTCCACCCTTGTCCCTGCACAGCAGGCCCAGCCTGAACCTGAGCCCGAAGACCCAGCTGAAACCGACTCCGCTCCGGCATCTGGCAACGAGCAAGCACCCGCAGACGCCAGCGAGGATTACGGCGGTGCGGCCGCGTCGTCATCCGGCAGCTCGGGCGGGACTGCCAATGCCTGGGCGTCCTCTGAGAGCACTGGCAGCGCAGCGTCCGGCAGTGAGCAGGCCGATTCCTCGGCTGCTTCCAGTTCTGCAGCCAACACACCGGATGTCAAAATTGCCCCTGCTTCTTTTAACCGGGCCGAAAAACAATCGGTCACCTTGCCAGAGAATTTACAGGCCTTTCAGTTTGCCCTATGCTATGTAGCGGTTGGCACCGAAGATCCGCCGGTGCTTATAGACGCATCGCTGATTGAAAAAATCGATAATACCTATTACTTTTCGCTTTCCAACAGTATGAGCAGCATTTCGCAGAACATCGAAGCCCTGCAAGCGGCCGGCTATGAGACCGCCGTGCGCCGGGATGTCGGCGTCACCTTGACCGACGGCGCCGAATCCATCCTTCTCATTCTGGTCGTAGAGGCGTCCTAACCTACAAAAACCCGCAGACCCGGTTTTCTCGTCCGGTTCTGCGGGTTTTGTGCGCAAGCCTGGGCCCACATCCCCCATATTCGCTTGCCCGGCCGCGCGATTGCATCTTTTGTTTAAATGGATTTGCTGCTATAATAGAAGAAAAAGAAAAGGAGTCTGTTCCCCATGTCCATTGAACGCGCCAAGGCGCACTTAGAGAAAAAAGGATTGCTAGACCGTGTGATCGAGCCCGAAGTTCAGACCGCCACCGTGGCAGAAGCTGCGGCAGCCCTGGGCTGCGAAGAAAGCCATATTGCGAAAACTCTATCGTTTTATGATGGCGATGGCAGCGCGATTTTAATTTTGGCCGCCGGTGACGCCAAGATTGACAACCGCAAGTTCAAAGACCGTTTCGGCCTGAAGGCCCGTATGCTCTCCTCCGACGACGTGGAACCCATGACCGGTCACGCGATTGGCGGCGTGTGCCCCTTTGGCGTCAACCCGGGTGTGCAGATCTACTGCGATGTGTCGCTGAAGCGGTTTGATTATGTATATCCAGCAGCTGGAAATGCCCATTCAGGCGTTAAGCTGACCTGCGACGAGCTCTTCCAGGCTGCGGACGCGCGCGAATGGATCGACGTCTGTAAGGGCTGGGCGTAGAACCCCACCTGCCAACCGCCCATGCAAACCCCAAAAAAGTGCTGATTTTTAAGGAACGTAAACGCCATGAAAAAGATTCTATTCCTTCTAGCAATGATCCTGACCCTATGTGGCTGCCAGGAGGCAGATACCGGTTATACAGACGACCTAACCAAAGCGCAGGCAATCTCGGTCACTGCTGCCGGCACATCGGAGGTCCTCCAAACGATCACCGGCGAAGATTCTATCACTGCCTTTGTTTCAGCCCTGGAGATGGAGACGTGGACCTATCAGTCACTGCCAGACGATGTCCAACCGATCGGTTCATTTACCCTCTCGCAGAACAAAACCATTCTATTCGGACAGACATCGGCTGACCCGGCGCTGTATGATATCGCTGTTATCACGTTGTACAGCAATGCCTGCATCCGGTTGACCACTGGCGGGCTCGATCTATCATTTTCCGTGCGCCCAGATACCGCAGAATATTTACAAAGCTATTTCCCCACCAATTGACCAACAAAAAAATGACCATAGAGCGATTCTGCTCTATGGTCATTTTTTGGTGGAAGTTACAGGGCTCGAACCTGTGACCCTCTGCTTGTAAGGCAGATGCTCTCCCAGCTGAGCTAAACTTCCGAATGGTGACCCGTACGAGATTCGAACTCGTGTTACCGCCGTGAAAGGGCGGTGTCTTAACCACTTGACCAACGGGCCAAAGAATGGTAGCGGTAACTGGACTTGAACCAGTGACCTTTCGGGTATGAACCGAACGCTCTAGCCAACTAAGCTATACCGCCATCTTCATGTTACCCGCCGGGCTTGTTTCTGCTCACCGGCGACATGGTATATTATACAGCCTACCCCGCTGTTTGTCAACCTATTTTTTTAGATTTTCCTGATTTTTTTGTTTTTCAAATTTAGGGGAACAATTCATGGCTTTACTCCCCATTTTGCGTCCATAACGTCCTCATAAAATGCTTGATCCCATACATGGGTGGTTTCAAGCTGCTCGGTGGAGAGCAAAAAATAGTCGTCCGACACATATTGCCCTTGATCGGGTACCGGATCGTCGAATGTACAATCGATAAAATAGGTTTGGCCATCTAAGCGCACAGCGTTCCAGCCGTGGTTCATACCTGTATCCGCCACATAGATGGCATCCAACCCCACAGCCTGGCATAAAAGCACAAATGCACGTGCATAGCCCGCGCATACTGCCTTGCCGTCCACCAGCGCGCCATATGCAGTAAACGGCGGGCTGGCTCCGTCCACCGCACTACCGGCAGCTGCAGTCTCGGTGTCATAGACGCAGTTGCGCACCAAATAATCGTGCAGCGCGCGCAGCTGGGCCCGTGCGTCTGTCAATCCCTCGGTCGCCTGTATCGCAATGGCTTGCGCCAAGGTAGCCGCCTGCTCCTGCCGGGCCGGGTCGGCAACCTCAACCGAAATCTCGGTCATACCATTTCCATACACCGTCATCCCCATGGTAAAGGCATAGGGCCAAATCGATTCGACCGCTTGGTACAGAGTATCTCCGTCATATTCTGCGCCGCGCAAGCGGATGGTATGTTCACCGGAAACCAGTGCATCCACTGTCCGCAATGCTGCATCCATCGAATTGGTCGCGGTTTCTGCCATTGGGCTGCAGCTGGTCAGCAGCCCCGCCAACAGCCATACACACAGCCATCTTTTCATATTGGAATCCCTTTCCCAAAAAAGAAACGGACAGCCATGCCGTCCGCCCGCTCATTTTACATTCTTCCGCACCCAAAGCGCAAAGAAGGGGGTGGGCGAAACCGAAAGGGGTTCCGCCCGCCAAACCGGTTTACATGAGTTTTACCGTATAATATACGGCTGTGACGAACAGATAAGCCGCTGCCACAAAAATTGCATACAGGGCGATCGTCAGCCCCATCGCCGCCCCCACGGTTACGAGCGCAGCCATCACCACCGGCGTTAGGAACATCATCAGGTAGGCGTTTTGGGAGAACCGGTAGGTCCATTGGTGGGAGCCGAGCTTTAGCTGGCTGCCCGCCTTTTTCACCTGCACCACTGCAATGATCTGCACAATCGCGATCACAATGCACAGTGCCGCCGCTACCCAGGCCAGATACTGCACGTTTGCACTGATCTGCGCCCGGCGCACAATCAGCAGCAGCACAATCGCCGCCCCACAATCGGCCGAAATTACACAAAACTCCGGCTGATAGGAGTGATAGATCAGATAATAGACTGCCAGCACAGGCAGCAGTCCATAGAACACCTTAAAAATGGGGAATCCATAGTGATGCACCAGGGCCAGGATCACAAAGGCCGCCGCAAAAACGATCACAATATTTCGTCCAGTCAGCAGCCGGCAGCTTGTATCGATCCCATTTTTCTTTTCCCGCACAGCCAGGAGAATCCCCACTAGCACCCCGACAGCGGCAACCCCCATTAGAATGCGCACCACCAACATCCCTAAGAGAAAGGTTGTGCCGAAATCAATCAGCTTTTGCAGGCCCATCAAGATCAGCACGCCGCTCAGGCAGACAGTAAAAACGGCGAGCACCTTATTTGTGATATAGTCTTCCTTCTTTTGAGGCACGTTTTTTGCCGCCAAAAAAACCAACTCCAGTCTTTCATATTTGTTTCCGGCCCTTATAAGTTGCCGGTTTCATACATCACCACGCTCAGCGCGGCAAGGGGCGCGGTTTCGCACCGTAAAATCCGTGGGCCAAGCGACACGCTCTGCATCCCCACTTCTTTGGCAAACGCTGCTTCTTCGGGTGCAAAGCCGCCCTCCGGGCCGATCATCAGCGCGGCTGTCACGGGTTTTGCGCCTGCCAGCGCCTGCCGGATTCCATGCTCCCGCTCCTCTTCATATAGGAACAAGGGCGCTTGGCACTGGGCCGCTTCCCGGGCGGCTTGCGCCTGTGAAAGAGGTTCTCCCACCTCAGGTATGCGTCCACGCCCACACTGCATGGCAGCCTCATGGGCAATCTTGCGCCATCGCGCACATTTTTTTTGCAGGGTTTCTGCATCCGGCCGCGAAACGCTCCTTTCGGCCAAAAACGGCACGATCTTTGCCGCACCGAGTTCCACCGCCTTTTGTACAATAAAATCCATTTTATCGCCTTTGGGCAGTCCCATATACAAGGTCACCAAAACATCCGGTTCACCCAACGAAGGCGAGATGGCTTCCATCTGGCAAACCGCGGTATCTTTATCTGCCCGCTTCAGCGTACAGGCGTAATCCATGCCCTTGCCATCACACAGGGTCAAGGCTTCGCCCGGCTTCATGCGCAGCACCTTGTAGATATGGTAAGCATCCTCGCCACGCAAAACAATCTGTGTCCCCACCGGCGGGCCGTCAATAAAAAATCTCGGCATCGCGTGTCCCTCCTGTTGCCGCCTTGTCAAACACACAGCCGTCTCCGCACGCCTTCCAGCGCATTCCTTGACGGCTACTTTTTCATTTTAGCAAAGCCAGGCCCAATTGTCCAGCTATTTTTCCATCCCAGCCGGGGATTTACCCCTGTTTTCGCGCAGTAATAGCGGTCCAGCCGCCGCTTGCCTGCCGCGCAGAGATCGTAAAGCCCACCTTTTCAAGACCGGCTTGGACCTCGTCTGCACGCTCGTCCAAGATCCCTGAGCAGATCAGCGTGCCGCCATCGCGCAGTTTGTCCCAAAACATCGGTGCCATCCCCAAGATGACGTCAGCCACAATGTTGGCCACGATCATATCATACCCGCCGCCGATCTCCTGGGCCAGCGCGGGCGTGCGCAGCGCGTCGCCATGCAGCGTGCGCCCGATGGTCACCTGGTTACGCGCCGCGTTTTCCCTTGCACAGTCCAAGCAATGTGCATCGATATCGACCGCAGTGTCCGCTTTGGCACCCAGCATGGCGGCGGCGATGGATAAAATCCCCGACCCAGTCCCCATGTCGAGCACCTTTTCCCCGCCCTGCACCGTCTGCTCGAGCATATGCATACACAGTTGGGTGGTATCATGCGAACCGGTGCCAAAGCTGGAAGCCGGGTCGATCTCCAAAATGGTGCGTCCCATGGGATCGTCCACCGTCTCCCAGGATGGTTTGATCAAAAACCGGTCACCGACCGGGAAGGGCTTAAAATACTGTTTCCAACCCCACTCCCAGTCTTCCTGCCGGGTCAGCTGGGTTTGGACGGTCAACCGGCCGAACGCATTTTCCGCATCAGCCGCCTTGCACGCGGCCAAGCTCTCTTTGAGTTTGTCCAGCGTCTGCTGTCCGGATGCGTCATCTGACAAGTAAATCTTAATTTTTGTCTCCTGGGTGGACAATTCCTGCTTGAGCTTTTCGTCTACATAGTCCCAGTAAATCTCGGTATCCTGCAAAAACTCTGCAAAATCGGCGGCATCCTCCAGGGCATACCCCTCAATCCCCAAGGCATCGAGCAGGTCTGTTACCGGCCCGATGCCTTCTGTACTTGTAAATATCGTCGCTTCTATCCAATCCATAGGCGGCCTCCTTTTGGTTGTATGTTCGGCCACAGTCACAGCCAAATCATACCATATTTTTTGCAAAAATACTTCAGCACCGCGGGCTCCTGTTCCCACGTGCCGTCGTAAATGGCCAGTCCCACATAAATCCGCAGGGCTTTTTCCAACAGCTCTGGATCTTCGGCGCATAGGCAGACCGGCCGGGATAGCATATACAGATCCTCTTCCAGGTTATACAGCTCATCCTCTTCGTGGAGGACCAGCTTAAGCGCCGCCGCCTCCTCGTCCTCGATTTCGAGCAGCCGCTCCTCCAGCCTATGGTCGCACTCAATCTCGTCTGAAATATTGGTCACTGCGTCGATGAAGTGGGCGTTGTAGCCATCAGGCGCAAGGATATAGTCGTCATGGTCACGCCCAGCCGTCCGGCCACCCGTATAGCTTTCCAGCGCATCCCAAATGCGCAATGCACTTTCATGTGCCGGAGGCAAAAGCACTTCCACATTGGTCAGCCGCACACCAGCGCGCAGCCAGCTCGCCGGTACACTTGCACCGATGGAGATACGGGCATAGGGTGCCACGCGTGCCAGCGCATCCTCCAGCTGCTCGGGCTGCTCGGCGGTAAAAATCACCGTAGATACGCCGATGCGCTGTAAAACGCCCACAGCCGCCAAGCAATCTACACCGTCCGGCATCCGGCCGTCCTCCCCTGCCGTCAGCTCGGCAATGAGCGTGCGCCCTGACATATCGGTGAAGGCCAGCACCGCCGCCCGCAGCGTGCGAAAATCGGCTGCACCGCGCAAATAGTAAAACGATGCATGATCGTGCAGACGTGGCCGGAAGGCCTGCTTACACAGCTCGATATACTGCTCCGTCACCGGGTATTCCAACCCATCCGGCAGCGCTGGACAGGGCAGCGTTATCCCTGCCGGCACGTCTATACCTTCTTGCTGCATCTGTTCAAAGGTCCGCATCGAGGTTGCAAGCGCGCCGGTGAGCGCCCCAGGAATACGACTTTGCAGGGCATAATCCTCCCGGGATGTCGCAATCACCTGCCGTTTGCTAAAAGGGGTAGGTTCCATAGCTCCTCCTCTTGGTCGGTTGGGTTAGGCTGCCATCCAGCTGCCGTCCGCCAAACTGGTGTACCGCTGCGGCTGCGCGGCCGCCTCGATACATAGTGAAAGCGCAGTATTGTACGCATCGTCCAGCAAGGTCTGGCTGTTGTCCAGTTCTTGCGCCGCCCGCTGCACCGCTTGCAGGGTCTGCGGATTGGCCACTAAACGCGCAGTCAGGCCCTGGTCCTGCTGGAAGGCACGCAAGCCGCTGAGCAGGGTGGTGTCAAACACATCGCTCACCCCTGCGGTGTAGCCCAGCAGGTACAGCCGCCCGGAAAGCGCACGCACCTGCTCGGACTGCTGGCCGTATTTCAGCGTCGCTGTGGTATCCAGCACGGGCAGGTCCTGCAAATAATCGCTCACCGACGTGCTGCCGTTGACCTCGATGGTCGGCGCAATGCCCACGCCTTCCCAGCCGCCCGACTGGGGCAGCTGCATCTCCATACAGGTGATCACCAAGCGGGAAACACCGTCCAGCATGGTGATGTGGTACTGGCCTTGGCCCTTGCCATATGTCGTGGTGCCGATGACCTCGGCGCCCCCCGCTTCCTTGAGGATGCCGGTCAGCAGTTCGGCAGCCGAGGCAGTGTTGCCGTCCACCAGCACACACAGTTTATTAAGCGGCAGACCGCCGCCGGTCGAATAATGCTTTTCCAGGCCGCCCTGGTCCTCGCGCCACTGGATCGCGCCCATATAAACGCCCGCTTGTTCCAAAATGGTGTCCGCCATGCCCCAGGCATCGTCCACCAGGCCACCGCCGTTGGAGCGCAGGTCCAAAATCACCGCGCGGGTGTTCTTTTCATCCAAGCCGTTCCAGATCGCCTTGAAGTCCTCCAAATCACCTTCCGAGCCCATGGCCTCAATGCGGATGTACTCCACCCCATCGGCCACAGTCTGGCTCGATACATATTCCTGCTGGATCTGCTGGCGGGTCAGGACAAACGAAAGCTGCGCCCCGTCCCGCTCGACCGTGATGCGCACCTGGGTACCCACGTCGCCGCGCATCTGTTCGGCCAGCTCGCTGCTGGTCATCTGAGAAGCGTCCTGCCCATCGATCTGTACAATTTTGTCTCCGACTTGGACGCCTGCCACATAGGCCGGTCCCGACCGGTTGACACTGGAGACAATCACGCCTTCGGGTGTTTGCTGCATCCCAATGCCTACGCCGACATAGCCGACCAGCTGGGAAAACCCTTCATCATATTCCTGCTCAGATAAGTACATAGAATGGGAGTCCAGGGTCGCCAAATAGTCGTTGACCACCCGGTCAAACTCCTCGGGATGCTCCTCCAGGTAGGCGTTCCAGTAATCGATCTGCTCACGCGGCATTTCGGTGTCCTGGGTAAACAGGCTGTTATCTTCAATCTGCCAAAGCACATATTCAAACTTGCTGTTGATCACATCCGAGGAAAAGGCCGATGCGCTGCCCAAGGTCAATACAACAGCCAAGAGTATAGAAAAAATCCTTTTCATTCTCATAAAAAGCGCCTCCTTTGATTAAGGCCGGGGGCGATGCGGTTCGGCGCACCGCCCATGCCGCCGCGCCTCCCCACAGGTGCGGCGGGTGAAGTCTTACATATGCTCGGGTGCATTCACCCCAATCATGCCCAGCACATTGCGCACGGTCTGCACAGTCGCCAGACACAGCGCCAAGCGTGCGTCGCGCAGCGCAGGTTCGGCATCGTTGATGCGGCAGGCATTGTAAAAGCGGTGGAAATGCGATGCCAGGCTGACACCGTACTTGTTCAGCTGCGAGGGGTCGCGGTCATGGGCAGCTGACAGGATTTCTTCTGGCAAGCGGGCGATGGCGCGGATCAGCGCCTTTTCGTCGGCATGGTCCAGCACGGTCAGGTCGGTCGCCGCCACATCGGGCAACGCAATCCCGGCCTCAGCCGCCGAGCGCAGCACCGAACAGATCCGGGCATGGGCATATTGCACATAGTAGAGCGGGTTGTCGCTGTCCTGCTTGACCGCTAGGTCCAGATCGAACTCCATCTGGGTTTCGGCCGCGCGGGAGTTGAAGAAGAACCGCGCTGCATCCACCGGGATCTCGTCGAGCAAGTCGGAAAGGGTCAGGCTCTTGCCGGTACGCTTGCTCATGCGCACCACCTCGCCGCCCTGCATCATACGTACCAGCTGCATGAGCACGATCTCCAGCCGCTCCGAGCCGTTTAGGCCAATGGCGTCCAGCGCCTTTTTCAGCCGTGCCACATGGCCGTGGTGGTCGGCCCCCCAGATGTTGATGACCCGGTCAAAGCCGCGGGTCTGGAATTTGTTGCGGTGGTAGGCGATGTCAGCCGCAAAATAGGTATAGAACCCGTTGGCGCGGCGCAGCACATCGTCCTTATCGCAACCGAAATCGGTCGAACGCAACCATAAGGCGCCATCTTTTTCGTAGGTGACACCCGCATCGGTCAGCATCTGCACGGTTTCGGCCACGGCGCCGGATTCATGCAGCGTTGATTCACGGAACCACACGTCATAGTGGATTTTATAGCGCTCCAGATCCTTTTTCATCTTGGCGATGTTATAGGGCAGGCCAAAGTTCACGATTACATCAAAGCGCTCTTCCGGCGTCATTTCCAGCAGCTTGTCCCCGTGCTGCTCGACCAACAGCTGGGCCAATTCCTTGATGTCCGCGCCCTGGTACCAAGATTCATCAAACTCAATGGCATCCTCGCCCTTGAGGGCCTGGATATAGCGTCCCTCAACCGAGTGGGCAAATTTATCCACCTGGTTGCCTGCGTCGTTGATGTAGAACTCGCGCGTCACATCCGCCCCAGCCCACTCGAGCACTTCGGCCAGGCAGTCGCCCAGCACGCCGCCGCGCGCGTTGCCCATGTGCATGGGGCCGGTCGGGTTGGCAGACACGAACTCGACCATGATCTTTTCCGGCTTGTCCACCCGGGTGCGGCCATAGTCCTTGCCCTCAGCGACCGCTGTGCGCACCGCGTCTTGGTACCACGACGGCGCGTAGGTAAAATTCATAAACCCTGGGCCGGCAATCTCTACTTTTTCAAAACAGGTGCCGGAAAGCTCCAAATGCGCTGCCAGCGCGTCGGCAATTTTGCGCGGCGCCATGCGCAGCGGCTTGGCCCACTGCATGGGCGCGGTGCAGGCCCAGTCGCCGTTTGCCGCGTCCTTCGGGGTTTCCACTGCAATCGCCGGTGTCTCCGCCTGGGGCAGCGCACCCACCTGCACCGCTTTGTCGTAGGCCGCCTGCACGATGGCGGCAACCTGCTGTTTTGCATGCTCCATTACATTCATTTTACTCTTCCGCTCCGTTTCTTCATACAATATCCAAATCCTCGCTTGCGGGCGCCACCGTCATATGGAACCGGTGCCGCCCCACCAGCGAGTGGTCCACTTCGATGGTGTAATCGATCGACAGTTCGCCGCCGTAGGCGTCAATGGAATTCTCCAACTCGGAGGTGCGGGTGGAGATGGTCATGGCCCCGAATTCGGTCTGGTACAGCCCCACATGGCGCTGGCCTTTGACGAACATCATCTCAGACGGATAGGTCCCCGTGCGAATCATGGACACCATACCGTTTTCCATCTTGACCGTAGTGCGCGAGCCCTCTAGCCCTGTTAGCGGGCTCTCTTCATAGGTGATATAGAACTTTCCATTCCGCTCATACAAGCGGGCCTGGGTCACCAAATCGATATGTTCCTCCTCCACCCCTTCAAACTTTTGCGTCGAGGAGATTGACAACAGTACATCCTTTTTCATTCGTTCCTCATTTTTCTGTATATTTCGCAATGTCTACATACCCTACCTTGTCCGCAATTTCACCGCTCAAAAACAGACCGGCCAGACCGCGGAAAGACTCCGGGTCGTCGGATACAAAATACCGGGTCTTACCCATTCCCTCGGCCGGGATCAGCATCCGTTTGGCAAAGTCAGCCACCTCGGCGCCTGAATCGATCAGCTGCACCGACGGCCCCATATAAGACGCAATCACGTCATGCAGCAGCGGATAATGGGTGCACCCCAAAATCAGGGTATCCACCCCCTGTGCCTTGAGCCCGGACAAATATTCCGCTGCCACGGTTTCGATGACAACATCTCCCGGTTGCACCCGGCCATTTTCCACCAGCGGGACAAACAGCGGGCACGCCTGCATAAAGACCTGTAGTGCCGGGTTGGTGCGCCGCAGCAGCCGCTCATATACGCCCGAGCGGACGGTCGCCGCCGTACCGATGACGCCGATCCGGCCGGTCTTGGTGGTTTCGGCCGCCTTACGGCAGGCCGGCCAGACCACGCCGAACATCGGCACATCAATCTCCGCAGCCACGGTTTCCAGCGCCACCGCGGACACCGTGTTGCACGCCACCACGATGGCCTTGATGTCAAACGAGCGCAAAAAGGCGACATCCTGCCGGGTATAGTGCAAAATCGTTTCCGGGGATCGGGTTCCATAAGGCACCCGGCCGGTATCGCCAAAATAAATAATATTTTCCTGCGGCATAATCGCATGCATCCGGCGCACTGTGGTCAATCCCCCCAGGCCGGAGTCAAATACGCCGATCGGCCGGTTATCCATGCTGTCCCTCCATCGCCAGGTCAACCAGGGCATCAATGAGCGCCGGATAGGAATAGCCAGCGTGGGCAAACAGCTTAGGATACATACTGATGGAAGTAAAGCCCGGGATGGTGTTGATCTCGTTAAAGACAATCTCCCCGTCCGCCTTGCAGAAAAAGTCTACGCGCGACAGCCCCTGGCAGCCAACTGCCGCATACACCCGCAGCGCAGCCTCCCGCACGGCTTGCATCGACTGGTCGGGAATGCGCGCCGGGATATAAAGTGCCGAAGTGTCATCCTTATACTTGGCGTCGTAGGTGTAAAACTCCTGGGTGGGCGCGATTTCACCCGCCAAGCTGGCCACCGGCGACCGATTGCCCAGTACCGCAACCTCGATCTCTTTGCCGGCGATGAACTCCTCGACCAGCACTTTCTCATCCCAACGGAAGGCCTCCTGCAAACCTGCACGCAGGCTATCCAGGTCGGTCGCTTTATGCACGCCGACCGACGAACCCGACGCGCAGGGCTTGACGAATACCGGGAATTCCCCCAACGTATCCATGACCATCCGTAACGCCGCATCGGCATCCTCTGCAAATTCGGCGTGGCGCACCAGCGCATATGCTGCCTGGCGCACACCCGCGCGTGCAGCCAGCACCTTGGTAATGCTCTTATCCATCGCGCAGGCCGAAGCTGCCACATCCGGCCCAACGAACGGGATACCTGCCAGCGTCAACAGGCCCTGGATCGCGCCGTCCTCGCCGCCAAAGCCGTGCAGCACCGGAAAACAGCAATCCACGCGCAGCGGGGTGGCTGCGCCATCCCGCAGAACCAGCAGGCCGTGCACCGAACGGTCGGGGACCAGCATAGCGGGCTGATGTGCGGTCTGTTCCCATGTGCCGGACGCCATTGCATCCGGATCTGGGTCCTCATAAAGCAGCCACCGGCCGTCCTTGGTGATACCGGCCACGACCAGGTCATATTTTTCTCTATCTGCGTTGCGCACGATCGACGAGGCCGACAAGCACGATACCTCATGCTCACTCGACAAGCCGCCGAACAATATCAAAAGCTTCATTTTAAAGAATCGACGCTCCTTTGATGTCCGTAAGTATTCAGTATTAAGTATACGCTATAATTCTGGAAAAAACAAATCCATACCAAAAAAATTTCACAACAAATCCCGGTCCATTGCGCGCATAAATCTGTGCAAACAGCCGGAATCTCCCGGCATAGCCCCTAGGCACCATACCTTTACAGATTGTTTGCATTATTTTTTGTACAATAATGATTGACAGATAATATTATACGTTGTATAGTATAAGCATAAAGCGAGGTGACCTGCATGTCTTTTCCGATCTCCTCCTCCCTTTTGGACGCAATTGTTCTTGCCATTGTCGCCCGCGAGGACACCTATGGCTACCGGATCACCCAGGATGTGCGGCAGGTGATGGAGGTTTCCGATTCCACCCTCTACCCCGTTCTGCGGCGGCTGCTCAAGGATGGCTGTCTTGTCACGCATGACCAGGCCGTGGATGGCCGGATGCGCCGGTATTATCACATCACGCCAGCTGGCCGCATCCGTTTGCGCAAGGCGCTCGGGGACTGGACCGCCTACCGGGATTCCATCGAAAAAGTGCTTTTCGGAGGGTAACAAGCAATGAACAAAAAAGAGTTTTTCACCGCTCTGCGTCAGGCGCTTTCAGCGCTGCCCGACGAAGAACGGGCCAATGTCATAAAATATTATGAGGACTACTTCCTCGACGCCGACGGGGAGAGCGATGAGGAAATCATCCGCTCACTGGGTGATCCCGGCCGCATCGCCCAGGACATCCTGCGCGAATACCGCGAATTGCAGCCCCATCCGAGCGGGCAACAGGCAGCCGGTTCGGCCGGCGTGGCGGGCGGTCCCGCCCCGCGCCGGTGGAAGGGCGTCAACCCGTGGGTTCTGCTGCTTCTGGTGGTAATCGGCGTGCCGGTCTGCCTGCTGATCGGTATCCCAGTGGCCGGCGGTCTGCTCGGGATGATCGCTGGTTTGATCGGGATTGTGATCGGCGTGCTGGCCCTGCTGTGTTGCATCCCGGCCGTGCTGGTGCTCGGCGGGCTGTCGCTGTGCGGCCTGTCCTTCCTGGGCTGGGGTGCGCCGGCCTCGGCCGTGCTCACGCTGGGCGTGGGGCTGGTGTTGCTCGCCCTAGGCGGCCTTTCGGTCCTGTTATTGGTTAAACTGCTGCTCCTTTTCGTACCGCCGGTCTTTCGCGGCATTGTCAACCTGATCCGTTGGATCTGCCAGAAAATAAGGGGGCTATTTCGATGAAAATTTTGCGAAATATTTGCCTAATCGTGCTGGCTGCCGGCGTGATTTTGTGCGCAGGCGGCGCCATCGCCGGGGGAACGATGTACACCGGCATCCGCCACGGGGTGCTGTACACCTGGCAGGACCTCGTCAACGCCGGACGCAGTTTTATTTGGCACAACGGATTTGACTTTTCCCACAACTTTTACGACTGGCTGGACATCGACGACTGGTTCGACGATACCCCCGGCCACCACTGGGACGGCGGCGTAGAGGACTTCCTCGACGGCCTGAACACCTTCCCCCTGCCCGATCACGGACAGATCCATTCGTTGATGCTCGACGTGCCGGATACCCATCCCCACGCTTGACCTTCCCGTTTTATGACCCCATCAACTTTGAAAGGATGACTTCATGATGCAAGGAAAACGACTCTACCGCAGCCAGACGAGCCGGATGCTGTGCGGCGTATGCGGCGGCCTGGGTGACTACTTCAACATCGACCCCACTTTGATTCGGCTGCTGGTAGCCATACTCACCCTGTTCAGTTGCTTTACCGGCGTGATCGCCTACATCATCGCCGCCATCATCATCCCCGAAGAGGGGAGTGCGCAATAACGCAGCCGATTTTTTCTTGACAACATTTTGTGGGCTGTATTATAATATCAACTAGAGTGAACAGCGAAAGCGTCACGAAGGGGTACACCACCACGGGTGTATTGTTTCGTGACGCTTTTTTTGTTTGCCAAACCCGAAAGGAGAACAAAAAATGCTCGTAAACGGAAACCAACTCGCCTTTACGCCCGGGCTGACCGTGCAGGCACTGTTGGAAAACCAGGGTCTGGATGCCGCCCGCGTGGCGGTAGAGCGCAATGGCGAAATTGTGCGCCGCGCCGATTTTAGCCAGACGCTGTTGGCTGACAGCGACACCATTGAAATTGTACACTTTGTCGGAGGCGGCTGATGATCGACCAAGCACAACTCACCGCCGCGCTGGTCGAGCGGCACGGCGCGGAAAACCAACGCAAATTTGCCCGCGCCACGGTTGGCATCGCCGGACTGGGCGGGCTAGGCTCACATATTGCGGTTTCTCTGGCCCGGTTGGGGGTCGGGAAGCTGGTTCTGGCCGACTTTGACAAAGTAGACCTGACCAATTTAAACCGACAACACTATTTTCTGCGCCATCTGGGCTGCCCCAAGGCCGAGGCCCTACAAGAGCAGCTTATGGAGATCAACCCGTATTTGACCTACGATGCGCACACCGTCCGGGTGACGGCCGAAAACGCCTGCACCTTATTTGGCGGCTGCCAGGTCGTCTGCGAAGCCTTTGACCAACCCGACCAAAAGGCCATGCTCACGGAAGCCGTGCTGACCGGTCTGCCCCAAACGGTACTCGTCGCCGGTTCGGGTATGGCAGGTTCGGCGTCGGCCAACGCCATCCGCACCGCGCGCCGGTTCGGCAGGTTCTATATCTGCGGCGACGGACAGGCCGACATTGCCGACGGGCTAGGGCTGATGGCGCCGCGGGTGGCCGTGTGCGCCGCCCACCAGGCCACCATGGTCATGCGGCTGCTGCTTGGCCAACCCGACCCTTGACTTCTCGTCCGGCTCTTCTCCAAATCAAACTTCCAGGAGGTTTTCACACCATGCAAGACAGCTTCACTTTAGGCGGGCATTCTTTTACATCCCGCTTCATCCTCGGTTCGGGCAAATATTCGCTCGATCTTATCCGCGCCGCCGTGGAACACGCGGGCGCGCAGATTATCACCTTGGCGCTGCGCCGGGCCAACTCGGATACTGACAACATCTTGGACCACATCCCAGAGGGTGTGACCTTGCTGCCCAATACCTCGGGTGCGCGCACAGCTGGGGAAGCCGTGCGCATTGCGCGGCTGGCCCGCGAATGCGGCTGCGGCAATTTCGTCAAAATCGAAATCATGCGCGACTCCAAATACCTGCTGCCCGACAACCAGGCCACCATTCAAGCCACCGAAACCTTGGCCAATGAAGGCTTCGTGGTCATGCCTTATATGTACCCCGATCTGACGGTTGCGCGCGATCTGGTCAATGCGGGTGCGGCTTGCATCATGCCGCTCGGCGCGCCCATCGGCTCCAACAAGGGCCTGGCCACCCGCGACTTTATCCAGATCCTCATCGATGAGATCGATTTGCCCATCATTGTCGATGCTGGCATTGGACGCCCGTCCCAGGCCTGCGAGGCGATGGAGATGGGTGCTGCCGCGGTCATGGCCAACACCGCCATTGCAACCGCAGGCGACATCCCAGCCATGGCCGAAGCCTTCAAAAAGGCGATTGAAGCTGGGCGCACCGCATACCTGGCCAAGCTCGGGCGGGTACTGGACAAAGGCGCTGCTGCCTCTTCACCGCTGACCGGCTTTTTGGCCGATTAAAGGAGGGTGCAACCGTGGAAAAGCAAGCCAACCAGCCCATGGAGGGCATTGAAGTTGTCGAAGTCAAAAATAAGATCGACCCTATGACCTATTTACCAGATATGGAGCAAATCGACCCGACCGTCCGGTTGCAGGTCGTTGCCGCGCGGGATGGATACGATGAAACCGCCTATACCGCCGCCGACGTGCAGGCCGCCTTGGATGCACCGGTGCGCACGCCCGCGCATTTTGCCGCCCTGCTCTCCCCGGCGGCCGAACCCTTCTTGGAGCAGATGGCCGAAAAGGCCCGCCAGGAAAAGCGCCGCTTTTTCGGCGACAACGTCTACCTCTTTACCCCCATTTACATCTCCAACTACTGCGAAAATTACTGCATTTACTGCGGCTTTAATTGCCACAACAAGATCCGCCGCGCCAAGCTGGACATGCCCGCGATTGAGCGGGAAATGGCCGCCATTGCGCAGACCGGCCTGGAGGAAATCCTGATCCTGACCGGCGAAAGCCGCAGCATGAGCGATGTAAAATACATTGGAGAAGCCTGCAAGATCGCGCGCAAGTTTTTCAAAATGGTCGGCATTGAAGTGTATCCGATGAATACCGACGAATACGCCTATCTACACCAGTGCGGTGTGGATTACGTCACCGTATTCCAGGAGACCTACCACGCCGAACGCTATGCACAGCTGCATCTGGCTGGACATAAGCGCATTTTCCCCTATCGCATAGAAGCGCAGGAGCGCGCACTGATGGGCGGCATGCGTGGCGTGGCCTTTGCCGCCCTATTGGGGTTGGATGATTTCCGCCGGGATGCCTTTGCAACTGGGATGCATGCCTATCTTTTGCAGCGCAAATACCCCCATGCGGAGATCTCCTTCTCCTGCCCGAGATTGCGTCCCATCGTCAATAACGACAAAATTAACCCCAAGGACGTGCATGAGCGGCAGCTCTTGCAGGTCATGTGCGCCTACCGCCTGTTCATGCCGTTTGCCGGGATGACCATTTCCACGCGCGAACGCGCCGGGTTCCGCGACCATGTCATCGACATTGCTGCCACCAAAATTTCGGCCGGCGTTTCCACCGGCATCGGCGGCCACACCGGCGAGGAAGAGGGCGACGACCAGTTTGAAATCGCTGACAACCGCACGGTGGAAGAGGTCATTTCAGCCATCCAGGCCGAGGGCTTGCAGCCGGTCATGAACGACTATGTCTATGTTTAATCCCGCCGCAGGAAAGGAGGGATCGGCTTGGCGTTTTCTCTGATTTGCGTGACCCACCGCAAACTGTGCCGGGGGGATTTCATCGAGCGCATCCGCGCCCTGGCCGACGCGGGCATCGATCGCATCATTTTGCGCGAAAAAGATTTGTCCGAGCAGGCATACCAAGCATTGGCGCAAAAGGCGCTGGACGCCGGCGGGGAGAAAATTATCTTGCATCAATTCCCCGCGGTTTGCACGGCGCTTCACGCGCCGCGGCTGCACCTCTCCCTCCCCTTACTGGCGCACAACCCTTCTGTGCGGCAGCAGGTGGCGCTACTCGGCGTATCCGTCCACGCGCCCGGAGAGGCCCGGCAGGCACAGGCCCTTGGCGCCGACTATGTGACGGCCGGGCACGTCTTTGACACCGACTGCAAACGCGGCTTGCCCGGGCGCGGGTTGGATTTTCTGCGGGCGACCTGTCAGGCGGTGCAGATTCCGGTCTATGCAATCGGCGGCATCACACCGGCGCACATCCAAGCAATCCAGCAGGCCGGCGCGGCAGGCGCGTGCCTGATGAGCAGCCTGATGCAAGCGGAGGAACCTGCGCAATCTGTCGCACAGCTTCGCGCGAAAATTGACCGTTCCACACAGTGAAAGCTACATAAAAGCAAAAAGTTCTGGGAGACATCTGCGCTTCCAGAACTTTTTATGGGTGCTCCACCGCACAATCAGAATAACATCCATATACAAATAGCAAAAAACCCGTATAACCGCCCTTTTCAACGTTTATACGGGTTTTAAATTTGGAGCTGTTGAACAGATTCGAACTGTCGAC
>CAJFUJ010000014.1 GCA_904420185.1 uncultured Butyricicoccus sp. | reverse complement strand
TTACGTTCGCGGGGCTCTGCCCCGCACCCCGGCCGCTTTTTGAAAAAAGCGGCGCAAAAACTTCGCTGGGGCGAATCCAGTTCCTTGATTCGCCCGGGGGGCTTTATTCGCCCATCAGGCGGCGCATAACCTCCTGATATGCCTCTTCGACGCCGCCCAAATCGCGGCGGAAGCGGTCCTTGTCCAACTTTTCCTTTGTATCCTTGTCCCACAGGCGGCAGGTGTCTGGGCTGATTTCGTCGGCCAGGATGATGGTGCCGTCCGCGGTCTTACCGAACTCGATCTTGAAGTCAACCAGAATGACGTTGAGTTGGTCAAAGTAAGCCTTCATCACGTCGTTTACCTTGAAGGCCATGGTCTTGAGCTGCTCGATCTCCTCGCGGGTGGCCAGCTTAAGCGCGATTGCGTGATAGTCGTTCATCAGCGGGTCGCCCAGGTCGTCGTTCTTGTAGGACAGCTCAAAGGTCGGGTCGTCGAATACGATGCCTTCTTCAACGCCGTAACGCTTGGCGAAGGAACCTGCCGAAATATTGCGGATGATGACCTCCAGCGGCACAATCGAAACCTTCTTGACCAGGGTTTCGCGCTCGGACAGTTGCTCGACAAAGTGGGTCGGCACGCCCTGCTTTTCGAGGATCTGGAACATATGATTGCTCATCACATTGTTAATCACGCCCTTACCGGCGATGGTCCCCTTCTTTTCGCCGTTAAAAGCGGTTGCGTCATCCTTATAATCAACGATCACCAAATTCGGGTCGTCGGTTGCAAAGACCTTCTTGGCCTTGCCCTCATACATCTGCTCTTTCTTCTGCATGATTTGTACTACTCCTTTCATACCATTTCATTTTGTGGTGTTTTTCAAAGCAGTGCGCGGCAGCCGCAGAGGGTCCCGCGCCCTTTGTGTGCTAGAGTCTTGGTTTTATTGGAACTCAGCGCGGACTTTTTCGTCCTTAGCCATGACTTCCTTGGCCATGTTTTCCTTAAAAGAGGCCAGTTTTTCGGTGAGCGAAGCATCCTCAAGCGCGAGCATTTGCACAGCCAAAATTGCGGCGTTCTCGGCGCCGTCGATGGCAACGCTCGCCACCGGAATACCCTTGGGCATCTGCACGATAGACAGCAGGCTGTCCATGCCGCCCATCACGCTGGTCCCCATGGGTACGCCGATCACCGGCAGCGTGGTGTATGCAGCCAGCACGCCGCCCAAGTGGGCCGCCTTACCGGCTGCCGCGATGATGACGCCGAAGCCGTCAGCTGCTGCGTTTTTGGCCAGTTGCTCAGCAACCGCCGGGGTGCGGTGGGCCGAGATGATGCGTACGTCGAACGGAACACCAAATTCCTTGAGTTTATCGGCGCACTTGCCCATTACCTTCAGGTCGCTATCCGAACCCATTACGATGCAAACTTTTTTCATAAGAAAAACCTCCAGTCGAAATAACGGTATAGCAAAAATGCAGGATACGGCCGTACCCTGCATGATTTGTCATGTGTGTGCAAAAATGCCTACACGCGTGCCTTCCTTATGCAGATACGCTTGTCCAATTTTGGTCAAACGGTTGCACAGCATGACGGCATTCCTCCTTACTTTGGCGGCACATTTCCGACGCCTATCTTTTATTTTATCGGCATATTCGCCGGGTTTCAAGCCTTTTGCATCTTCTTGCTAAAAATCATCGACTTGCCCAAAACCGGCCTGCCTTTTGCCAACAGCTTTGTTGCCTTCGCACCGGAACAGGCGGCAAATTGAACGGCCATTCTAGGTTCTATTTTTGTCGGTTTTTTTCAAGCAATTCGCGGGCTGCGGTCTGGTTCTGGCGCTCACGCTCGCGCAGCATTTCGGCGGTGTGATGCACCTCGCTGTCCAGCGCGCCAGACACGCATTCGTCGATCAGCGGGATGAGCTTATCCCGCGTGACATCCCGCAGCTGGATGCAGGTGCGGCTGCCGATGTATTTGAGAAAGCCGTCCACCTTGATATCATAGCTCATGCCGATGACCGGCACACCTGCAGCGGCCGAGAACATCAGCGCGTGCAGCCGGATGCCGATGACCGCCTGCATCCGCGCCAAAATGCCGATGGTGGTTTCGATGGTCTGGCGGCGAGTCACCATATAATGCGGGCATTTGAGCCGGCAGCCTAGGATTTCGGCAGGCATTAGGTCGGAGGGGTATTCAATTGGCACAAATAGTGGGGTCAGGCCGTAGGTTTGGTAGGAGTATTCGGCCGCCGCGACCACTTCGTCGATTACCTCGTCAAAGCCTTTCCAGTAGCGCAGGCCAAAGCCGATGTATTTGCCGTGAGGCGGGATGCCACATTGCTCAAGCGCATTGTCTACCACCGTGGGCGAAGCCGGCTTGAGGATGATGGTCGGGTCGGCCGACAGGCGGATATCGGGTTTGACAATGCCCATGCGGGTCAGTTCGCCGCGGGACAAGTCGTCGCGCAGGGTGATGATGTCCACCGCCCGGTTGATGGTGGTGCACGCATGGCGGCGGTTGCCCGCCCGGTGGATGGGGCCGATGCCGCAGCCGTACATCATCACCTTGCAGCCGAACCGCTTGGCCTGGTCCAAGGTGAACAGGTAATAGCGCAGCGAGCGGGTGGAGGTCACGTCTTGCATCAAGCTGCCCCCGCCATTGATGTACAAGGCGGCGTGGCGGAACCGGCGCAGCACCTGGTCGATGCGGAAGGTGTACACCGCGCCAGTGCGGTAGATGATCCGGGTTTCCTTTGGGCGGCGGCTCATGACCGTGATGCGCAAATCCGGGTCGATTTCGCGCATCTCGCGCACAATGGCCTGGAGGATGGCGTCGTCGCCCGCGTTGCCTTTGCCGTAGGCGCCGCAGATGACGATGCCGTCGCGCTTGTTTTTGGGCCGCGCAAACCGGCGGATGACCATGCGGTAATTGTCCTCCTGGGTGCGGCACATGGTGCGCAGCGAAAATTCGCGGTCAGCCTTTTGGTACAACCGTGCGGCGAAGTCCTTGCGCAGCTGCGGGTCCTGAGCCAGGGCGAGGAGATGGCGGGTCAGGGCCTCATGGTCGCCTGGCGGGAAAATAAACCCGTTATCACCGGTATCGATTAGCTCGCTCATGCCACCCACGTCCGAGCAGATGGTCGCGCAGCCCTCACGCACCCCCTCCAAAATCGAATAGGGGAAGGTTTCCGACACCGAAGTCAGCAGATTAATATCCATAGAGGCAAAAAACTTGTCGATCGGTGACACCCAGCCGCAAAAGGTCACCCGCTCGTCCACGCCCAGCTCTTTGGCCAGGCGGCGCAACTTGGGTTCGTCCTCACCATCGCCTGCCAGGAACAGGCGCATATTGGGCTGCTGCTTGACCGCCCCGGCAAAGCCCCGGATGCAGGTAAAAATATCCTTAACCGCGGTTAGACGGGCCGCAATGCCGCAGAGCACCTCGTCCTCCCCAACTTCGACGCCCCACTGCTCCTTGATATAGGCGGCCCGGTCCAGGCCCTGTACCGGCTCGGTGAAGTCCATGCCGTTATAGATCACGCACATGCGCTCCGGGTCAAACCCCCGCATAATAAGTGTGCGCGCCATCCGGTCCGCGACCGGCTGGTAAAAGTCCATAAACCGCAGCGCAATGGCGTTGATGGTGCCACGGGTATACTGCTTAAGCGGCGCGCCCATGTAGTCCAGCCGGTAATCCGAATGGACGGTCGTCATCAGAGGGATTTTGCGCTTAGCGCGCACCATCGCGCCGATCAAATTGGCCTTAGACCCGTGGGTATGGATGATTTCGGGCTGGAATTCGTCGATCAGATCCAACACCTTATTCCGGCAGGTATAGGGGTTGACATATTCAAACACCTTGACATTCAGGCCCCGCGCCGCCGCCTCCTTGGGAAAAGGGCCATCGCGAAAGCTGACCAGGCACACCTCGTTCTGTGCGCTAAGCGCCTGCACCAGGGTCATAATATGGGTTTTCGCGCCGCCGACATCGCCGCCGCCCATCATCTGTAAGATTCTCATGGATTGCCTCCATCTGCGTGACCGCAGTTGTATTTCGGTTTCAGCTTCTATTATACACATTTTCTCCCGGTTGGCAAGCGGCCGAATGCGCTCTATACAGCCGTAAAAACCCCAAGCAGCCAGCTTGTAGAGCCGGTGCTTGGGGGAATTGGGCAGTTTATGCGGGGCAATGCTTGAGCTGGGCAATGCGTGGGATCAACGGCAGGTAGCGGTTGAAAAAATTCACAAACCGGCCCACCAGCAAAGCGGATATTACAGTACCGAACCCCAGCCCTTGTAAGCCGTGCAGTAGCGTCAGGGAGAGCAGACAAGCAGACAGCGCCAGCGTCACATCAAACGCCACCTTCACCGAACCGAAACGTTTGCGCAAAACCGCTGTGAGTGCGCTGACCGCGCCTTCACCTGGGACCATCACAACGCCCGGTGCCACCTCGATGCTGATTCCCAGTCCCAAGATCGCGCAGCCCGCCACAAGCGCTGCCGCGGCAGCAACCGGGCCCGTGGGCGTCAACCAAGACAACAGGCCCATACTGGAATCGATGCACACGCTAAACAGTAGATTGACAGCGATTTGTAAAAACTGAACCGGATGGAATGCCTTGCGCAGCAGCACAATCTGGAGTAGGATGAATATCAGATTGACCATAAATGTCGTCTGCCCAAAACTCAACGGACAAGCAAAACTGAGCACATACGGAAGGCTGGAAATCGGTGAGGTTCCCAAGGCAGCCTTGGTAATAAACGCAATCCCAAACGAATTGATGACAACACCCAGTGTGAACCATAGATACCGATATAGATACGTTTTCATTCTTCGTCTATTCCTTCCAAGTTCGATATAATTTGCCGAAGTGTTTTCAAAAACTGCGCCTGCCCAGCCGGCTCCACGCCCTGCCAGGCCCGCTTGTCCACGTCGGAAAACACCGCCAATACTGCATGCGCTTTGTCCCACCCTTCTGGTGTCAGACAGATGCGGACCGTCCGCCGGTCGTTTTGTCCGGCCTGTTTGCGCACAAGCCCAGCCTCGGCCATGCGGCCAAGCAGACTGGTGACGGTGGATTTGTCCAGCGCGCAGCCCCGCCCGATCTCCTTTTGTGTGCAGCCGTCATGACGCGCGAGAAACTCCAGAATTTTGGGCTGGCCGGGCAGCAAACCGTCCGGGCCACAGACCTGCCGCGCAATCTGCCTATGCAAGTGGCTCTGGCCGATCATCATCCAATAATGCAATCCGTAATCGTTCATGGGGGTCCTCCGTCCACCTAAATAGTTTGTATTCAAACCGTATTTTAGTATAAAAAATTTTTTGTATGCTGTCAAGAGGCGCATCTGGAGCAAATTTGCACAAAATTTCACCCGGACTCAGGGGGCAAAGTTGAAATCGGTTGCGGGCTGTGCTAAACTGTACTATAAGTTGTTTGCGAAAGGGATTTTCCGAATGTCTGAAAAAAATACCATGACGCGCAACGCCATGCTCTTTTTGCCAGCCAAGGTGCTGGAGGGCGTGTTGCTGCTGCTCATGTCGTCGCTATATACCCATATTTTTACCAAAGAGGCTGCCGGTGCGTTCGGTTTTGTGCAGCAAACCATGAACTTCGCTTATCTGCTGGTTGCGGCCTGGATGGCCAACGCCTCCACCCGCTACGCGGCCGAGGAATACAAGCGCGACAAAGCAGGCGGACTGTTGTCTACCATGACGGTCGTCTACCTCCTCATGGGGATCGTGGGCGTGGGCAGCTGCGCAGCGCTGGGCGCGGCCACTGGTGACACCCGCTTTTTGCCAGGCGCTGTGATGTTTTGCACCTATACTGCGTTCACGATTTTGATCAATACCCTGGTGCAGCTCGACCGCGTGCGGCCTGCTATTTTGTTTTCGTTGCTGTCGGCCTCGCTCAAGCTGCTGGTCGCCATTTTGTTGGTGGGCGGCAAAAGCAATTACCCCGATCCGACGCCCGGCTTTATCGCCAACATCGTCGCCGACGGATTGGGCGCACTGGGTGCTGTGTTCGCCCTGGGGATGCCGTCGGTCGTACGGTTCCAGCGTGCTTCCCGCGCCATGTTGGGCAAACTGCTCGGTTACGGCGTGCCGCTGATGGGTGTGGCCCTGTGCTCGGGCCTGCTGACCCTGTTCGACCGGTTTTACATCTACGGCGTGTTCGGCGACGCCACCGGCGGTATCTACTATTACAACAGTTCGATTCCCAATTCGGTGTTCACCATGCTGTCGGTCGGCGTGCTGCGCGGGGTGTATCCGGCCATCCTGCGCGCCTGGAACGAGCGCAGCCACGAAGAGGCCAAAACCCTGCTCGGCGCCGGTGTGCGGTTGTATCTGCTGGTCGCCCTGCCCGCCGCATTCGGCCTGGCTGCAGTGTCCACCACCTTTTGCCGGGTGTTCTTCGCAGAAGGCTATGACGCGGGCGCGCCAGTCATCTGGATGACCGCCTTTGCGATGGTCTTTATGGGCCTGACCGAGTACGCCAACAAAGGCTATGAACTCGAACAGGACACCAAACCGGTGCTGTCCAACTGTGCCGTGGCCATGGTCGTCAAAATCGTGTCCAGCATCTTTTTCGTGCACCTGATGGGCTTTACCGGCGGCGCGATGGGTTCGGTGGTCGCGTTCGCCACCTACTTTGTGCTCACCGCCTGCCGGGTGCGCAAATACTTCATGTGGCGGGTGCCGATGGGGTCGTTTTTGCGCATCCTCATCAGTGCGGTGCTGTGCGGCAGTGCGGCGCTGGCCTGCTGCCTGTTCCTGCCCTGCGGCGAACTGCTGCGGCTGGTGTGCGCCATTGTAGCGGGCGCGGGCGTGTATGCGGTGTGCCTGATCGCGTCCGGCGAGGCTAAGGAAGAGCTGGCCGGCCTTTTGCGCAGGCTCAACAAAACCAAATAAAACGTCCGGCCCTGTGCGCGTTTTGACTGCGCAATGGGGCCGGATTTTTCATGCATCAGGATGGAATAGTTCGTCCACGGTCGCGTCCAGCGCCTGTGCCAGACGGAAGGCCAGCGACAGGGTGGGGTCGTATTTGTTGTTTTCGATGGCGTTGACCGTCTGGCGGCTGACGCCGCATTGTTCGGCCAGGGCCTGCTGCGACAATCCGAGCGCCTTGCGCCGCTGCCGGATGGTGTTTTCCATGCGGTCAGCCCCCAAACTTGCGCTTGTAGTAGAGTAGGTGGGCAAAATAGACCATCGCGATCACAGTGAGCAGAACAAAGGGATTGAGCGGGTCGGCGGCCAAATCCAGGAACGCACCGCGCACGAAATCTTCGACGACACACAGCACCAGATAGGCCACTAGCACGCACAACGTATGGGCGCTGGCCTTTTGCACGATCATGCGGCGGCGCTCATCTCCCTGCCGGCCGAGCGAAACAAAGAGCGCCAGATTGAGCCCGGCCAGCAGCGCCAACGCGCCCAGCCCAAGCGCCAGATAGAGGGATTGCGACATAACGATTCTCCTTTCATCGGGGACGGGTGGTCGGAAAAATGTCAAATCTTTTTGACATTTTCAGTATATGTCCTGCCCGGCTATATGTCAAGAGTATTTTACATATTTGTTTATACAAAATAAATATCCAGACCGAAATCCCATTGACCCCTTTTCAAAGCCGGCAAAAGGGCGTATACTATTTTTTTGGGCCAACCTGCCGGACGGTAGGGAACAAGGGACCTTTCCGATAGGGAAGCGCGGCTTTTTATAAAAAATAGGAGGAATATTTGTGAACGATCTGCGAGAACTTGGTCTGCTGCTCGGTGTTTGCGTGCTAGGCGATGTGTTGTCTGCACTGATGGGCGGGGCACTACCCGGCAATGTGCTAGGCATGGCGGCGCTGCTGATGCTGCTGTGCGCCCATCTGCTCCGCCCCCGGCACATTGAGCGCGCGGCAGATTTCTTTCTCAAGCATATGGCAGTGTTCTTTTTACCAGTCAGCCTAGGCATTTTGGAACTGTACGTCACGTTACGTGGTCAGCTGCTGGCCATTGTCGCCATCTGCCTGATTACCACCTTTTTGACCGCCTTTGCCACGGCTGGAACCGTACATTTGGTTCTGCGGTTGCAGCGACGTACCGCTATGCGAAAGGAGATGGGAAAATGATGCGTGAGGCCTTTTCCTCACCGGTCGCATATCTTGCGCTGACGCTGTTAGCCTATGCCGTGGGGCAATGGATCAACCGGAAAACTGGTTCGCCGCTGGCCAATCCACTGCTCATCGGCTGCATCCTGGTGGGCACGGTATTGGTCGTGTTTGATATTCCACTCGACGAATACAACCAGGGTGGCGGCTTTCTTTCGCTCTGCCTAACTCCAGCGACCATCGCGCTGGCTGTCCCGATTTACCGTCAACTGGAAACGCTCAAAAAAAACCTTTTGCCCATTTTGGCAGGTGCGCTGGTCGGCTCTGCGGTATCGGTAGGCAGCGTATACGCCCTGGGCCATCTGTTCGGCTTGGATCGCACGCTGATTTTGTCGCTGCTGCCCAAGTCGGTGACAACACCGATCGGCGTGTCGCTGAGCCAGTCGCTCGGCGGCCTGACAGCTGTCACCTCGTTGGACATTATTTTCACCGGCATTGTGGGGGCAGTTTTTTTACCGGCCGCGCTCCGGCTCTTTGGGATCCAACACCCAGTTGTCACCGGGTTGGCCATCGGCACCGCCTCGCACGCGGTCGGCACCTCGCGTGCGCTCGAACTGGGTGAAACCGAAGGCGCAATGAGTGGTCTTGCCATCGGGATCGCCGGACTGATCACCGCGGTGGGGATCTCTCTTGGTGCAGCATTTCTTTGACCGTTCGGCAAACCAACGCCGGACGGTCACCACCGATCCCGTATTTATTTGATTACAAATAGTTATTTATTGTCTATTTATTTCATTTTGCATTTTACAAAATCTTTTATATCCATAAAAAATGATTGACAAGCTCTTGTCCATCTGATAAAATAATATTCGTCTTAAGCCGAGATACGGAGAGGTATCGAAGCGGTCATAACGAGGCGGTCTTGAAAACCGTTTGTCCGAAAGGGCGCGTGGGTTCGAATCCCA
>CAJFUJ010000013.1 GCA_904420185.1 uncultured Butyricicoccus sp. | reverse complement strand
TGGTTTTCCCGGCCCACCCACTCGCTTTTGCGGACCGTATCATTTAGGTATTCCAGTTGATATTGCGAATAAACATCCTGTGCGAGGATGGGATTTTCTAGGTCTTTGAAAAAATACCGGTCAATCACCGGGTGGTCGAAGTCAATGTATGCCCCAAAGCGGTTTTCCGCCGGGTCAAAGGGCAAATAGCCGTTCTCGTCAAAGGGGAAAAACCGCAAAGGCAGCTCATCAAACGCCGGAAAATCGTTCCGGAAGCAATACGGATAGGCTTGCAGCAAGGCGCAATTTTGCTCATACCGCCGCCGCAACTCGTCTTCATTGGGCTGGTAAAATGCCTGGACGATCAAGTTCAGCACATCCGCCTGAAAATGCCCTTCATTGTAGAGCGCCACAAACGCTGTATATGCTACTTTATAGTCCCCCTGCGAGAAGAAAATGTAGCTGGCCGCTTCAAAACGCTCCATAGGGGAATGGTCTGGTTCAGCTAAAACAATCTTATAGGCCTTTTGCGCCCCCTCTTTTTCCCCCAGCTCGGCCATCCGGCGGGCGATTGCGATCGGTTCCATTTCTGTCACCTCAACTCTAAGTGTGTTCTTTCGCGGGGCGCTGCCCCGCACCCCGCCAGGGGACTCGTCCCCTGGACCCCTTCTGCCAGGGGCGCTGCCCCTGGACCCCAAAGGCCTTATGGGAGCAAAAATGGGGTTTATACCAACGAAGGCCGGCTCAAAAGGACGAGCCGGCCTTCATCGTACAAAATACCCTTTGGGCGATTGCGTTTCAGTTGGTAACAGGTTTCAAGATTACCTATGCTGCGTCTCTTACTGGAGCAGCTGCAGAACGCCCTGCGGAACCTGGTTCGCCTGCGCGAGCATGGCCTGCGCCGACTGTACCAGGATGTTGTTCTTGGTGTACGCCATCATTTCCTCGGCAACGTCGGTGTCGCGGATGGTAGACTCGGCGTCCTGGATGTTCTCCTGCATGACGCTCAAGTTGTTGATGGTGTGGTCCAAGCGGTTCTGGGTTGCGCCCAGGGTGCCGCGCACGTCGGATACGTAGTTGATCGCTGCCTTGATGGTGTCCAGCGCTGTAGCAGCGCCGTCCTGGCCCGAAATGTCGAGCGTAGCAAGACCCAATGCCTCGCTGTCTGTCTTCTTAATAGAGACATTGAGTTGGTTAAAGGTGTCGCTGGTGTCGCCAATCTGCAAGGTAAGTGCGTTATCAGGAGCAAATGCACCAGCAGTCATAGCACCAGCAGCAGCAGTTCCACCTTGGCCTACAACTGTTGCAGTCTTAACTGCATTCAGAATCTCTGCATCTACACTAGCAGTTGCTGCGGTAGCATTGTTCAGCAATGCCTGGATATCCGCTGCGCTGTATTCCTCGCCGCTAACTAGAGTAATAGTAGCTGCTCCGCTTGCTGTTACAGCTACTCCAGCGGTAGCACCTGTTGCTGTCGCAATCGTGAAGCTCAGCGTACCAGCAGCGCCAGCAGCTGTCTCAAATGCATCAGCCGAAATCGTAATGCCCATGTTCGTAGAAGTAAATGTGTTAGCTGTGGACATAGAGCCATCCAGCAGATTGATGCCGTTGAAGTTCGCCGATTCAGAAATGCGGTCGATTTCTGCGCTCAGCTGGGTAACTTCCTTTTGCAGCTGTACACGGTCGGTGCCGTCATAGGTGCCGTTGGCCGACTGCTCAGCCAGCTCGTACATACGGTTGAGCATGTCATGCACTTCGGTCAGCGCGCCTTCAGCGGTCTGCACGAGGGAGATACCGTCCTTGGCATTGTCCTGCGCCTTGTTCAGGCCAGTAATCTGGGCGCGCATCTTCTCGGAGATCGCCAGACCGGCAGCGTCATCGCCCGCACGGTTGATCTTATAGCCCGAAGACAGCTTTTCCAGGTTCTTAGAAAGCGCCGAGGTGTTGTTGGAATAGTTCCGGTAGGCGTTCATGGCCATGATGTTGTGTTGAATTCGCATGATAAATTCCTCCAAAAAAATCTGATTTGTGTGACGGGGCCATCCTTTTTACCCCAGCACAGTTCGTGGATTGCGCCGCCGGCATCCGGACACTCGGCCGAACTATCCGAAAGCCGCCTGCGCGTGAACATCTATTTCAGCCGGCCCGTCGGCCGGGAGAAATCCAAAAAACATCGTCATAATATTTGGAACACCCGTTCATTCGGGTTTCGGACGCGGCCTCAAAATGGGGAGGCGTCCTCTCGTTTCCCAACAATCCTCCACGCATCGGAGAACGCTGAACCAAACGGCAGCTGATCTGCGGCTTGGTTCAACGCTCCCCAAGGGAAGCATGGGCCTACACCGGCGTTCCGACCGGTAAAATGTTGTTTTAGCAAATAGCCTGCGGGGCTTGGCATTGGGCCAGGCCCTGCACCTTGATGTTGGCGGCAGCGTTTTTGCCGCGGCCGTGCATCGCACCGCAGGCCGGACAGGTCCAGCGGCGCGCCCGCGGGGACAAGCCCTCGTTGACGCTGCCGCAGACCGAACAAACTTTGGTGGTGGGGGTGAAGCGGTCGACTTCGAGCAGCTGTTTGCCCTGCCGCGCCAACTTGTAGCGCAGCATTTCGCGGAACATACCAAAGCCCGTGTCATGGATGACGCTTCCGCCCATTTTGCCCGAGATTGCTTGCAGAGAGTCGTTCCGGATACATACGGCATCCCAAGCGTTGGCTATCCGCCGGGATTCCTTATGCAGGAAGTCACGTCTCTGATTTGCGATATGTTCGTGGAGCAGGAGGTATTTTTGCACCAGATCCTGATAATTTTGCGAACCCGGCTGCAAGCGGCTGAGTTTTTCCTGCACAGCGGCCAGCTTGTGCTGGGACCGCCGCAGCCAGTGGGGCGGGTCGGCACAGACGCCGTTGTCAGTCACATAGAAATGCGACACCGAATATTTCAGACCGATGGTGCGTTCTTCGGTGGGCGGCACCGGCTTGGGCGGCTGCACCGGACAGGCAAAGAGCAGATAGCCGTAATACTTGCCGGTTTTGGTGCGCTCGACCGTGATGCGGGTGAGTTTCCAACCGCTGCGTGGGCGGCGGGGGAACTTGGCGCGCACCAGGCCGGCTTTGGTCATGCGCACAGCGTCGCGGGTGATGTAGATGGTGGCGCTGTTGCCCATGACGTGGTTGCAGGCTGAAAAGGTGTTTCGGTCGGTTTTCTTGCACTTGAATTTGGGATACCCAAACGCCGCTGGGTTGCGGAAAAAATTCCGAAACGCCTGGGAGAGCTTGTTATACTCCTGGATGAGCGCCTGATTGTCCACTTCTTTGAGGAAAGGCGCCTGTTTTTTGTACTTGGCCGGCGTCGGGATGAAATGCGCGTCAGTTTCAAAATAGAAGCGCTCGTGGTCGGAGAGCATCTGGTTCCAGATGTACCGGCAGCAACCGAAGGTTTTTTGGAACAGCTCTTTTTGTTGCGCGTCGGGGTACAGCGGGACTTTGATGGTGTTGTAAAACACGGTTCGATTGTTGTCTGCCATGCGCGCACCCCCTTTGCGGTTATGTTTGCTGCTTGCGCGCCAAATAGCGCTGTTTGGACGGGCTGAGCCGCAGATGGTCGTGCAGCCCAGCGGGCCTGGTCTCCCCTTCGCGCTCACGCACCGCGCCGCGCACAATGGGGATCTCCCGCGGGGCCTGGATGGAAATGCGCATCCGTGAGCCCGATTCCTTGAACACCTGCACGACGATGTCCTCGCCGATGGTGATGTAGTCTCCTGACTTGATTTGTAGGGATAGCACAGCGAACTCCTTTCGTCTGGCAGGGTTACAGGCAGCAAACGCGGCTTGTTCGAAAAGGTATACGTTTCCAAACAAAATGCCATGTACAAATTTTTTTGCAGATTGGGCCTTAACTTTCCGTAAAAGCAGACGATAACATGAATGAAAATCAAAAGGCAAGCATGTAAAAACGCCATTCGAAAAGGTATACTTTTTCAAATGGCGTTTTATTTGTTTTATAATCGATTCAGACTTATAGAAAAACAAAAAGCGGTTCAACTGCGAAAAAATATAGCAGATCTATCACAGGGTCAGCACAGAGAAAAACAAAAAAACAAGCCCGACTCCCAAAAAAGGAGCCGGGCTTGTCCGTTCATGCAGCACAAATGCTACTCCCGGGTGCTCACCCGGATATATCCGTATGGATTGATGGTATCGCCCGCTCCCGCATATCCAAGCGAATCGTTCCGCATTGCGAAGCTGGCGCAATTTTTTTGATGGTATCCGATGATATCGTCGAGTGATTGAAAAATGGTGCGGTCAACAGTCGCCTTCTGTGTGAGATTGCCGTCCATAGGGGATTCCGGCGGCTCATGGTGGACATGGAGGTTTTGCAGAGCGCATCAGCTGAGCGATATCCAGGAGAACGAATATCTGGGAGATACTTTGCGAAGGGATCTGCTTGCCATCATAGGTTGCCGCGGATGATCTCGCCCATCTCGTGGGTGGAGACCGCCTTTTCCCCAGGCGTGGCCAAGTCGCGGGTGCGGTGGCCGTCGTCCAGCGCCTTTTCGACCGCGGCTTCGATGGCGTCGGCCTCGGCTTTCAGGCCGAAGGAGTAGCGCAGCATCATCGCGCACGACAGGATGGTCGCAATCGGGTTGGCGATGCCCTGGCCGGCGATGTCGGGCGCCGAACCGTGGATGGGCTCATACATGCCACGCCCGCTCTCGTTGAGCGAGGCCGAGGGCAGCATACCGATCGAGCCGGTGATCATGGACGCCTCGTCGGACAGGATGTCACCGAACAGGTTGCCGGTCAGGATCACGTCAAACTGGCCGGGGTTGTGCACCAGCTGCATGGCGGCGTTGTCCACATACATATGGCCCAGCTCGACGTCCGGATAGTCGGCTGCCACGCGGGTGACCGTCTCGCGCCATACCCGCGAGGTCTCCAACACATTGGCCTTGTCCACCGAGGTGACCTTTTTGGAGCGCACGCGCGCCATCTCAAAGGCACGGCGGGCGATGCGCTCGACCTCGAATGCCGAGTAGTTCATGTCGTCGTAGCCGACCACGCCCCAGCCCTTGTCGCTTTCGCGGCGGCCGTGCGCGCCGAAGTACACATCGCCGGTCAGCTCCCGGCAGACCAGGATGTCAAAGCCGTCCCCGATGATCTCGGGCTTGATCGGGCAAGCCGCCGACAGCGCCTTGTGCATCTGGGCCGGGCGCAGGTTGGCAAACAGGCCCAGCGCCGCGCGCAGGCCGAGCAACGCCTTTTCCGGCCGCTTTTCCGAGGGTACATTGTCCCATTTGGGGCCGCCCACCGCGCCCAGCAGCACCGAATCGGCTGCTTTGCAGGTTTGGATGGCTTCCTCGGTCAGCGGCACGCCGTGCGCGTCGATCGAGCAGCCACCTGCCAGCACCTGCTGGAAGGCGAATTCGTGGCCGAATTTCCGGCCCACCTTTTCCAGCACCGCCATGGCTTCGGTGACGATTTCCGGGCCGATGCCGTCGCCCTTTACCACCGCAATTTGATACTTCATCGCTTAAAACCCTCTCTCCTTCAGGCTCTTGAGCAGGCCGCCGCTCGTAATGATGTTCTGAATGAACGGCGGGAAAGCGGCCGCTTGATAACGTTCGCCGTTCGATTCGTTGGTGATGACGCCGGTGTCAAAGTCGATGGACACCGTGTCCCCGGCCTGGATGGCGTTGGCCGCGGCTTCGCACTCCAAAATGGGCAGGCCGATGTTGATGGCGTTGCGGTAGAAGATGCGCGCAAACGAGGACGCCACTACGCAGGAAACCCCGTTTTCCTTCAGCACCAGCGGCGCGTGCTCGCGCGACGAACCGCAGCCAAAGTTGCGGGTGGCAACGATGATGTCGCCCGGCTGCACCTTTTTGACGAAGTCGGTGTCAATGTCCTCCATCGCGTGGGTGGCCAGCTCCTTGGGGTCGGCGATGTTCAGATAACGCGCCGGGATGATGACGTCGGTGTCCACATTGTCGCCGTATTTGAAAACAGTACCTTTTACAACCATGTCGTTCCCTCCTTAGTCCAGCGCTTCGGGCGAGCAGATGTAGCCCTTGACTGCGGACGCCGCCGCAACCGCCGGGCTGGACAGATAGATTTCGCTTGTGATGTGGCCCATCCGGCCGACAAAGTTGCGGTTTGTGGTCGAAATGGCCCGCTCGCCCTGGGCCAGGATGCCCATATAGCCGCCCAGGCACGGCCCGCAGGTCGGCGTGGAGATGATAGCCCCGGCCTGGATGAAGATCTTAGCCAAGCCCTCTTCGATGCACTGTAAGTAAACCGCCTGGGTGGCCGGGATGACGATGGTGCGCACATCTTGCGCCACATGGCGGCCCTTCAAAATTTGGGCGGCGATGCGCATATCCTCGATGCGGCCGTTGGTGCACGAGCCGATGACCGACTGCTGGATTTGGATCTTGCCCAGCTCGTCGATGGTCTTGGTGTTTTCGGGCAGGTGCGGGCAGGCGACCGTCGGGCGCAGGGTGGACAGGTCGATCTCGTAGGTGGCCGTATATTCGGCGTCCGGGTCGGCGGCAAAGGCGGTGACCGGCCGGTGCACGCGGTCTTTGATATAGGCCATGGTCTTGTCATCGACCGGGAAAATGCCGTTTTTGGCGCCCGCTTCGATGGCCATGTTGCAGATGGTGAAGCGGTCATCCATGCTCAGCTCGGCCACGCCCTCGCCGGTAAACTCCATCGACTGGTACAGCGCGCCGTCCACGCCGATTTGGCCGATGATGTGCAAAATCACGTCCTTGCCCGAAATCCAGGGCGCCTTTTTGCCCTTGAGCACGAACCGGATGGCCGACGGCACCTTGAACCAGGCCTTGCCGGTGGCCATGCCGGCGGCAAGGTCGGTCGAGCCCACGCCGGTCGAGAAGGCGCCCAGTGCGCCGTAGGTGCAGGTGTGGCTGTCCGCGCCGATGATGAGCTCGCCCGGGGCGGTCAGGCCCTTTTCGGGCAGCAGCGCGTGTTCGACGCCCATCTCGCCCACGTCATAGAAGTGGACGATGTCGTGTTTGCGGGCGAATTCCCGGCACTCCAGGCACTGCTGGGCCGATTTGATGTCCTTGTTGGGCGCAAAGTGGTCCATGACCAGCGCGATTTTGGTGCGGTCGAATACCTTGTCAAACCCGGCCTTTTCCATCTCGCGGATGGCAACCGGGCCGGTGATGTCGTTGGCCAGGGTCAGGTCGAGGTTGGCCTCGATGAGCTGCCCGGCGGTTACGCTTTCCAGCCCCGCGTGGTGCGCGAGGATTTTCTGGCTCATTGTCATTCCCATGGTTTTCGCTCCCTTAGTCCAAGAAGGTTTTGTTGATGCCGTTGATGTAGGCCTTGACCGAAGCCTCGACAATGTCGGTGGAGACGCCGCGGCCGGTGACCACTTCGCCGCCGTTTATGCTGATTTTGCAGATGGCTTCTGCCTGCGCGTCCTCGCCGTCGGTCATGGAGTGCAGCGAGTAGTCCGCCAGCTCCACATCCTTGCCCACGATTTTGTTGATGGCGCGGAAGGCGGCGTTGATCGGGCCGTCGGATGCGGCAGCGCGCTCAAACAGCTCGTCGCCCTTCTTGACCCGGATGACCGCAGTCGAGGTGATGGTGTTGCCCGAATTGATGACAAACCGGTCGAGCGTGTACCGCTCCTCGCCGGACACCGGCACCGCGCCCACCAGCGCTTCCAGGTCGCGGTCCTTGATGACCTTTTTCTTGTCGGCCAGCACCTTGAACTTTTCGAAGGCTTTGTCCAGCTTTTCCTTGTCCAGGCTGTAACCCAGTTCGCGCAGACGGTCCTCGAAGGCGTGGCGGCCCGAGTGCTTGCCCAGCACAATGGCGTTCTTGGGGATGCCGACCGATTCGGGGGTCATGATCTCGTAGGTCTGCTTGTTGGCCAGCACACCGTGCTGATGGATGCCCGACTCGTGGGCAAAGGCGTTGGCGCCGACAATGGGCTTGGTCGGGGCCACCGACACGCCGGTGATGGTCTGGATCATGCGGCTGGCGCGGTAGATCTGGGTGGTGTCGATCTTGCAGTCGATGCCGAAGTGGTCGTAGCGGGTCTTGAGCGCCATGATGCACTCCTCCATCGAAGCGTTGCCCGCCCGCTCGCCGATGCCGTTGATGGTGCACTCGATCTGGTCCACCCCGGCCTGCACGCCGGCCAGCGAGTTGGCCACCGCCATGCCCAGGTCGTTGTGCATATGGCAGGACAGCACGATGTTTTCAATGCCCTTGGCGTGCTCGCGCAGGTAGCGGATGCGGGCGGCGTATTCGTCGGGCGCCATGTAGCCGACCGTGTCCGGGATGTTGATGGTGGTGGCGCCGGCCTGGATGGCGGTCTCGACCACCCGGCACAGGAAGTCCAGGTCGGAGCGGGTGGCGTCCTCGGCCGAAAACTCGATATCGGCGCAGTATTTTTTGGCGTAGGCGACGTTGTGCGCCACCGATTCCAGCACCTGGTCGGGCGTCATTTTGAGTTTGTACTCCATATGCACCGGCGAGGTGGCCAGGAAGGTGTGGATGCGGGCCGATTCGGCGCGGCGGATGGCATTCCAAGCCGCGTCAATGTCCTTTTCCACGCAGCGGGCCAGCGAACAGATGGTGGCGCCGCGCACGTTGTCAGCGATGGCGGCGATGGCGGCCGCGTCGCCGGGCGAGGCGATGGCAAAGCCGGCCTCGATGATGTCCACGTGCAGCGACTCGAGCACCTTGGCGACCTCGATTTTTTCGTTCAGGTTCATGCTGCACCCGGGCGACTGCTCGCCGTCGCGCAGGGTGGTGTCAAAAATCCGGATGGTTCTTCCCATGTCTGCTTCCTCCAATCAAAAATTTCAGATGGTGGCCGGGCGTTTGCGCCCTGGCCCGGGAAAATCGGGACAAAAAAAGCTTCGTCCCTTACCAAACTAAGAGACGAAGCATAAAACTCCGCGTTACCACTCTTATTGCCGCCCACAGGGAGCGACCCCTCAGCGCGCATCAAACAATGCGCCTCCCCGATAACGGAGGGACTTCCGGCCTTACCTAGCGCGGGGGACGCTTGGCCCCGCCCCGTTCAGCAGGCTGTTCCCTGGTGAGCTTCCCTGTGTTCGGATACCGCCTCGCACCGAGCGGCGGCTCTCTGCAATCGTCCGGCAGGTACTATACCAGTTCATCACATTTACAATCTAGTTATAGTTTATCCAATGTGCGCGGTCCTGTCAAGGGGGAATTTTCGATTTGGCGCGATTTTTTCGGGCGCCGGGCAAAGATATTGAATCTGACGGCAAAATCGGCTATAATCATAGGGATTGTTGGGCGGCTGCGCCCGGAAAGGCGGAAACCCTTTATGTTGGAGCTGATTCAATCGACCGACTACGCCATTTTGCACGTTTTGTGCGAGCAGGTCCGCTCGGCGGTGCTGACGCCGGTGATGCTCTGCATCACCCACCTGGGCGACGGCGGCGCGGTGTGGCTGGTGCTGGCTGCGTTGTGCCTTGTGCGCCGGCCGACCCGGCGCTGTGGCGTTGCGATGCTGTTGGCGCTGCTGCTCGGGCTGCTTGTGGGCAATTTGGCGATCAAAAACCTGGTGGCCCGGCCGCGGCCCTTTGAGACCTACCCCGAACTGGTCAACCTGGTCGCGCAGGGCGGCTACTCCTTCCCCTCGGCGCACGCCATGTCCTCGTTTGCCGCGGCGACCGGCCTGTTTTTGTTCTGCCGCAGCTGGGGCCGGACCGCGCTGGGCGTGCTCCCGCTCGTCCTGGCCGCGCTGATCGCGTTTTCGCGGCTGTATGTGTGCGTACACTACCCGTCCGACGTCGTGTGCGGCGCGCTGCTGGGCGTGCTGCTGGGCTGCCTGGCCACCTACCTGGTCAAACGGGCGCGGCAGCGCTTCCCCCGCGTCAAGGAGCTGCTATGAGGAAAAACCCCTATGCCCAGCTGCTGGGCAACACCTTCATCTTTGCCGTCGGGACCTTTGCATCCAAGGTGCTGGTGTTCTTGATGATGCGCTACTATACCGCGGTGCTCAGTGCCGCGGATTTTGGCGTGAGCGACCTGATCACCCAGGCGGCCAACGTGCTCATCCCGCTGGCCACGGCCAGCATCACGGCGGGCATCATCCGTTTTGGACTGGACCAGGCGAACGACAAGCGGGCGGTGTTTTCCATTGGCGTGGCGACGGTGTTTTGCGGGTACCTGGTTTTGCTGCTCATCGGGCCGCTGCTCGGCCGGGTTTCGGTGTTCGGCGAGCATTTGCCGCTCATCTACCTGTATGTGCTGACCGCCTCGCTCCAGCAGGTGTGCCACCAGTTTGTGCGGGCGCGCGGCCGCTTGAAGCTCTATGCCCTGGACGGCATCTTCCGCACGGTGTGCACCATCGGGCTCAACGTCTTGTTCCTGAGCGGGCTGGAGCTGGGCGTGACCGGTTATGTGCTCAGCATCATCGTCTCCGACGCGCTGTCGGTTGTGCTGCTGGGCGTGTGCGAACGGCTGCCGCGGTTTTTCGGCCTGCGCTTTTTGGACCCCCATTTGGCGCGCGCCATGCTGCGCTATTCGCTGCCGCTGATCTTCGCCGCCGAGTGCAACTGGATCATCAGCATGTCCGACCGGTTTTTCATCGAGGCACTGCGCCCGGCCGATGAGCTGGGCCTGTACGCGGTCGCCGCCCGCATCCCCACCATGATGCTGCTGGTGTCCAGCATCTTCATCGACGCCTGGCAGATCTCCACTCTGGACGGCCGCGACAAACCGGCGCTGGCCGGCTTTTTCACCACGGTCGGCAACCTGTACCAGGCGCTCATCGCGGTGCTGGTGTCCGGCATTTTGCTGTGCGACAAGCTGCTCGTCTACCTGCTGGCCGACCCCTCCTATTTTTCCGCCTGGCGGTTCATCCCCTTTTTGGCCGTGGGCGCGGGGTTTGCCTGCCTGTCCAATTTTGTGGGCAGCATCTATACCCTGGAAAAAAAGAGCGCCTGGAGCATGGCCACCATCCTGCTCGGGGCCGGGCTCAACGTCGCGCTCAACCTGCTGCTCATCCCCGGTTACGGCCCGCAGGGCGCGGCCTTTGCCACGGCGGTGAGCTATGCGGCCATGTTCCTGCTACGTGCCGTGCACAGCCGCCGCTATCTGGCCATCCGGTGGCAATGGGGCCGGGCGGTGGGTTCGCTGCTGCTGCTCGGGTTGCAGTGTGCGGTGCTGCTGCGCGAGGGGGCGCTGTGGCTGCCCGCCGAAATCCTGCTGTTTTTGGCCGTGCTGGCGCTCAACGGCGCCGACATCACCAAGGCGCTGCGCAAAACCGCCGAACAATTCTTGCCAAGGAGGGATGCGCCATGAAGCAGGTCGGGGTCTTTGCCCTGCCGACTGAGGGGGTCTTGCAGCGCACCGGCTACCCCATCGCGCCCGAACGCTGGGCGGCCTTGCGCCGCATCCCCCACGAAGCCGCCCGCGCCCAGTCCATCGCCACCGAGCTGCTCCTGTGCTGGGCGGTGCGGCAGTTCAAGCCCCAAGGGGTGCCGGTGCCGCCGGTACGCAGCCTTTCTCCCAAGGGCAAGCCCTATTTTGCCCAAAACCCGGGCTTTGCCTTCAGCCTGTCCCACGCCGGGGATTGGGCGGTGCTGGCCGTGTGCGACGCGCCGGTCGGCGTGGACATCGAAGCGGTCGGACAAGACCGCCCCCAGGTCGTGGCCCGGTTCTTCCACCCGCGCGAGCGGGACGCCTACTTCGCCCTGCCCGAAGACGCGCGCACCGACGCCTTCTACACCCTGTGGGTGCGCAAGGAGGCGGTGGTCAAGGCCCTGGGCGACGGGATGCACCGCCCGTTTGCCAGCTTTGCCGTGCCGCTGCCGCCTGCGGACGCGGTGTACGGGCTGGACCAACCGGCGGCGCTCTTTTCCCTGCCCTTCCCCGGGCCGTACAAATTGGGCGGGTGCGTCCTAAGCCCCGGGCCGGTGCAGGCCCGGCTGCAGGTGCTGTCCCTGGACCAGGCGTGCAGCAAATCAACATAAAGCCCCGGCATCCGCCAAAGCTGTGCGGACGCCGGGGCCGGTTGTTTTTTCGCGTTTACCGGTTCAAAATTTCCATAAATTCCTCGCCGGTGATGGTTTCGCGCTCGAGCAGGTATTGCGCCAGCTCGTTGAGCTTGGCCGCGTTTTCCTTGAGGATGCCCTGCGCCTTTTCGTGGGCGCTGCGCACAATGCGCACGACCTCCTCGTCGATCTTGGCCGCGGTCTCCTGCGAGCAGGCCAGCGAGGTGTCACCGCCCAGGTACTGGTTGTTCACCGTCTCCAGGGCCACCATGTCGAACGAATTGGTCATGCCGTAGCGGGTGATCATGGCGCGCGCCAGGCGGGTGGCCTGTTCGATGTCGTTGGACGCTCCGGTGGTGATCTGGTTGAAGATGAGCTCCTCGGCCGCACGGCCGCCGGTCAGGGTAGCGATCTTGTTGTAGACCTCGTCGCGGTTCATGAGCACGTGCTCGCCCTCATCGACCTGCATGGTATAGCCCAGTGCGCCCGACGTGCGCGGGATGATGGTGATCTTGTGCACCGGCGCAGAGTCGGTCTGCTTGGCAGCCACCAGCGCGTGGCCGACCTCGTGGTAGGCGATGATCTTCTTTTCCTTGGGCGAGATGACCGCGTTTTTGCGCTGGTAACCGGCCAAAACAACCTCTACGCTCTCCTCCAGATCGTCCTGCCGCACCAGCGAGCGGCCCTGCCGCACGGCGCGCAGCGCGCCTTCATTGACAATGTTGGCAAGGTCGGCGCCCGACGAACCGGCCGTCGCGCGGGCGACCGCGTTGTAATCGATGTCTGGCGCCATTTTGACGTTCTTGGCATGGACCTTTAAGATGGCTTCGCGGCCGGCCAGGTCGGGCAGCTCGACCGGGATGCGCCGGTCAAACCGGCCCGGACGCAGCAGCGCCTTGTCCAGGATCTCCGGGCGGTTGGTGGCCGCCAGGATGACCACGCCCTTTTTGCCGTCAAAGCCGTCCATCTCGGTGAGCAGCTGGTTGAGGGTCTGTTCGCGCTCGTCGTTGCCGCCCACACCGGCGGCGTTGTCGCGCCGCTTGCCGATGGTGTCGATCTCGTCGATAAAGACGATACAGGGCGCCTTTTCGGTGGCCTGCTTAAACAGGTCGCGCACCTTGGCCGCACCCATGCCCACGAACATCTCGACAAATTCCGAGCCCGAAATCGAGAAAAACGGCACATGGGCCTCGCCTGCGACCGCCTTGGCCAGCAGGGTTTTGCCGGTACCCGGCGGGCCGACCAGCAGCGCACCCTTGGGCAGCCGCGCGCCGATGGCCGCGTATTTGCCCGGGTCGTGCAGGAAATCGACGATCTCCTTGAGCGCTTCTTTGGCTTCATCCTCGCCCGCCACATCGGCGAAGGTCTTGCCGGTCTCGGTTTCCGCGTAGATCTTGGCGCCCGATTTGCCAAAGGACATGGCCCCGGCGTTCATGCGCTTTTGCATGGAGCGGAACATCCACACGCTCAGCCCGACCATCAGCACCAAGGGCAAAATGGTGGTCCAGAACCGGGAGGGCGGATTGGGCCAGATGGTGGTAAAGACCACATCATGGTCAAGCAGCCGGTTGGTCAGGTCCGGGTCGTCCACCCGGTTGGTCATATAGATTTTGTCCGCTTCGTCGTTGGTGGTAAAGACGATGACATTGTCTTGGTCGCGCACCTCAACCTCTTTGAGTTCATCGTTTTGCAGCATATCGATGAAGGTGTTGTAGGTGACGTTTTCACTTTCAGGCGTGGAAAACAGCGGGATGAGCAGGCTGTTGACCAGAAAAATGGCCAGCAACACAATGATGTAATAGTAAATCAGGGTTTTTTTAGGGCTTCGTGGTTTCTTGGGTGGGTTCAAATTCATCATCCTTTGCTGATACCGGGGGTGTTTTTTCCAAAAAGCCGCTGAATTTTCCGATCGTTTTCTCAATTCCGGCTCTTTAGACCAAATTCGTATAAAAAGATCATAAACAACAATGGCAGACTTGTCAATCCAGACCGTGCATTTTCAACGAATTTACAGAATTTTATCCCCCTACCGCCTGCGTTTGGCGGTGAACAGGCCGACAAGCGACGAGACCACAACCACCCCCATGGCCAGCGCGCCCGCAATGCCGACCGTGCCCACGCATTCGCGCAGCGCCTGGGCGGTCTGCCCGCGGATGCAGTAGAGCATGGTCTGATAAATGCCGCTGCCCGGCACCAGCGGGATCAGCCCAATGGCCAAAAACACGCTCACCGGCGCGCGCAGCCACCGGGCGCACCATTCGGCAAACAGCGTGATGGCCAATGTGGCGCAAAAATAGCGCGGGATCACGCTCTCTGGAAACGGTGTGGCGCACAGCAGATAGACCAACCAGCCAATCATGCCATTGAACCCGGCAAACAGCAGCTTTTTTCCGGAAATTTGAAAAATCACGCCAAAGCACAGGCTGGCTAGCAGGCTCATGGCGCAGGGATAGAGCAATTCGCCCATTGTGTCCCCTCCCCTTTAGACCGACCACAGCAGCCCGGCCAGGCTCAGCGGCATGGCCGCGCCCACGGCAATGCCCGCCGCCACCAGCAGCGCTTCGGTGAATTTGACGATACCCGCCACCACGTCCCCGGCGATCAGGTCGCGGATGGCGTTGGTGATGGGCAGCCCCGGCACCAGCAGCATGATCGAGCCGATGATGAGCGTATCATACTGCGCGACCGCCCCCAGATAATAAAACAGCAACCCAGCCGTCGCCACCCAAAACCCACCGGCTACGTTGACAAATAGGCTGTTGACCCGGATGCGGTTCATCGACGCGGTCAACGCCCACAGCACCAGGCAGGCGGCAAAGGCGCATCCCCCTTCGGCCAGACTGCCGCCAAACAGCAGGGTGAAAAACAGCCCTCCGCCCCCGCTGGCCAGGCACAGCTCGACCCCGCGGAAACTGGAATGCTGGTCGATCAGGTGGATGCGCTCGCGGATCGACCCTGCATCCATGGGCGTGCGGCACATCTCCCGGCACAGGGCATTGAGCTGGTCCAAGCGGCCCAGGTTGGTCCCCCGGCGGCGGATGCGGACCACCCGGGTGACCGGGCGCTGGTTCTCCCAAGCGCCGGTGGCGACAATGGCGGTCGGCACCGCGTAAACCTGGATGTCCTGCGCGCCATAGGCCCGGCAGATGCGCGAGATGGATTCTTCCACCCGGTAGATTTCGGCGCCGCTCTCCAGCAGGCGCTGGCCAATGTCCATGGAAATTGTCAAAAGCTCACTTGCGGTCACAGCCCTTCCTCCCTTCCAGGTATGTTCAGCATACCCTTTCCGGGCGGTAAAGTCAAGAAAAGAAAAACGGCCGGGGGCGCCGCTGCAAGCGGTGCACACCCCGGGCCGTTGGCCGGTTGCGATTGCTGCGATTAATAGACCAGATGGTCGGGGTCCAGGCCCGACCATCCGCAGCCGGTCAGCCGGCTGATGCGGTCCATGTCCTCGGGCTCCAACCAGAAGTCGAAAATCTGGGTATTCTCCCGGATGCGGGCCGGGGTGACCGATTTGGGCAGCGGGATGACCCCGCGCTGCACGCTCCAGCGCAGGCACAGTTGGGCCACGCTCTTGCCGTACTTGGCCGCCATGGCCTGCATAGCCGGGACCGAGAAGATCTTGCCAGTCGCCAACGGGCTCCAGCCCTCGACCACCATGTCGTGCGCCTTGCAAAAGTCCAGGATCTCGTCCTGCGGCATACCGGGGTGGATTTCCACCTGGTCAACCATGGGCCGGATCTCGCAGTGGGCCAGCAGGTTTTCCAGGTGGCGCGGCCGGAAGTTGCTCACGCCGATGGCCTTGATGCGGCCGTCCGCGTACAGCTTTTCAAAGGCGCGCCAGGTGTCGCGGTTTTTCTGTTCCCAGTCGTCGAAATACTTGGGGTCGTGGGGCCAGTGGATGAGGTACAGGTCCAGGTAGTCGGTTTGGAGCTGCTCGAGCGAACGGGCAAAGGCGTCCAAGGTGGACTGGTAGCCCTGGTCGGGGTTCCACAGCTTGGAGGTCAGGAAAATTTCGCCGCGCGGCAGGCCGGAAGCGGCCAGCGCCCGGCCGACTGCGGCTTCATTTTTGTAGGCCGTGGCCGTGTCGATGTGCCGGTAGCCGGCCTCGAGCGCGCATAGGACCGCTTGCTCGGCTTCTTTGTCCGGGGTTTTCCAGGTGCCAAAGCCCAGGCACGGGATGCTGGTCCCGTTGGGCAGCGGCAGGCGGGTCTGATGGTTCATTCGATGGGGTTCCTTTCCGTGGGGCGCGGACCGCCCCGCAATCGTGTGGTTTTAAGACAGGCGGTGTTTGAAGTCCTCGTAGCTGAACGTGCGGACCAGCTCGACCTGCCCGTCCTGCCGCCGCAGCGCGATGGACGGCAGCGGCATCCCGTTAAAGGTATTGTTCTTGACCATGGTGTAGAGCGCCATGTCGCCAAACACCAGCCGGTCACCTGCGGCCAGCGGATGGTCGAACGAGTAGTCGCCGATGATGTCGCCCGCCAGGCAGGTCGCGCCGCCCAGGCGGTAGGTGTAGGGCTTTTCCCCGGCTTCGCCGCTATGAAGCAGCGGCGGCCGGTAGGGCATTTCGAGCACGTCGGGCATATGGCAGGCCGCAGAAGCGTCCAAAATGGCCAGGTCGATGCCGTTTTTCATGGTCTCCAGCACCGAGCACACCAGATACCCGGCGTTCAGCACCACCGCTTCGCCCGGCTCCAGGTAGACCTGCACGCCGTAGGTTTCGCGGAAATGGCGCACAATCTTGCACAAGAGATCGACATCGTAATCGTCCCGGGTGATGTGGTGGCCGCCGCCCAGGTTGAGCCACTGCATGTGCGGCAGATAGGCGCCGAATGCTTGCTCCACCGCCTGGGCGGTGATTTCCAGCGCGTCGGCGTTCTGCTCGCACAGGGTGTGGAAATGCAGGCCGTCCAGCAGGGGCAGCAGCGATTCGTCGAAATTCTCCCGCGTGGTGCCCAGCCGGGAGCCGGGCGCGCAGGGGTCATAGATGGCGTGGCCCTCTTGGGTGGAGCACTCGGGGTTGATGCGCAGGCCGGTGGATTTGCCCGCCTGCCGGGCGCGGGCGGCGTATTGGCGCACCTGCGCCGGGGAATTGAACACAACATGGTCGGCATAGCGCAGGATTTCGTCGAATTCGTCGGCGCGGTAGGCCGGGGAGAATACATGGGTCTCCCCGCCAAACTCCTCCTTGCCCAGCCGGGCTTCATACAGCCCGCTGGCCGCCGTCCCGGCCAGGTACTGCCGCAGCAGCGGATAGACCGCGAACATGGAGAACGCCTTTTGCGCGAGCAGGATCTTGCAGCCGGCCGCCTGGCAGACCCCGCGCAAAATCTCCAGGTTGTGCAGCAGCCGGGTTTCGTCGATGAGATAGTACGGGGTGCGCAGCCCGCCGTCGTTCCAGGTTTGCGCCATCAGTCCACCAGCGCGGGGTTGTCCTGAATCTGCCAGGGCAGGCCCCACTTGTTCAGCGCGTCCATATACGGGTCCGGGTCAAACTCCTCGACCGTGTACACGCCCGGCTTGTTCCAGGTGCCTTGCAGCAGCATCATCGCGCCCACCATGGCCGGTACGCCGGTGGTATAGCTGATGGCCTGTGAGCCGACCTCTTTGTAGCATGCCTCGTGGTCGCAAACGTTGTAAATGTAGGCGGTCTTTTGCTTGCCGTCCTTTTGGCCGGTGAAGATGCAGCCGATGTTGGTCTTGCCCTTGGTGCGCGGGCCGAGGGTGGCCGGGTCGGGCAGCAGCGCCTTCAAAAATTGGATGGGCACGATTTCATGGCCCTCGAACTCGACCGGCTCGGTGGACAGCATGCCGACGTTCTCCAGGCACTTCATATGGGTCAAGTAGCTCTGGCCAAAGGTCATAAAGAAGCGGATGCGCTGGACGCCCGGGATGTTCTTGGCCAGCGACTCGATCTCCTCGTGGTGCAGCAGGTACATATCCTTG
>CAJFUJ010000012.1 GCA_904420185.1 uncultured Butyricicoccus sp. | reverse complement strand
TCGCTGCTGGCGAAAGTTTTTTATTCTTGCGGGCCGCCCTCAAAGAACAGCTTTATTACTATACGCCTTGCTCCGGCTTTTGTCAACATTTTTCTTCCGATTTCCCAAAAAGTTGCTTCAAGAGGGCATTGGAGCAAGTCCTCATGCCCTCCTGTTACAGATCAATCTTTTGCCAGATGGCTTCCGTCATAGCGAGTCGGATGAAACATATATGAATGGGTCTGCGCACGAAAGCCAATTTCACCCAACACCTTGACCAAATGATCGATCAGGTCAGGACGCATATCTCGCTGAGAAATTGTGACCTTCAGTGTGTCACGGTACGAGCTCACCAATACGCCAAATGGCTGATGGGCACAGGGGAGGATCGCGCCATAATCCGCGATATGTCGTTCCATACTGATGGGAATATTAAACGGGCCAATATTGGTCAAAATGAAGCTGTCCCTGCGGATATAAGCCCGTGCTTGCTCACGCATCATTTTTTCTTTTTCATCGATTGGCATATCGGCTTGATGGCTGGTAAAGACGCGATTGGCATTTTTTAGCGCCCAAAACGCCGCATGGGGCAACGCACGTTGGGTATCGAAAAATTCGCTCAACTTTTGACATGCCTCCACAAACGGCAATTTAAAGTAATCGAAGAAAAACGGCAGGTCGAGCAGCGCCACAAAAAAGCGAACCGTTGGTGAGTGAATATAAGTACGCAAATCCATTGGCACCTCTGCGACAATCGCTTCTTGGCGGTTTGTCCCCACATAATATGTGCGATAAATGGCGTGACAAATGGCGGTCATCAAGAAGGTCAACGGGGATATCCGGTTCTGTTTGACAAAGCGGCGCACTTGTGAAAATGGCATGGTCACCTCTGTGGTTTTTTCGTCCTCGTCCTCCTGTCCGTCGTATTCTGGCAAATGGAAGGATGGTACCTCACCAATATAATGTTCGTCCGATTGTTCTGCTTGGCGCAGCTTGATAAAGCCATCCTCGTTTTCGGCCGGCTGAAAGTCGGTTTCCAGTGTGCGGACGCTGCCATCATTTTCTATGGCATAGCCGCGCAGCTTCAAATAATAAAATAGCACACATTTGATAAATTCATTAAATCCACGGCCATCACTTGTGCAGTGTTGATACTCCAAAATAATGGTATCCTCGTGGTAACCGCAGCAAAAAAGATAGCCATTTGTATCTTCAGAGCCGATATAGTATGGAGAAAGGTGGTTTTCAAATGGCAGTACAACCGGCGGCTTGTCCAGCAGCCGATACTGGTACTGTTTCTCACCGCGCACAAGCCCCAAACCCATTTGCGGAAAGCGTAGCAACGTGATCTTCAGCGCTTCGCGCAATAGCTCCGCATCGACCGGCTCGGTCATACGGATGATATGGCGCGGAGCTGTCGTCAAATCCTGGTTGGTCGCGTACATGAAAATGCAGCCATAACTATCAACATCCAGAAGATGGTTGACAACATGGTTCATCATACTATAATTCACAGTTGTTCCTCCCTATACGCCATGCGCAAATTCTTTCTTTGCCTCTATTTTAAGTATATCGGTCTTGAGAAAAAAATAAAAGGGGCGAACTTGCCATATTTTTGTAGGCCGCTGCTTATTTTACTGGTCATTTTTTAAATCTTCCGCATTTTCCCGTGTTTTTCTGTCAATTTCTTGTGTTCATTTTGTGAAATTGATGAATTTCACATCGAAAATAGTCATTCATCCGAGCCACCTTGCTAGCGCTTGGCCTGATTTTCTGTTATACTAGTTTTGCATATCGTTTGCTGATTGCATTTGTAACTTTTATTTGGAGGTCCTGTCTATGTTGCCCCGCTGTGCTCGTATACCTCATATTCTCATGCCCCAAAAGGGCGTGGATTTGTCCAAATGGTCGGTTGTGGCTTGTGACCAATACACTTCCGAACCCGCCTATTGGGAGGCGGTCGAAGCGCTGGTTGGTTCCGCGCCATCTACCCTGCGCCTGACCCTGCCCGAAATATATCTCGAATCGCCTGACTGCCAAGCACGCATCGACGCCATCCATCAAACCATGCGCCAATACATATCTGGCGGCCTGCTGACCGCACTTCCGGCTGGTGTTGTGCTGCTGGCGCGGGACACAGGAGGCGCCTGTCCCCGTTGCGGGCTGATGCTCGCCTTTGATTTGGAGGACTACGAATACACCCCTGGCTCATCCTCGCCCATCCGGCCCACCGAAAAAACCGTTGTCGAGCGCATCCCACCCCGTTTAAAGGTCCGCGAGGGCGCCGCCATTGAGCTGCCGCATATCATGCTGCTGATCGACGACCCTTCCCGCTCCATCATCGAACCGCTCTATCAAAACCGCACCGCCTTCCAACCGCTTTACGATGTGGAGCTGATGCAGGACGGTGGACACCTAACCGGTTGGTTGATTCCTGAAGGCGAACAGACCGACGCCCTCCTCTCTGCGCTTGACCGGCTGGCCGATCCGGTTGTTTTTGCCGAAAAGTATGGCCTGACTGATGCTTACCCGGTACTCCCTTATGCAGTCGGTGATGGCAACCATTCCATGGCCACCGCCAAAGCCTATTGGGATCAGCTCAAGCCCACCCTCTCTGCGGCCGAGCGTGCAAACCATCCGGCGCGGTTTGTGTTGGCCGAGGTCGTCAACATCCAGGATGAAAGCATCCAGATTGAGGGGATTCATCGTGTGCTCTTCCAGGTGGATGCCATTGATTTGCTTGCGAGTGCCGCTGCATTTTTCCAGTCCAAGGGTGCACGGGCCGAGGTGCTGGAAACCGTTCCACGCCAGCTGCCCGAGGGCGCACAGGAGTTTCCCTTCCGCGCAGGGACGCGCACCGGTTGCCTCGTGGTCCAAAATTCACCCTGGGCGCTTCCGGTCGCCACTTTGCAGGCATTTTTGGATGATTATGCAGCCAACCACGCGCAAATGCGCATGGACTACATTCATGGCCTGGATGTACTGGACAAACTATCCGGTCAAGTTGGCTGTATGGGCTTTGCGCTCCCCGATCCCGCCAAAGAGGATCTGTTCCGTGGCGTGATTTTGGATGGCGTCCTGCCTCGCAAAACCTTTTCCATGGGTGAATCGCGTGAAAAGCGTTTTTATATGGAGGCCAAAGCGATCTCTCCTGACCTACTGGCCTAATCTGTTTTCCTGTACATGCCGGCGCAGCATATTCTGTGCCGGCTTTTGCGTTCGCCTGCATTGTTCTGCGGTTGCATCGCCACCGAACGGAGTACCGCTAAACCGGCCGTTATATTTTTGCAAACCGTTTGACAGCTGTCCTTGTTCCCCTTATAATGAAGGAAGTCTGTCGCATAAAGGGGGAAAATTGCTTGCGAAAAACGTTGCGGTACGCTTTTGTACAGTCCTTACCGGTTTTATTTGGGTATGTGTTCATGGGGATGGCGTTCGGCCTCTTGTTGCAGGATGCGGGGTACAATTTCATCTGGGCGTTTTTTATCAGTTTGACCTGTTACGCAGGTTCCATGCAGTTTGTGCTGATCGACCTGCTCACCGGTGGAGCGTCGCTGCTGCGCAGCGCGTTTATGACGCTGATGATCAACTGCCGCCACGTGTTCTACGGTTTGAGCTTGGTCGAGCGGTTTCAAGGCATGGGCCGCCGCAAATTTTACATGATCCACGCGCTGACCGATGAAACCTATTCTCTGCATTGCCTGGTCAAGCCCAAGGAGGGCATGGATGCGCGGCAACTGATGTTTTTCATCGCCGTGCTCGACCACTGCTACTGGATGGCTGGCTGTGTGACTGGCGCGCTCATCGGCTCACTGATCACCTTTGACACAACTGGCGCCGATTTTGCTATGACTGCCCTGTTTGTTGTTATTTTTGTGGAGCAGTGGAAGGAGGCCAAATGCCATCTTCCGGCCCTGATCGGCGGTGGCTGTGCGCTGTTCTCGTTGCTGCTGTTTGGCCCCGACAGCTTTTTGCCGCCCGCCTTATTTGCCGCAGTGGTTCTCTTGCTTCTTTCCCGCCGCACCATCGATAAGGCCGACCCATCTGCCCTGTCCACGGATTCGGATGCCCCCGCATCCGGCGGCTCTGAGGAGGTGTAAAGATGCCGATTTCGGTCCCCCATTCTATTGCGATCATCGCCGTGGTTGCCGTGTGCACCTATATCACCCGCGCGGCTGCTTTTTGGCTGTTTGGTGGGAAACGGCAGGTGCCCGGCGCGGTGCGCTATCTGGGCCATGTGTTGCCAGCCGCCATCATCGCTATCTTGGTGATCTACTGCCTGCGTGGTATCCAGCCGTTCTCCTATCCGCACGGTGCGCCTGAGCTCATCGCGGTCGCGGTGGTGGCCGCCCTACACATCTGGAAACGCAACAACCTGCTTTCCATTGGTTTGGGTACTGTATTCTATATGGTTTTGGTGCAAGTCGTGTTTGTGTAAACCGAACAAAATGCCAAAACGCCCCTCTTGCTGTGGGTTTTCCGTCCCGCAGCAGAGGGGTGTTTTATTTGGGCCATTATTTTTCACCAGCTGTTTGGTCCTCCAAGATTTCTGCCGTGGAGGCCGCGTTCATTTCACTGAGATAGCCATAAGCGTCCAGCAGGTTTTTTAGATGATAATCCAGCACGATATCCTCTTCCCGGCGGCCACTTTCCGGAATTTTCAGCGTATTCTCGTCCGAAATCCCGATCTTCTCTAGTCGCTTCACCGCTTCTTCATCCGGCGCGCCGGGCGAGTCCATCAGGCAGAGTGCATTGAGCTCATCAAACATGCGCACAGCCAGCTGTTGGCAGCCGCGCAAATACACCGCTACCTGTTGCCTACATTTTCGATTGGGGAAGGTTTGCCGCTCGTAAAGCTGCAGCTCCTCGTCCAGCTTTTTCAATCCACGCCGCAATGGCGTCAGATCAGGGTAGTGTCCCAAAAGCACCCGGTCGTGTAGATAATCCGGAAAGGCCTGCACCACATGGGTGATCAAGTTGCCGATCTGCTCTCGGTTGTTATATGGCTTGATGAGCATATTGACCGCCAGTGCAATGATCAGACCCAGGGAGGTATCCAAAAACCGGCTGGCAGCATAAAACAGTGGCCCGCCGTTTTCGTTTAAGCAAATACAAACAAATACAATGCAGGAAAGTGGGATCGCAAAGTGTATTTTCAGGCGGATGCCGAGCAAAATGACCAGCACAATGCCCACACCGATGCGTGCAGGCCCCATATTGGGGAATAGGGTTAAAAACAAAAAGCCGACCACACAGCCGCAAACGCATCCGGCCAGTTGGGTCAAACAGGCAGTCAGCGCATCGCCCAACGTGCGGCTCATTGCGCTGATGGCGCCGATGGCCGAAAAAATCGGCATCGTCGAATGGGTTAGCTCGGCTGCTGCCAGCGCCAACGTGACCGCCAAGGCGGTCTTGACCGTGCGCAGGCCGAGATGGATTCTCGTGCGATTCAAAAAATCCCCTCCAAAAGGATAATACGACCATTTTATCACACCTGCTTGGATAGTCAATCTGAAATCCGTGGAAATCCAACCCAAAAAACGCGCGCGCTCTTGTGCAGTTTTCCGGAAGCGCCGTTCGCCGGGCGGTTTCAGAGAAAGTAGGTTGTCAAGCAGCCTTTGGGCGGGTATAATAAGCATAAAGAATGCCGCCGGCCGGGCAGCCGGGGCGGAAAGCGAGGTCTTTCTTTTGAAAAAATACCGTTTAGGCGTCATTGGCGCCGGCAATATGGGCATGGCGATCGCACGCGGCATGGTCGCGGCCGGTACACCAGCTGCCGAAGTTCTGCTTTTTAACCGCACCCCGGAAAAGCGGGCAGACCGCGCCGCTGAGGGGTTTTCGGTGACAGATGACTATGTCTCGCTCTACCAGCAAAGCGAAACCGTACTGCTCGCTGTCAAGCCGCAAACCTTCCCCGAAGTGCTTGGCCACCTTGCCGAAGTTGCAAAAGCCAACCAGCCCTTGGTCGTATCCATCGCCGCGGGCGTATCCTTTGCCAAAATCGAGGCTGCACTGGGCGCCAACTGCCCGATTGTGCGCGTGATGCCCAACACCCCTCTCATGCTTGGTGAGGGCGCGACTGAGCTGGTCAAAAATGCAGCTGCGACCGACGAGCAACTGGCCCGCGTGCGCGCGCTGTTTGATTCCATGGGCGTGACCGTCGTCTTTACCGCAGAAGACAAGCTCAACGACGTCATTCCCTTTGCCGGTTCGGCACCTGCTTACATCTATACCTTTGCCGACGCCATGGCCCGCTCAGCTGAAAATTACGGCGTCGCCTATGACGACGCACTCAAGCTGTTCTGCCAAACCTTGATCGGCGCAGCCAAAATGATGCTCAAAGGTGACCACACGCCCGATGAGCTGGTACGTGCAGTCTGTTCACCTGGCGGTACCACCCTGGAAGCCATGCAGGTCCTGCGTGAGCGCGATCTGGCCGGCATCCTCGACCAAGCCAACCGCAATTGCATTCGCCGCGCCTATGAGCTGGGCAAATAAGCCCTGTAAACCGCTGCATCGATGCACACTTCGTTGACAAATGCGGTGAAATGTGATAAAGTGGAATCCAAGAAAGGCTGAACTGTAAGGGGTGCATCCCCTATAATGAGGTGATACAGAATGAAAGATGGAAAAAAAGGCAAGATCGGTTTGGGCATTTTGTTCGCCGGCGTGACGGCCGCCGCAGGTGCGACCGCATTCGCGCTTGCGAAAAAGAAAAAGCGCGAAGAGGTCTACCATGAAGCCGAACTGAAAGCTATGAATGAGCTCGATGACCTGATGGCCGAGAGTGAAGGCTGTGCCGAAGAAGGCGCTGAGGTCCTTCCGGCAGACGGTGTGCAGACCGCTTTTGACGATGTCCCCGAAGAAGAGGAGGCGCAAATTGCGTCGGACGACGACGAGCCGATCGAGGAGATCGAAGAGGAGCCCGACGACGAGCCCGAGGTTGCGCTTGCGCAGCCCGAGGAGGACAAGCCGCAATAATCCCCCTGGAAAGCGCTTTGTGACAGGCCCCTGCGGCCGCCAGGGCGCTTTTCTTTGCATTTTTGAAAATAAGAGAGAGGAATGTTTATGATCCATTATGAAGGCCGCGTTTTTCGCCCACCCAGCGAGGCATACAGCCTGATCGTACAGGTCACCATCGGGTGCAGCCACAACAAATGCACCTTTTGTGATATGTACAAAGAAAAACAATTCCGCGTGCGCAAGCTGGAGGAAATCAAGGCCGATTTCGATGCTGCCCGCGCCGCCTACCGCCGGGTGGACCGCATCTTTTTGGCCGACGGCGACGCGCTTATGTGCCGCCCCGAGCATATGGCTGAGGTGTTGCGCTATATCCAAAAGCTGTTTCCCGAGTGTGAACGGGTGACTTCCTACGGATCTCCGGCGTCAGTACTGGTGAAAAAGCAGGAAGATTTGAATATGCTGCGTTCGCTCGGGCTCAAGATGATCTATCTGGGCTTGGAGTCGGGCTCGGATGAGGTCCTGCGCCGGGTCAACAAGGGCGAAACCGCCGATGAAATCGTCCGCGCTGGGCAGATGATCAAAGAGGCCGGTATGAAGCTATCGGTCACCTGTATTGCCGGTCTGGGTTCCCTCGAGCTGTCTGAAGAGCACGCGGTCAAGACCGCCGAGGCGCTTTCGCGCATGAAGCCCGAGTATATCGGTCTACTCACCCTGTTGTTCGAGCTGCCCACCCCCCTCATGCGCGACTGGCAGGAAGGGCGGTTCTATCTGATGAACCCCATTGAGATTGCCCACGAAACCCTCATCCTGCTCGAGCACATCGACGCCGAGGGCAGTGTTTTCCGCGCCAATCACGCCTCCAACTATGTCAACCTGGCCGGCACACTCAACCGGGACCGCGAACCCATGTGTCAGCGCCTGCGTGCCGCCTTGGACGGCAAAGTCAAATTCCGCAGCGAAGCCTTCCGTGCCCGCTAAAACCTGTCCGTCGCCTCCGCCAAATCCGGCTGGAAGCGGCGGACTGTCTTTGTTGATCTCTATGGTTTTCAAAAAATTTATAGATATTTTATGTGAAATGTCTGGCGCGGCCGAAAATTTTGTGGTACAATGATTGCAGTTCGATTCGTTAAGGTTTCTTAACTGCAAAAAGTTACCCGTATACTCGGATGGAGGAGTTGCGTTCATGGATTCTGTGTCCCATACCCGCGTGGCCAATCTGCTGCTGGCCTATGTAAAAGATACCTGCGGTGTCACCTTCGATGAAACCGCTTTTCGTTACGGCAACCTGAAGCCCGACTTGACTGGCACCTATCTGACCAAACGGCATTATCCCTCGCTGATGTTCGACGAAGTGATGGAAAAAATTCGCCGCTTTTTGGATACGTATACGATCGAGCAGCACAATGGCCGCGACCTCTCCATTGATCTCGGGGAGATTTGCCATTATCTCACCGATTTCTTTTGCTATCCACACAACGATGATCTGTATAACGGCAACTTGTTGGCCCACTATATTTACGAAAAGCGCATTGCACTGGGCATCCGCCGCCGCTTGACCGAGCGGGATTTTGTCCGCTGGGCCGAGCCAGCCATGCCTCCCTTTACCGAAGATGCGCTGCTGCGCCGCATCGAAGCCCTGCACCACCGTTACAAAACCCAGACCGTTTCGCATGGCATTGACAACGACCTGGCCTATATCTGCCGAATCTGCGCCATGCTCGTATTGTCGGTTATTAACATCCGCTACATCCCCGAAACCGAAGCTGTTCCGGCGGTGTGAGCACTTTCTTTGGATTTCCCCTGGCCATCCGCTTCTGCGGATGGTTTTTTCTTTCCCGATTTCATTTACAATATGGGGTGTCCGTATTATAATAGGGAAGTATTTTAAGATTTGCTCTGGAGTTTTTTTATATGAAACGATCTATTTGTACGGTGTGCGCGCTCATTTTTTGCCTGCTCGCCGGATGTGGTGGACCTGCTTCGGCCTCCACCGATTTTTTCTCCATGGATACCTTTATGACCATCACCGCTTGGGCGGAAAACGAGGCAGATGCCCAAGCAGTGGTCACCCAGGCTGAGCGCCGGGTCAACGATTTGAACAACGCCCTATCCCGGCAGATCGAGGCCGGTCCGCTTGCCCAACTCAACGCTGCGGGCGGGCAAACGGTCACGTTGGACCCGGACACCTATGACGCCTTGTCGCGTGCGGTCGAATACGCTGCCCTGACCGGCGGAGCCTTCGACCCCACCACCGCCCCCCTATCCGATCTGTGGGGCATCGGTACCGACCAGGCTGCGGTACCCAGCCAGGCCGCTATCGACGAGGCGCTTTCCCATGTGGGGTATGAGAACATTGAGCTGCTGGGTAATAACCAAGCCCGTCTGCTGAATGGCGCACAGGTAGATTTGGGCGGCATCGGCAAGGGCTATGCGACCGATGCGGTTGCTGCATTGCGTGCGGACGCACCCATGTTGGCGCAACTGGGCGGAAACATCGGTGCTTACGGCCAAAACCCCTCCAGCGAGGATGGACTGTGGACAATCGGCTTGGCCGAGCCGGACAACAGCGCCAATTATATTGCTATGCTACACGTGTGCGACCAGTCGGTCGTGACCTCGGGCGACTATGAGCGCTATTTTGAACAAGACGGTGTGCGCTACCACCATATTTTTGATCCTTCGACCGGCGCACCTGCCCAGACCGGCCTGCGCTCGGTAACCGTTGTGGACGAGCTGTCAGCCCGGGCGGATGCGTTTACCACAGCCCTTTTTGTCATGGGGCTAGAACGCGGCCTGGAGTTTTGTGCCGCACACGATGTGGACGCCGTTTTTGTGACCGATGACAAAACCATCTATGTAACCGAGGGGCTGCGCGGCCAGCTCACCTTGTCAGAGGATACCAGCTATGTCCTGGCGCAATGAGCTGAAAAAGGGGGATTTTGCAATCATCCTGGCCATTTTGCTGCTGGCTGGGGCGGTTTTTCTGCCCTTTGCCCTAGCGCCCACCCAAGGGCTGACCTGTGAGATCACCCAAGACGGCGAGACTGTCCGCCGTATCCGGCTGGGTGCGGGAGTGAACGAAACGATCACACTCGAGGGGGCTGTGACCAATACCATTGTGGTCGAGCCGGACGGCGTCTACTTTGCGTCCTCGGACTGCCCGGACCAGGTCTGTGTCCACACCGGCAAGCTCACCCGTGCAGGGCAAACAGCCGTCTGTTTGCCCAACCGCGTGGTCGTGCGGCTAATCGGTGCACGGGATACTGTGGACGCTGTGGTCCAGTGAGGAGGAACCTCCATGAAACAAATCGCACAAGGCGGCTTGTTGACCGCTGTTGCGCTGGCGCTCTCGCTGATCGAGTCGCTCTTCCCTTTGCAGGCCATTGTCCCGATCCCAGGCATCAAATTGGGACTGGCCAATGTGGTCACCCTGTTTGCACTGACCACTCTAGGCGCGCGGGCGGCGCTCTCCATTCTGCTGTGCCGCATCACCCTAGCCGCCATCTTTATGGGCAGCGTGACCGGTTTTCTGTTCTCGCTGGCAGGCGGGGTGTTGGCCCTGCTTGTGATGCATCTGCTGTTGCGCGGCAAAGGCCGGTGGTTTTCTATGGCTGGGATTTCCATCGGTGGGGCAGCCGCGCACAACATCGGTCAAATCCTGGCCGCCGTCGGCACACTCGGCTCATGGTATGTGGTAGGCTATCTGCCCCTTTTGTTGCTCAGCGCCATTCCGATGGGCCTGGTCACCGGTCTGACTGCCAGTGCTGTGCTCGGCCATCTGAAAAAAATCGGACTTTAAAACCCCATAAAATTCTTCTGGCTCCCAGCCCGCATAAATCTTCCGCCTCCTTGCCATACTATCGGAAAAAGCAAGGAGGTATCTTTTTGATATGAAACGTTTGCTCTTGTTGGCACTGATGCTTTGCTTCGCCCTACTCACTGGCTGCTCCAATGACAATGGCGCCGATTCGCCGGAGGGTGCAAATGGCGGTATCATAGACAGCCAAAACGATGGAAGCGCCGATACAAACCGCAACACCGGTACAAATGACGACACCCTGCTTGACCGCAGCGAGAATGCGGTGGATGATCTAGTCGATGGCACCGAAAATACAATCGACGATATGGCCGACGATTTGGACCCGAACCGCAATACCACCGACGGCGTCAATGGCGACAGCGCGGCCGACAACCGCACCTCAAGCACGACGACCGATCCGGCTACCAACGCCCGGTAAATTCCACAATACAAACCAAATCCGCCCTGCATGGCACCCATGATGTCTATGCAGAGCGGATTTTTCTGTCTATTAGAGCGACTGCACCAATTCTTTAAAATACTTGCCGCGCTCCATGAAGTTTTTAAAGCAATCGAATGACGCACTGGCTGGGCTCATCAGTACGACATCTCCCGGCCGCGCAGCAGCATGGGCCAAGCGCACCGCTTCGGCCAAATCAGCAGCCTGCTGGATGACCGGCTTGTCCGAGCTCTCGGCTTGCGCAACGCTTGCGCAGATTTTAGGCGCAGTTGCGCCGGTAACAATCAAGGTATGCACATGCTGGCAAATTGGTTGGCCAAGCACATCATACGGGATCTGCTTGTCATAGCCACCCGCGATCAAGATCAGCTTCTGCGGGAACGATTGCAGCCCAGCGATGGTGCGGGTGGGGCTGGAGGCGATGGAATCGTTATAATACCGCACCCCTTCCAGCTCGCGCACAAATTCAATCCGGTGTTCCACCCCAGCGAAGGTGCGCGCCACTTGCACAATCTCAGCGTCTGTACAGCGTCCCTGCACGACCGCCGCGGCCATCATCACATTGTAGACATTATGCGCCCCTGGAATGCCGATCTCGCTTGCCGGCATGAGCGCACGGGCGGCCCCATCCTGCGCGATATAGATGGTGCCATCCTGCAAATACACGCCATTTTGCACAGTCCCATTTTTGGTGCAGCCCCAGATTTCACTCGCTGGATTGAAATCCAACGTCTGCGTGACCGGATCGTCCAAGTTGATCACCAACCGGTCACCCGGCTTCTGGTGGGCATAAATCGCTGTTTTGGCCTGAACATATTCCTGGAAATCCTTGTGATAGTCCAAATGGTTGGGGGTCAGATTGGTGATCGCGGCCACCGTGGGGCTGCGCTGCATATCCATCAGTTGGAAGCTAGACAGTTCCACCACTGCCAAATCTGTGGGCTGCATGGTATCCACCTCCGGCAAGAGCGGCTTGCCGATGTTGCCTCCCAGGTGGCAGGTATGGCCCGCGCGGGTCAAAAATTCATAGACCAAGGTGGTCGTGGTCGTCTTACCGTCCGAGCCGGTCACGCCCAAAATCGGACAAGGGCAGACCTCGAAAAACAATTCCATCTCACTGGTGACCGTGCCGCCGCGCGCGCGCACCTCGACCAGGGCCGGGTGCAGGGGATGCAGCCCGGGCGTGCGGAACACAACGTCCTCGGTGAGCGTATCCAGATAGTCCTCTCCCAGCACAAATGATACGCCCAATGCAGCCAGTTCGGTATACCGCTCCCCCAGTGCATCTGCCTGTTTTTTATCGTGCACCGTGACCGGCAACCCCGCCTGCCGCAGCAGCACAATCAGCGGCGTATTGCTCACACCGGCACCGATGACTGCAATCCGCTTGCCTCGAATGCTTTCCCAATATTTTTCTAACGCTGTCATAACAGCAGCCTCCTGTTCCATTGTGTCTATCGCATTTATTTTACACGGTTTATCCTGGATTTGCAAGCGTTCGGTCTTTTGCCATGCTTACAGCCCGCAAAAAACGCTTGCAATCCTGCGCCAGCGCAAAGCCAGCAGCATGGGAGAGCAAGCGTTTTTGACATCCCGCGCTATTGCTTTTCAATCGGCCGTTTTTTCTCCCGGCCGGTGCGGAAAATATGGATCGTACCTGTGTCGTTCAAGTGACGGAGCAGGGAGAGCAAAATGGGGAAGCCAAACAGACCCAAAATACCGAACAACTGCCCGCCGACAAACAAACTCGCCAAGGTGACAACCGGGTGCAGGCCGATTTGGCTGCCCACAATCTTGGGTTCGATGATATTGCGGATGACGGTGACGGCCAAATAGACAGCCAGCAGCTTCAGCGCCATTGCGTAATCGCCCTGTAAGGCGGTGATGGCCGCCCATGGCAGCATGATGCCGCCTGTGCCTAGGACGGGTAGGATATCGAACACTGCAATGCAAAAGGCGACGATGACCGAATGCCGCACGCCGATGAGCGTCAGGCCAATCGACAGCTCGACAAATGTGATGCTCATAATGATCGCATAGGAGCGGATGCAGACAAACAGTGTGCCGACGATATACCGTTTGATCTGGAAGAACACCTCCCGTGCCCGGCCGGTCAACTGGTGCATACAAAAGCCGGTCAACTTATCGTAATCGGCGGCGATGAAAAAGGTGGCGATGATCATCAGCAGCAGCTTGATGAACAGCATGGGCAGCGAGGAGGCCACGCTGGAAATCGCCGACATGCTGTTGACCGAAAGGCTGGATACCAACTGACCGAGCGACTGGATGAATTGGTTCCAAAGATATTCGAGCGTACTCAGCATATTGGGGTCCATCCGGGTGACCGCGCCCTCCAGCTCGTCGAAAATGGCGGTCAAAACAGGGGTTGCATAGGTGCTAAACAGCTGTGGTAGGTTGCGCAGCAGCATCCCCGCCGATGACAGCGCCTTGAACCCTAGCAGCGCGATCAACAACCCAATCGTGCCGAAAAACACCAACACCATCGCAATCGCCACCGCCTTCTTAGGCAACCCCGTCTTTCTCGCTAAAAACCGGATGGGCCGCTTGAGCAGATACGCAATGACGAATGCAATCACGAATGGCGAGAGCAAAGGCAACCCAAATTTTAGAAGCAAAAAGGCCGCCGCCAAAATAATGGCAAAGTACAGGAAATTTATAATAAACTGTTTTCTTTTTTCCATGCGTTTTTTGGGTTCCTCCTGGTTTTAAAATTTGGGCGCATCCATACGCGCCGCAAAGTCCGCCATATAGGGGGCACGAGCGGCCTGTATAAACCATTACGTTTCTGCATCGTCCGGATCGGCAGCAGGTGCAACCAGCTTGCGTACAATGGCGGCTTCGACCTGATGCTCGTGCAGCGCAACCACGCGGATCGCTAGCCCATCGGCTTCCAATTCAAGCTGTGTACCATCCGGCGGAACCGCGCCCAACGCGCCGAAGATGAGGCCGTTGAAGGTGTCATATTCAGCTTCGGGCAGATGGATGTCCAGCGCCTCAGCAATTTCGTCAAGATGGGCGCTACCGCGAATCTGCCAGGTTTCCTCATCCAGCTGTACAATATCAGGGGCTTGCTGGCTTTCGCCCTCCTCGCCGCCTAGATCGCCGACCAGCTGTTCAATCAGGTCGTTGAGGGTGACAATGCCGCTCAAGCCGCTGTATTCGTCCAGCACAACGGCGAACTGATGGTGCTCCTGCCGCATATTGCGGAAAAGCACATCGGCCTTTACGCTCTCCGGGACAAAATAGGCCGGTTTGACCGCGTATTTCATGACATTCTCCCGGCTCTTATCCTCTAGGCGGAAATAATCCTTGGCGTCCAAAATGCCGACGACATCATCCGCGCTTTCCCGGCAAACCGGGTAACGGGTGTGGCGGCTGTTGTAGATGGCGTCCTTCCAGGCGTCCATGTCCTCCTCAAGCCAGAGGAAGATGACGTCGGTCCGGTGGGTAGCGATTTCGCCCGCAGTCAGGTCGTCGAACTCGAATACGTTCTGGATGAACTCCTTTTCCTCATGGTCGATGGCGCCCTTTTCGCTGCCTACATCGACCATGATCCGGATGGACTCTTCACTGACTTCCTCATCGTCTGCGTCCGGATCGATGCCCAGCAGGCGCAAAATCGCGTTGGTGGAGATGGTTAGCAACCAGACAATGGGGGCAAAGAGCTTGGCGATGGCGCTCATCGGGCCAGCCATGCCCAGCGCGATCGGCTCGGTTTTGCGCATGGCGACCCGCTTAGGCACCAGCTCGCCGAAAATCAGCGTGACGTAAGACAGTAGAATGGTGATGACCACGACCGCAATGGTATCCAGTGTGGCCCGGGGGATGGGCAGGCCCAGCCCCAGCATGAGGTCAACCAGCCCATCGGAAAAGTTCTCGGCTGCAAAGGCGCTACCCAAAAAGCCGGACAGGGTGATGGCAACCTGAATCGTGGACAGGAAGCGGGCAGGCTGTTCGGTCAGGCGCGCCAGGCGGATGGCGCGTTTGTTTCCCTCTTCGGCCATTTTTGCCAACTTGTTGTCGTTCATCGAAATCACAGCAATCTCGGCGCAGGCAAAGACTGCGTTCAAAGCGATCAGGATCAGCTGCAACAGCAGCATCCATAAAATTGAGGTATCCAAAAATGTCAGTCTCCTTTAAATCTACGGTGTTTTTTTAAACCATTTGTCTTTTTGCTCGTACCAGGCGCCTACCCGGGTGGAGCTGCGGCGTAGCACGGCCGTTTTCCGCCGGCTTGGGTTTTAAAAAAACAGGCACAGCAAAACAGCCCTTTTGTCAAGGGCGCTTTACCGTGCCAAATACCTGAACTGTTTACAATACACTCCGTGTTCCGGTCAGCGTCGCTACTGTCGGCGTTGTCCATGATGCTGAAAAATCTCCCTTGCTGTAAATCTAAATTTTCTGCGGCCCGAGCGGCAGGATTTCCGGTCCATTGCCAGCGGCGGACGCATACGTTTATTGCTATTATATAAAGATCCCCTCCGGTTGTCAACCGGCTTTGGAAGTATTTACGAAATCTTTGCATTTGTCTCTGCCGTGTGCCGTCTTTAGCCACCCAGGGAATAACATACCGACAGGATGACCGGCACACAGGCCGAGCACAGTACGCCGTTTAAGACCGATAGCACCACGGTTTCCCCGTCGGTGTAACGGATCATCATCGGCAGCGTCGTATCCTCACTGGTTGCGCCTGCGGCCGCAATACAACTGTATCCGTCCAGCTTACGCGCCAAAAAGGGGATGCTGAAAAATGCGAACAGTTCCCGCAACAGATTGCTCAAAAAGGCAATACTGCCCAGCTGTGCCCCAGAGAGTTTGCCAACTGTTACGCCGGTTAGGCTGTACCAGCCCAGCCCGCCTGCGATGGCCTCGCTTTCGGCCAGTGGGAGGTGGGTAAGCAAACTGCACACCGCTCCGCCCAGCAGCGAACCGGCCACAATCCCACAGGGAAAAAGCAGAATTTTCACATGGTACTCCCGCAATTTTTGCCCAATCCCCTCATGGTTTCCCACACTGATTCCCACCAGCAACATCAGCGCATACAAGATCAGATCGGTATGTGCTGTCAACCATTCGACTGCGGCAAAATCCCATCCAGCCAGGCCATACCCTACCCCGCCGGCCAATGCTAGCACTGCCAAAATCACCATCATTTCCGGCTCCCCCCTTTTTTCTGAAAAAACCGGCGGCTTAAGCCGTATACACATACAACCGACAGGACCGTCGGGAAAAAGAAAAAGAGGAGGCTTTGCCCGCCGACTGTTGCCAGCTCTTCCACAAAATTAGGCCGCCGTCCGAGCGTCACGCCCATGGAAAAGATCAGCAGCATCGTGCAGGCGATCTGTAATTTTTCGTTGACCGGTTTTGCCCATTTGGCAAAGCAAAACCGTCCAATCAGTACTCCAATGCACAAAACAAATAAAATTTCCATGCATATTCCTCCATCTCTGTGTAAATTGGCAGCCAGGTCAAAACGGCGAAATTTTCACAGCGCACGGTGCTGGCTTGCAGATCTTGTCCATCCTGCGGTAGAATAGATCATAATACATAGTATTGCAAAAAGAAAGTAGGTGTGTATCATGCGGCTGCGCCGTTACCAACCATCTGACCGCCATACGCTTGTGCGGCTCTTTTACGAAACCATCCAGCATATCAACCGCAGGGACTATACCCAAGACCAGCTAGATGCCTGGTCGGCTGGATGCTTTGCTTTGACCAACGCTTTTTTCCGCGCCCGCTACACGCTGGTTGCGGTAGAAGGGGGACGGATTGTCGGCTATGGCAATATCACCACATCCGGCTATCTGGACCATCTCTTTGTCCACAAGGATTTCCAGAGGCAAGGGGTTGCCGCCACACTTTGCCAGGCTCTAGAAGCCTATGCCTGGACGCAAGGCCTATCTGCCATTACCGTTCACGCCTCCATCACGGCGCTCGGCTTTTTCCTGCACCGCGGTTACCAGGTGCAAACCCGGCAATTTGTGTCGGTGCGCGGCCGGCAGCTGATGAATTTTATTTTGTTCAAACATTTACGCGCGCCAGGCATCGAGCAGACATAAAAAGGCTCCGGTCCAATCCCCTTTGTGAGATTGCCCGGAACCGATTGGTTTCATTCCCTTACCAGGATTCAAAGCAGGCGATGCCCTTTCCAAGACGCTTCGCGCGGTAAAGGGCTTTGTCTGCCCGGATATACAGCTCTTCAAAGGTGGCATCCGGCCGTTTCGTGCTGACCACACCAGCTGACAACGTGACTTTTTCGCCACCGATTTGGCTGCTGTCAAAGCCATCAAAGGCGTGCACGCATAGATCGGATATCCTCTGTGCAACTTTTCTGCCCAGTTTTACCTGGCATAGGCAGACCATAAACTCATCGCCGCCCAGCCGGCCGATGACGTCCCTGCTCCGGAATAGCACACCCAGCTGGGCAGCCAGATGCTTCAGCACAAGGTCGCCCTTCGGGTGTCCAAAGGTATCGTTGATATGTTTGAAATTATCCAGGTCCATGATGACCAGCACACAATAGCCATCGTTCTCTTTCAGGGCATGTTGGATGAGCATACGCGCGGTCTCGCGGTTAAATAGGCCGGTCAAGGGGTCTCGCTGCGCCTGTTCGCGCAGCATTGCTTGCTCCTCTTTGATCTCCTCCATGTTGATCAGCCGGCCAACCTGACGCACCACCTTGCCGGTTTCGTCGTACAGCAAGCGGGATTGGTATTTGCACCAGATTTCCTGGCCATCTTCGCCGGTCAAGTAAAGATCCTTTTGGACGTTTTCCAGGCGCATATTGCCGATCATATTCAGATTTGCGCCGTTCGCACCGCTCCACACGTGTACTGTGCGGGCCGGTTTGCACGCCAGATGGAAATCCTCCCACACCGGCTCGCGGCCAAACTGCTTGGCAAAATTCCCATAGAGCCGGAGGGTACGGTCGGCGGCGTTCATATCGAATACCACATGGTTGCCGATGCCCGCGAGGATATGTAAACACTCTTCACCGCGGCTGAGCTCCAAAATCTGCTCTCTTTTTTCGGTCATATCGGTTGCCATGCCGTAAATCCAATCTTTTCCGTCTCGGTCGGTTTTACGGCAGAGCAAATAATGCACCCAAAAGTTGGTCCCATCCTTGCGGCATCCATGGCATTCTACTGCCATGCTTTGCGTTTGCAGCGTCTGCAATACCTGCCGGATTTCGGTCCGATCCTCTTGCCCGATGGCATTGATCCAGACGCCGCCAACAAAGTCGCGCAGCTCGGCTTCCGTTTCACAGCCATGCATTTTGCAAAATGCAGCATTAAAAAAGTCCAGCGGCCAATCTTCTTCTGTCCCGCAGCGGAAAACGCCGCCCGGCAAACAATTATAAAACTCAATTTCTTCCATTTTTCAACATCCGTTCTCCAGGTCGTGAAAACCGCTTGCCATGCAGGCCGCTCTTCTTCGTAAAATTCCGCGCAATCCGATCTTTGGATAGCCGGTAGATCAGCAACTGAGGGTTTCCGATTGTTTCATTCTGTACAGGCTGACCGAATCATATAGGTCTTTGCATATATAATTCTTACAGTATTGGTTATTGTACCATGTTTTTTTGATTCTGTCGACACAATAGACAAAAAAACGAAACGCTTGGCCGTTTTTTCCTAGGCAGGTCTGTGTGCTGAGAAGGAGCCGTGCTTTATTTTCCTCTTGCAGAAATCCATAAAAGCGTGTAAACGGATCTGATGGCATCCCTTGCAGCAAATGTAGGGCAAAGATCAAGACGGACGGGCTGCTTGCCGCAGCGCCCGTCCGTCTTGTGGAATCTTATTTTTTCCACACCGCTTTTGCCACGCCTTCTTCAAAGACATGATGGAAGCCCTTTACATTCTCCGCAATATCGCCGCCGAAAACCGCAGAACCTGCGACAATGACATCGGCGCCTGCCGCGACAATGTCGGCTGTATTGGTCAGCTTGGCACCGCCGTCGATTTCCAACTCACAAGAATATCCATTTTCCTGGATGGCGCTGCGGATAAACCGGATCTTATCCATGCATTCCATGATAAAGCCCTGCCCACCAAAGCCAGGCTCCACGGTCATAATCAGCACCATGTCGCAATAAGGCAGCAGCGGCAGCAGCACGTCGGCCGGGGTACCCGGCTTGATGGTGCAGGATGCCTTAACGCCTGCAGCGCGGATTTTTTGCAGCTGGGCCAGGGTGTCGCCGTTGGATTCATAATGTACGGTGATGATATCCGAACCAGCCTTGATAAAGTCGTCCAGGTATTTGTCCGGGTCGGAGATCATCAGGTGTACGTCCAGCGTGGCGTCGGTCACCTTGCGCAGTGCCTTGACCACCGGCGCGCCGATGGTGATATTGGGTACAAAGTGTCCGTCCATTACATCCACATGGATGTATTCTGCGCCGGCATCCACTGCGATTTGGATGTCACGCGCCAAATTGGCAAAATCCGCCGAAAGAATGGACGGGGAAAGCTTAATCGTCATGGTTTTCAGTCCTCCTCATTTTATGAACCCCCGCGCGCCTGCGCGCATAGTCTGACAATGCAGCGGCCGCGGAAACGGCGCCGTTTCCCACCTGCGCCGCTTTTTGAATAGATGGGGCCGGTTTGGATGCGATTGCGCCAGCCGGTCCCCTTTGATTAAATTATACACTATCTCTTGGGAATTTCAATGCGGTTTTGGCAGTTTATCGCTTGATTGCAGGCGCCCGAATACGGTATCATTATAAGTAGAAATTCTATGATGGCCAAATTCAAAAAGCAGCGTTTTCCGGGACAAGTTTTCAACCCCTTATGGCCTGCTTTTTCTTGTCCATTTGACCAAATACCGATCAAAGGAGCACAACATGGCAGTTTATCGTTGTTATTCTGAAAAACGCCCGGGCTTTGATGGGGAAGCGCGGAATCTTTGCAAGACGCTGTCCGAACAGCTGGAAATCCCCGGCCTATCTGGCGTGCGCTATCTGTGCCGCTATGACGCCGAGGGCCTTACCCCGGAAATCTATGAAAAGGCCAAGCACATTGTCTTTTCCGAACCCATGGCCGACCTGTGCTACGACGAGGATTTCCCCCGCCCGGCCGGAGCACACACCGTGCTGGCCGTCGAGCCCCTGCCCGGCCAGTTTGACCAGCGCGCCGACTCCTGTTCCCAGTGCATCCAACTGCTGACCGGCGGCGAACGTCCGGCGGTCGCCGCGGCCAAGGTCTATGTGCTAGAGGGCAGCCTGACCGACCAAGAGCTGCACCGCATCAAAGGCTATCTGATCAACCCGGTTGAGGCGCGTGAAGCCTCCATGGACAAGCCCGCCACGCTCAAGGTCGCTTATGCGATCCCCACCGAGGTGGAAACCGTCACTGGGTTTACCCAGATGGATCAGGCTGCGCTGGAGGAAATGCTGCAAAACTTGGGGCTGGCCATGGACCTGGACGACCTGAAATTTTTACAGTCTTACTTTGCCACCGAGGAACAGCGTGACCCGACCATCACCGAAGTGCGCATGATCGATACCTACTGGTCGGATCACTGCCGCCACACCACTTTTTTAACCGAAATCGACCACACTGAGATCCAAGATCCCATGGTGCAGGCCGCCTTTGACCGCTATCTAAGCGCCCGTACCGAGGTTTATGGTGAAGAAAAAGCTGCCCAGCGCCCGGTAACCCTCATGGACATTGCTACGGCTGCGGCCAAGGTGCTCAAAAAACGTGGGTATTTGAAAAATATTGACGAATCTGAAGAGATCAACGCCTGCTCGATCAAGGTCAAGGTCAAGGTGGACGAGCCAGAGGGTCACTGCCACTTCGAAGATTGGCTGCTCATGTTCAAAAATGAGACCCACAACCACCCGACCGAAATCGAGCCGTTCGGCGGTGCGGCGACCTGTCTGGGTGGCGCCATCCGCGACCCGCTTTCCGGCCGCAGCTATGTCTACCAGGCCATGCGTGTGACCGGCGCGGGCGACCCGACCGTCTCCCTGTCCGAAACCCTGCCGCACAAGCTGCCGCAGCGCAAGCTGTGCACCACGGCAGCGGACGGTTACTCCTCCTACGGCAACCAAATTGGCCTGGCCACCGGGCTGGTGCACGAGATCTATCACCCGGGTTATGTGGCAAAGCGCATGGAGATCGGCGCGGTCGTCGGCGCAGCCCCGGCCGAAAACGTGATCCGCGAGACGCCTGAGCCGGGCGATGTTGTTCTTTTGCTGGGTGGCAAAACCGGCCGCGACGGCTGCGGCGGTGCAACCGGCTCGTCCAAAAAGCACACCGAGGCTTCGCTGGAAACCTGCGGCGCCGAGGTGCAAAAGGGCAACCCGCCCGAAGAACGCAAGATCCAGCGCCTGTTCCGCGACCCGGCGGTCACCCGTATGATCCGCCGCTGCAACGACTTTGGTGCGGGCGGCGTATCAGTCGCCATCGGCGAGCTGGCCGACGGCCTGGACATCGATTTGAACCAGGTCCCCAAAAAATACGACGGCTTGGACGGCACCGAACTGGCGATCTCCGAGTCGCAAGAGCGTATGGCGGTCGTCGTGCGCCAATCCGATGCCCAAGCCTTTATCGACAAGGCTGCCTCCGAAAATCTGGAAGCGGTGAAGGTCGCAGTTGTGACCGATACCAACCGGTTGCGCATGACCTGGAATGGCAAAACCATTGTGGATATTTCCCGTGATTTTCTCAACACCAATGGTTGCGCCAAACACGCAACCGCTGTTGTGCCGCCTTTGGAAGCCCCGTCGATCGAACGCACGCCAGATGGCGATACCTTGTCGGATAAGTTGCTGAGCCACGCCGCTTCGCTCAATGTATGCCTGGAGCGCGGCCTGACCCAGCGGTTTGACGGCTCCATCGGTGCCAGCTCGGTGTTCATGCCCTATGGCGGCAAATACCAGCTGACCCCGACCCAGGTCATGGCCGCCACCCTGCCTGTCCTTTCGGGACAAGCGTCCACGGCTTCGGTCATGTCCTACGGTTTTGATCCCTTCTACACCGAGCAAAACCCGTTTTTGGGCGCTGCCGCCGCAGTGGTGGAATCGGTGGCCAAGCTGGTGGCAGCCGGCTGCCGGTATGAGCGTGCCTACCTGACCTTCCAGGAGTATTTCGAACGGCTGGGCAAGGACCCGGTGCGGTTCGGCAAGCCGCTGGCCGCGCTGCTCGGCGCCTATGTCGCCCAGGAGGAGCTATGCTTGGGCGCCATCGGCGGCAAGGACTCCATGTCAGGCTCGTTTGACGACATGGATGTGCCGCCGACGCTGGTATCCTTTGCGATCGCCCCGCAGGAGGCCGATCAGCTCATTTCGCCGGAATTCAAGGCGTCCGGACACGCAGTCTATCTGTTTGACGCGGCTTATACCGCCGAGGGCGCACCTGATTACGAGCTCATCCGGGACACTTGGGATGAGGTGTTCCAGCTGATTTCGGACCGCAAGGTCGTATCCGCCTGGGCGCTGCGCGCTGGCGGCGTGGCAGAGGGCCTGTGCAAAATGGCGCTGGGTAATGGCATCGGCTTTGCCCTGGACCAGGACTTCCCGCTCGAAGCGCTGTTCCTGAAGAACTTCGGCGGCATTCTGGTGGAAGCGGTCGAGGAACTGCCCCACGCGTGGAAGGTCGGGCAAACCATCGAAGAGCCGGTCTTTACCGGGAGCGGAGAGACCGTGACGCTGGCCCAGCTGCGGCAGGCCTTCGAAGGCCGCCTGGAGTCGGTCTTCCCCACACAGGCCCCGGCCGAGGACCCGCAACTCAAAACCGTGTCGTATACCGTCCGCAGCAGCAAGGCCCCTGCGGTCAAAACCGCCAAGCCGCTGGCGGTTATCCCGGTGTTCCCGGGTTCCAACTGCGAATATGACACGGCCCGTGCGGTCCAAAATGCGGGCGGTGCGGCCGAGATCATCGTTGTACGCAACCACTCGGCAGATGCCCTGGCCCAAAGCGCTGAGCAGCTGGAGCGTGCCATCCGCCGGGCGCAGATGGTCATTTTGCCGGGCGGCTTTTCGGGCGGTGACGAGCCCGACGGTTCGGGCAAATTTATCGCGTCTTTCCTGCGCGGCCCGGCCATCAAAGACGCCATCCATGCGCTGCTCGGCCAGCGGGATGGCCTGATGCTAGGGATCTGTAACGGTTTCCAGGCGCTGATTAAACTTGGGCTGGTGCCGTATGGCGAGATCCGCGACCAGATGACGGCGGACGACCCCACGCTGACCTTCAACTGCATCGGCCGCCACCAATCGATGTACGTCACCACCCGCGTTGCCTCGGTCAAGAGCCCCTGGCTGTCCTCGTGCCAGACCGGTGACCTGCATTCCATTGCAATTTCCCACGGCGAGGGCCGGTTTGTCGCCCCGCAGCCGGTCATTGACCAGCTCATCGAAAATGGGCAGGTTGCCTTCCAGTACACCGACCTGTCCGGCCAGCCGTCCATGGACATCGCCTGGAACCCCAACGGTTCGATGTGCGCCATCGAGGGCATCACCTCGCCCGACGGCCGCGTACTGGGCAAAATGGGCCATACCGAGCGGTATAGCCCCTACGTTGGCCGCAATATTTACGGGGAGAAATATCAGCCTTTGTTTGAAAATGGCGTAAAGTATTTTCTGTGATATGGCGACCGCTTAAATTCTAAAAACATCTAATTTCGTCGATTTTTCGAGTTTTAGTAGGCAAAAAGACCACCTGAAACATGCATTCAGGTGGTCTTTTGAAAATTCAACGCGTCAAAGGTGGTTCGGTTTTGTTGCTTGCTATCTAAATAAGCGCATCATTGTCCCAAAAAAGCCGTGAAATTTTGCATTTCACGGCTTTTTTAGGGCAATCGGCGGCGCGGTGTATCAGAGGGCAGCGATCTCTGTATCCTGCCGTCCAAAATTTGTTTTTACCTTCTTGTTTATACCGGGTAACAGATTGGAACTTCCGCAAACGGCACACCAAGGCTACAATAGTTGTGAAAGAAGGTGCCGTTATGTTTTCCATCCAACCAGTCTTCGCACTTGTTCTAACGCTCACCATGGAATTCAATCTCATTTCCTGCGGAATGGAATCCACGGTACAGCCTGTCCCGGAAGCACCAGAGCCGATTCCGGGCCCTTCCTCCGAATCGTCAGCGTCAGGACTAGCGGTCACCCAGGGGACGGAAACCTATCAGGGCTTCCTGATGGACAATGTACTCCACGCCCCAGAGGGGGACATCCATTATCACATCTATATCCCAGACCGCTATGACGGCGGTGCGGCCTATGACCAGCTCCATGCTCTGTATCCTTTATATACGGAGCAAAAATCCCAGATAATCCAAAACATTAAGGAGTGATGCACAATGAAAGCAAAAAGAAAACGATTGGTCCTGTTATTGACAGCCTCGATTCTGTCAGTGGGCATCTCAGCATCTGCGGCAGCGAATCGCGGCACCGGCTTTACAGATGTGCCGGCCGACGCCTGGTATGCCGATGCTGTGGAATATGTCCAGGCCAACAATCTGATGCATGGCACCTCTGCCACTACCTTTGAGCCGGAAAGCACCATGACCCGCGCCATGCTGGCCCAGACTTTGTACCAGGCCGCAGGCAGCCCTACCGTCTCCGGCATCGACAGTTTTACGGATTCTCAAGCGGGCGCTTGGTACGCGGACGCGGTTCTCTGGGCTTCCCATGAGGGTGTGATCAGCGGCTACGGCAATGGGCAGTTCGGTACCAGTGACCCCGTGAGCAGGGAGCAAATTGCAACCATCCTCTGGCGGTATGCCGGCAGCCCCGACGCAGAAGCTGGCCAGGATCTCGCGGATGAAAGCTCTATTTCCGCCTATGCGGGCCAGGCCGTGGACTGGGCCAGAGCCAATGGCATTGTCAGTGGCATGGATGACAATCGGTTCCTCCCCCAAAATCACGCTACCCGCGCCCAAGTTGCCACCATCCTGCGGAACTACCTGACGATGGATGCAACCGGTGGTGACGCACAAGCTGACGGCGTGGTTCGCACGACCGCCGGCTTGGTACAGGGTACCGAGGAAGACGGTATTTATCGTTACTTAGGTGTTCCATATGCACAGGCCACAGAGCGGTTTGTCCCTGCTGAGGACGTCACCCCTTGGGAGGGCGTCCGGATGGCGGACACCTACGGTCCGATGTCCCCCCAGGGCTCCATCTCTGGCGTGGGCGGCAGTGGTGATCAGTCCGGTACCGACAATAACTGCCAAAATCTAAACATCTGGACCCCTGACGTCAACGATGGGCAGGCTCGGCCGGTGATGGTCTGGCTTCACGGCGGCGGTTTTTCCACCGGCTCTGCCAATGAGGCTGGCTATGACGGCGAAAACCTGAGCCGTGAAGGGGACGTGGTGGTCGTATCCGTCAACCACCGGCTGAACACCTTCGGATTCCTGGATTTGTCCGCCTATGGGGACAAGTACCAGTATTCCGCCAATGTTGGGATGCTGGACATTGTAGATGCCCTGGGGTGGATTCAGGACAACATCGCAGCCTTTGGCGGTGACCCAGACAATGTGACCGTGTTCGGGCAGTCTGGCGGCGGCGCCAAGGTGCTAGCCCTTATGTCATCTCCCTATGCGGAAGGGCTCTTTGACAAGGGCATTGTCCAGAGTGGTGCCACAGAAACCATGGGGGTAGTATTCAACTCCCAGGAGGCCAGCACCGCCCTGACAGAAAATATCCTGGACATTTTGGGGATTTCTCCCGAAAACATCGAGGATCTTCAAACCGTTCCTGTCGATGAATTGCAGGCGGCGGCCACCGAGGCGCTCCAGAAGACGGGCCAGGATCTACAACTCCCTGCTGCCCTGGGTGGCGGATACTCCATGGATTGGGAACCGGTAGTGGACGGTGATTTTCTGCCTACCGATCCAGTGACCGAGGACTCCTTTGCCGAGGCAGGCCGGGACATTCCTTTGCTTATCGGCAGCAATCTGAACGAGTGGAGCGGTTTTTTTGCCGCCGACCCCATTGAGCAAACGCCGGAGCTGGAAGCAGCTCTTCAGGCTGCCTATCCCAACAAGCCTGGCTTGACAGCTGACCAGGTGGATTCCACGACCATCCGCCTGCCGCTGCTAAAGATCATGTCCCACAAGGCAGACCAAGGCGGCGCGCCAGTATATGCATATATATTTACTTACGGGAACTCGTACCATACCGCTGAGATCCCCTATGTATTCAACAATCTGGACGCGGATGCTACGGAAGAGCAACAAGCGCTGGCCAATCAGATGAGCATGGTATGGATCAACTTCGCACGGAATGGGGTCCCCAGCGCAGAAGGTTTGCCTGAGTGGGAACCTTATACCCGCGCGGGCGGCGCCACAATGATCCTGGATACTGAGCCAGATTTGGTGTACCACCACGACCAAGCGCTGATGGAGCTGCTGGCCCCCGGCTATACATACTGAAAAATGATACCCACAAGGAGGCATTGAACGATGAATACACGCACACTGGGCACTGACCTGGAGGTATCCGCCATTGGGCTTGGATGCATGGGCTTCAGCCACGCCTACGGAGCGCCTACTGAGAAAGGCGAGGCGGTCCGGGCCATCCGAACCGCCTATGATATGGGATATACGATGTTCGACACTGCCGAGACCTATGGTACCGCTTCCGATCCCCATGAGAACGAAAGGTTGGTGGGGGAAGCCCTGAAGGACGTCCGGGACAACGTCCAGATCGTCACCAAGTTTGGCATTCGCTTTGACGAGTCCAGCACAGCGGTAAACAAGCCCTTGATCCCGGACTCCCGGCCGGAAACCATCCGTGCCTCGGTGGAGGGGTCCCTCCAGCGTCTGCAGATTGACCACATCGACTTGTACTTCCAACACCGCATAGATCCCAGCGTAGAACCGGAGACAGTAGCCCAAGTGATGGCCGATCTGATCCAAGAGGGCAAGATCACCCACTGGGGCATCTCCGAGGCAAGCGAGGATTACCTGCGCCGGGCCCACGCGGTGTGCCCAGTGACCGCAGTGCAGAACCGTTACTCCATGATGGCCCGTCATCATGCGTCCCTCTTTCCTGTTCTAGAGGAACTAAACGTAGGCTTTGTGGCCTTCTCTCCCATGGCCAACGGCCTGCTCACCGCCCGCTATGGAAAGGACGCTCGGTTTGACTCCAAGCTGGACTACCGCAGAGCCATGCCCCAGTTCACCCCGGAAGCGGCAGATCAGAACCGGAAGCTTCTTCAGCTGCTGTGGGACCTGGCGGAACAGAAAGGGGCTACCCCTGCCCAGATTTCCCTCAGCTGGATGTTGTGCAAGAAACCCTGGATTGTCCCCATTCCCGGCGGCCGGAAGGTAGAGCGGATGCGGGAAAACGCCGGAGCGGCAGAATTGATCCTCTCTCCCGCGGAAGTAACGGCGATCGACAAGGCTCTGGACAGCATCCCCATGTCCGCCGTGTTTGGCGGCACCGCTGTCAAAAGCAGATAACGCCCCGTAGAAAGGATGAACCACTATGAAACACACCCGTAAATGGCTGGCTCTGGCCCTGGCTGGAGCCTTATCCCTCTCCCTGTTGTCCGGGTGCGCCAGCAGTGACACGCCCGGTGCATCCGCCAGCGGCGCAACGTCCGTGGGAACGCAAGAAGCTGCCACACAGGCAGATTCCGGCGCCCTGGTCATTGCCGAGCAGGGTATCTTCTCCGCTGGTGGAACGGTGATACAGTCTGACGGCACCTTTGATGTATCCAACTACTACACCTCCCGGGAGGGCTCTACTGCCCACGTGGACCACGCCAACGTCCTCTACCAGATCCCCGAACACAACACGGAGTTGCCCATGGTGTTCCTCCACGGCTATGGCCAATCCCGTATGGGCTGGATGACCACCCCCGACGGCCGGGAGGGCTGGAGTGATATGTTCCTGCGGATGGGCCACAGCGTATGGCTCATCGACCAG
>CAJFUJ010000011.1 GCA_904420185.1 uncultured Butyricicoccus sp. | reverse complement strand
TCGCTGCTGGCGAAAGTTTTTTATTCTTGCGGGCCGCCCTCAAAGAACAGCTTTATTACTATACGCCTTGCTCCGGCTTTTGTCAACTACTTTTTTCACACTTCACCAATTTTCTTCATGAGACGCCCCCTTACTTGACACGCCGTCCCATGAATTTTGTTTCCATCACCTCTGCGTAGACCTGCCCGGAGGTCGCATTGGCAAGCGCCTGATTGAGTTCCTCTTCCCGTCCCGCCGGGATGGCGCAGGTCAACGTGACATCCGCGCCATAGTCGGTCGCTTCGATGGAGCAATCGTGTACGGGCAGCACCTGTTGCACAGTGCTGAGCAGCGAATACGGGCAAGCGAGCAGCACGACCGAAAACATCCGCATCTGCTGTATGCCCGCCGCTGCAACCGCCAACTGTGCGCCTTTGGTGTAAGCGCGCACCAAACCTCCGGTACCCAGCAATACACCGCCAAAGTACCTCGTCACAATGCAGCACACATTGACTAAGTTTTCGTGCCGCAGCACTTCCAAAATCGGCATACCGGCTGTTCCCTGCGGCTCACCGTCATCCGAATACCGCATGATATTCCCCTCGCGCAAAATATAGGCCGAGCAGTGATGGTTGGCGTCCCAATAGGTTTCCCGCATTTCCTTGAGTTTTGCCGCCGCCTGTTCCGGGGTTTCCACCCGCCACAGCCGCCCGATGAATTTCGAGCGTTTTTCCACGAAATGATCCTCTGCATAGGCTTCATATGGCACAAAGTAGTCTTTTTCGTTCATAATCTCCCTCCCGCCGCACAAAGTAAGTTTACGGGTTTTCTACCGCATAGTTTTGCATCCGTCCGCAGATCTTGTCGTCCATAATGGCGTCCACCCAGACGCCCTCCTGCCTGTATTCGGTCGCCAGCACCTGGGCTTCCCGGTGCAGCTGGTCGAGTGCCGCGCCGTCGCCATACGGGATAAGCAGCTGCATTTGATGCTTACCCCGGCCGAGGGCCTTTTCGATTGCGCGCAACAGTTCGGCTTCGCCCTGTCCGGTTTTGGCTGAAAACATTACATCGCCCGCCGCAATATAGGGCAAGCTGTCGCAGCGGTCGATCTTATTATACACCCGGATGCGCGGAATTTCCTCTGCGCCCAATTGTTTAATCACAGCGTCCACGGTCTGTGCATGGAGTTCCCAATCCGGGTCGGACACATCCACAACGTGCAGCAGTAGATCCGCATACTTGAGTTCCTCCAAGGTGGCCTTGAAGGCGCTGATCAAATGGTGGGGCAGCTTGCGGATAAAGCCAACCGTATCGCTGAGCAAAATCTCCTGGGTATCGGAGATACGTTTTTTTCGAGTCGTCGGGTCCAAGGTATCAAACAGGCGGTCATTAGCCGGAATACCCGCGCCGGTCAGACGGTTGAGCAGGGTGGATTTTCCGGCGTTGGTATAACCGACAATGGCGACCATGGGCAGTTCGGTTTTTTTGCGCTGCCTGCGCTGTACCGAGCGCACCTGCCGCACCTGTTCCAAATCCTGGCGCAGCTTGTCGATACGCCGGCGGATATGGCGCCGGTCGCTTTCCAGTTTACTTTCACCCGGGCCGCGCGTGCCGATGCCGCCGCCCAAGCGGCTGAGCGACTTGCCCAAACCGCTCAGCCGCGGCAGGATATACTGATACTGTGCCAGTTCGACCTGGAGCTTGCCCTCGCCGGTGCGGGCGCGCTGGGCAAAGATGTCCAAAATCAGCGCCGACCGGTCGAGCACGGTTTTGCCGGTGAGCTCCTCCAGGTTGGCCATCTGCGACGGGGAAAGTTCGTTGTCAAAAATGATAAGCGATGCTTCATTCGCTTCAGCCAGTTGCCGCACCTCTTCAGCTTTCCCCTCCCCGATGAAGGTGCGCGCGTCGGGCGCCGGACGGTGTTGCAGCGCCATCCCGGTGCATTCGCCGCCTGCCGTTTCCAGCAGGGCCTTTAGCTCTTCCATGGTCCGCTCATCCGAGTTTTCCTCCCGATCGAACCCAAAGCACGAAAGTCCCACCAGTATCGCCCGTTCGATGGGTGTTTTTTGCGATTGGAATTCCATTTCAAACCTACCTTTCGTTGTTCTATTTTTCCATTTTCCCGTTTTCCGGGTATCTACCGCCGCTTGCCTTTGTTGTCCCGCTGCGGCATTCCGATTGTGGCGTCCATTTTTGTTCACAATTTGTTCATATCCTTCGCCCTGGGTTTGGTACAATAAAAATATCTTTGGAGAAAAGGAAGGGACATTTTATGCACAAACGACAACTTTACGCTGCCCTGTTGGCTGCGGCGCTGCTTTCCACCGCTTTGCCGTCCGCACTTGCGGTGGATGCCGCGCCGGCCCAGGGTAGCGCCGCTTCGGCAGCCAGCGTGGCGGAGGGCCGCCAAAGCGACCTGGACCTGCTGCTGTCCACCCTACAAAGCGCGCACCCCAACCTATACAGCGTACATACCCAGGCCGAATTTGACGCCAAATGCGCCGAAATCCAGGCCGGGCTGGCCACCATGAGCGACTTTGATTTCGCCATTGCGCTCTCCGAACTGACCGCGCTCATCGGCGACTCGCACACTGGGGCCAATTTCGGCAATTTCATCGACCAGCTGCATTTTCTGCCCATGTATCTGACCCCTATGGCCGACGGTCTAGTCATCACCGGCTTGCCTTCTGGAAACGAGAAGTTCCTAGGCGGTGTACTGACCGCTGTCAACGGCGTATCTCTGGACCAGTTGGAGGATCGCATTTCCCCCATGCTGGGCGCGGACAACCCCACCCGCCAGCGCTACGACTTTTACAACATTTTTTATGTGTATGAGATCTTGCAGCATTATGGCATAACCGACCAGCCCGAAGGCATCCGGCTCACCGTCCAGACAACTGCGGACGGCACCCAAGAGCTTACCCTGGATGCACTGGATTCCAACCAGATGCAAAGCTTGGACTACATTTCCCTTGAGCAGGAGAGCACCCCGGTCACGGCTGCCCGTTCGCAGCTCTACTTCATGGAGCCGCTGGACGAACACACCCTGTATATCCAATACAATTCTTGCCAAGAAGATCCCAATCTTCCTATGGAGGACTTCACCGAACAGGTACGGCAATCCATTGAGCAAAACGGCTATGACCGTGTTATGCTCGACCTGCGCAACAACGGTGGCGGTTCAGATGGGGTTCTCCTACCGCTTCTCTATCTGTTGGATGAAAAGCACGAGCAGGACGGTGTAGCTCTGTATACACTCATCGGTGACCGGACCTTCTCTTCCGCTCTTATTAACGCCGTGGAGCTCAAGCAAATTGGCGCCACTCTGGTCGGTACGCCGACCGGTGGCAGTGTCGATCATTTTGGCGAGGTTTCCTCTGTCACGCTGCCGTATTCGGGGATCACCGTCCAGTATTCCACCAACTACTTTGATCTGTCCACCCTGTTGGATGCAGCTGTACCTTATGATACCGAGGCGTTACCACCCGACATCCACGTCCAACAATCCCTGACCGATTATCTAGCCGGGCGAGACACCGCTGTCCAAGCCATTCTTGCGCGTGCAGGCGATGCCAACCAGCCCAAAACCGAGCTGACCCGCGGTGCATTGGCTGCTGCGTTAGGCCGCGCCTATGCCGCCGAGATGGGTGAGGGCATCTCCGTTGCCCAGCCGCTCTTTGCCGACGTTTCGATTTTTGACTACGCCGCGCCTTACATCGCTTGGGCACAGGCAAATGGCCTGATGTGCGGCGACAGCGCTGACACTTTCGCCCCCGACCGGGCCGTCACCCGTGAGGAGCTGGCCGCCGTTTTGACGCGATATGCGGCTTTCCGCGGCAAGTCGCTCGCCGGGACCCCGGCCACACCTGCCGACGCGGCAGCCATTTCGCCCTGGGCGTTGGATGCCGTCTGTGCCCTGTCCGGCGCCGGGGTCCTCGAGTTGCAAGACGGGGATTTCGCCCCCAAAAGCCAGGTCCTGCGCGCCGAATGGCCGGCCATCCTAACTGCTTTCCATGCAGCGCTCGTTTGAGTTTTTTCCCAGCCGGGTCTTTGCAAAAAGGACCCGGCTTTTTGCAAACAGAAAAGCCATCGATCGCCTGCGCAATCGATGGCTTTGCGTTACTTGTCCAGCTTGAAACGCTTCTTGAAGCGATCTACACGTCCGCCGGTGTCTACCAGCTTCTGCTTACCGGTGAAGAACGGGTGACACTTCGAGCATACATCGACAACGATGTTCTGCTTGGTCGAGCCGGTTTCAATTACGTTGCCGCAAGCGCAGCGGATCGTTGTCTGCTGATAATTCGGATGGATACCCTGTTTCATGTTGTTTCACCTCTTTCCGGTTTTGGCATTACAGTCATAGATGTATAATAGCATAACCCGCAAAAAATTGCAAGCATTTTTTTATTTTTGCCCTGTCGCAAAAACAAAACAATCAGATCCAGCCAAAATGCTGGCAGGCGTCCCAAATGCCGCTGTCCGCGCAGTCGCCGGTGACATAGTCGGCCGCGTCCTTCAGTGCCTGGCAGGCATTGCCCATGGCGATCGACAGCCACACCGGGCAAAACATGTTTTGATCGTTTGTGCCATCCCCAAACACGACCACATCTTCATATGGTGCGCCCAGGGCATCCATCACCCGGCGGATACCCTTGGCCTTATCGGTCGGCTCGATATACAGGCAGTGCGGCGAAAACCGCACGGCCGGCAGGCCGCACAGATCGATTTGGCCTTGTTGGGCGGGCGTACAGGCGATGAACACCTTGTAAACGGCGGGCAACTGCCCGACCGCCAGGTCAGGGGCCAGCCGGGTTTCAAAGTAACTATCCCCGGCTGTCTGTTCAAAGCGGCTGTCACGCGACAGGCGGATGGTCGCATTTTCCACATTAACCGCCCACGGGATGCCCTGTCTGTCCAGACCGTCACACAGCGTGGCACACCGCTCGACCGGCAGGCTTTCCATGTACAGCAGTGTACCGTCCAGCGTCACACTTTGCCCGCCGTCGGCCACCACGGTCGAAAACCCGTGCTGCACGGCAAATTCCATGGCATTCGATTGCAACCGTCCGGTTGCAAGGGCGATGAAATGTCCGTTTTGCCGCAGCTTTTGCAAGCACTGTACCGTACGTGCAGGCATTTGCAACGTGCCATCGGGCGCAAGCGTGCCGTCGATGTCAAAAAAGAAATATTTTTTGTGCATATTCCCGCCGCATCAGCATAGCTTGCAGCCTGCCGGGACACTGTCATCCAGCATCACCAGGTGCAGCTCTTCGCCGCTCTCGGTCTGGCGCACAGCAGACAAAATCATGCCGTTGGACTCCAGCCCCATCATTTTGCGCGGCGGTAGGTTGGTGCAGGCGACCAAAGTCTTGCCAACCAGGTCCTCGGCCTTATAGAACTTGGCAATTCCGGATAGGATCTGGCGGGTTGTCCCCGAGCCGTCGTCCAGCTGGAATTTGAGCAGTTTTTCGCTCTTGGGTACGTTTTCGCAGGCGAGCACCTTGCACACCGTCATTTCGACCTTAGCGAACTCGTCAATCGAGATACAGCCTTCGGGAATTTCGGCCTTTTTCGCTGCTTTTTTGGCTTCTTTCTCGGCCTTTTTGGCGGCTTTTTCGGCTTCTTTGGCTGCCTTTTGGTCCTTCTTTTCCTGCTCGGGGTCTGTGCCGGTGATCTCGGCCAGCTTTTTGGGGATATCGATGCGGGCAAACAGCACCTGCGCGGTGCCAACCGTGTGGCCGGGCACCAAGCCACCGAAGGCGGCCAACGATTCCACGCCCTTATCCTCCACGTTCAGTTGGGCAAAGATGCGCTCGGCTGTTTCGGGTAGGTAAGGACGCAGCATGGTCGCGGCAAACCGGATGGATTCGAGCAGGTTGTACAGCACAGTGCCCAGGCGCGCGCGCTTGCTCTCGTCCTTGGCCAGCGCCCACGGCATGGTTTCGTCGATGTATTTGTTGGAGCGGCGCAGCAGGGTGAAGATCTCATCGATGGCGTCTGCGACGTGCAGGCCCGCCATGCGTGCTTCGACCTTGCCGGGCATGGCCAGTGCGACCGCCTTGAGCTCATCATCGACCGGCTCAGGGGTATCCGGCGCCATGACAGCGCCGTCAAAATATTTGTGGCTCATCGCAATGGTGCGGTTGACCAGGTTGCCCAGCACGTTGGCCAGGTCGGAGTTGATGCGCTCCATGAGCATCTCATAGGTCAGCACGCCGTCATTGGCAAAGGGGATTTCATGCAGTACATAATAGCGCACTGCATCCACGCCGAACCACCGGACCAGATCGTCCGCATAGATGACGTTGCCGGCCGATTTGCTCATTTTGCCCTCGCCGACCAGCAGCCACGGGTGGCCAAACACCTGCTTGGGCAGCTCTTCGCCCAGTGCCATAAGGAAGATCGGCCAATAGATGGTGTGGAAGCGGATGATGTCCTTGCCGATCAGGTGGACATCAGCCGGCCAAAAGCGCTTGTAGTGCGCGTCGTGGTTGCCGTCCGGGTCATAACCGCAGAAGGTGATATAGTTGGTCAGCGCATCCAGCCAGACATAGATCACATGCTTCTCGTCAAATGTCACCGGGATGCCCCAATCAAACGAGGTGCGCGATACGCACAGGTCCTGCAGGCCGGGCTTTAAGAAGTTGTTGACCATTTCGTTTTTGCGGCTTTCGGGCTGGATGAACTCGGGGTGCGCCTCAATATGCTGCATCAGCCGGTCGGCGTACTTGCTCATTTTAAAGAAATAGGCTTCTTCTTCGGCGTCCACAACTGGGCGTCCGCAGTCCGGGCAGCAGCCATCAACCAGTTGGCTTTCGGTCCAGAAGGATTCGCAGGGGGTGCAGTATTTGCCCTTGTAACTACCCTTGTAGATATCGCCTTGATCATACAGTTTTTTAAAGATTTTCTGCACCTTTTGGACATGCATTGGGTCGGTGGTGCGCACGAATTTGTCGTAGGTTGTGTTCATCAGATCCCAAATTTCCTTGATCTGCGCTGCGACGCCATCGACGTAAGCCTGTGGGGAAATCCCAGCGGCCTCTGCCTTGTCCTGGATTTTCTGACCGTGCTCGTCGGTGCCGGTCTGGAAATAGACATCATAACCGGTCATACGCTTGTAGCGCGCAATGGCGTCGGCCAGCACAATTTCGTAGGTATTGCCGATATGCGGCTTGGCCGAGGTATAGGCAATGGCGGTCGATATATAATACGGTTTCTTCTCCATCACTCAAACTCCTTTCGCAAGAAAACCGCGCCTGCGGCCGGGGCACGGGAAAACTTCAACCATTCCTCTTTATTTTATCCAATTTTCTTTTTTAAATCAATACTTTCGCCTGTATTTTCTTGATTGGCCTTGCAGTCTGGCATTCCAAACTGCCAAACGGGAAAAAGGCTGTTGCAGCATTCCCTCATTCTGCAACAGCCTTTCTTTGCTTTATAGCCGCGCTATTGGCAAGCGCATGGTAAATTCGCTGCCCTTGCCGGGCTTGGATTCCACGCGGACCACACCGCCATGGATCTCGCAAACGTGCTTGACGATGGCGAGCCCCAACCCTGTGCCGCTCACTTTTTGCGAGTGGCTCTTATCCGCGCGATAGAACCGCTCAAAGATATGCGCCAAATCGTTGGGATCGATGCCCATGCCATCATCCGTCACGCGCACTTGCGCGCCTTCGGGCGTAACACCCACCGTGATACGGACATGTCCTCCCTCTTGGTTGTATTTGATCGCGTTTTCACCCAGGTTAAAAATTGCTTCCTCCAGCATTTGCCGGACACCACGCACGGTGACTGCGCTGCCCGCAAGGCTGAGTTCCACTTTTTGCTTTTCAGCCAGCTGTTTCAGCCGCTCCACCGTGTCCTGTGCGAGCTGGTACAGCTCCACAGGCTCGAACGGCAGCTCAGCCGGCGAACTCTCGTCCAGGCGCGAAAGTTTCATGATATCGTCCACCAGGGTGATCAGACGTCCGGCCTCATCGTGGATTTTTTCTGCGAACCCACGCACATCATCCGGTTGCGCAAGGCCGGTAGAGATCATCTCAGCGTAACCGGAAATCGAGGTCAACGGGGTTTTCAGCTCATGCGATACGTTGCCTGTAAATTCCCGGCGGCTCTGTTCTGCCGCGTACCGTTCTGAAACATCTACAATCAGCACCACACACCCACGTGTCCGGTTTTCCCCGTCCACCGGGCTGAAATAGATCTGCAAATGCGCGCCTTCGGCGTTTTGCATCGCATAGTAAACCTTTTCGCCGGCTGCCGCCGCACGTGCTTGCTGATTAAATTTGGGGTCACGGCTAAAGACAACCAGGCTTTCCTGCTTCCAATCGCGCTGTGTTGCGCCCAGCAAGCGTACTGCCGCATGGTTTACAGACAAAATTTGCAAATCAGCATCGCACACGATAATGCCCTCCGACATATTGGAGGTGATGGCATCAAACTCCATCTGCCGCTGGCGCAGCTCGTCGATTTGCTGTTCGATCTGGGCGTGCTGGTTGCCGAGCTTACTCAGCAGGGGCGAAATCTCCTCATAGACGTTGTTGTTTTCCGTCCCTTCCAGTTGCAAGTTGTTGATCGGCGCCACCAAGCGGCGTGTCAATCGATGTGCCAGCCAAACCGACAGTCCGCAGATCACCAGGATAATTAAAACCAGCGCTGGAACCGCACGCTGCAAGTCGCTTGTCACAATATCCGTTGTATTCGACAGCCGGAGGATCTCCCCGCTTGACAGCTGAATCGCCGCGTAATAGGTTTGCCGGCCGAGCGTGGCTGAAACCCGGATACTGGTTCCTTCCCCGCTGTTTAGCGCTTCCTGCACCTCGGGCCGCTCCAAATGATTTTCCATCTGCGAGGAATCGTGGCTGGAATCAAATAGTACCGTACCATCCGACTGGATTAGGGTCACGCGCGAGCTGTCGCTGTTGCCAACCGCCTCCAAATATCTCCTCAGCTCATCTGCAGGCAGCTCCAAAATCTCTTCCAGTCCAGCTGCAACCAGAGAGGCCTGCCGAAAGGTTTCCGTTTCCATGCGTGTAAGCGCTGTCTGATAGCTGACCACCAGCGTCGAAACAAAGGTCACAAGGCAGGCTGCAAGCGCAAGCAAGCTCATAAATAGATTGATTTTACGTTTCATGACATCCTCCCACTGGCGCGGCTGCGTCCCCATCATACAAGCAGGAACCCGGCGTCCCGTCCAGCTCCGGTCCCGCTTTGCGCAGCCTTGCCATCATCCTTCTTCGCCGCTGATTTTATATCCCACGCCACGCACTGTGCCGATCTGCGCGCCAGCCGTGCCCAATTTGCGCCGCAGCGTTTTGATATGCATGTCCACAGTCCGGCTTTCTCCCTCGAAATCAAAGCCCCAGACTGCGGCCATAATTTTCTCGCGGGACAACACCAGTCCCGGATTTTGCATCAAATAATGCAGCAACTCAAATTCCTTAAAGGTCAAGGCGACCTCTTCGCCGTCTACGGTAACGACCCGGCGACGGCTGTCCAGCACGATCTGTCCCAGAGCAATCGTATCTTCGGGTGTGGTCTTATCCACCCGGCGCAGCACTGCTTTCACGCGAGAGATTAGCTCCATCACACCAAACGGCTTGGTGACATAATCATCCGCTCCGCTGTCCAGGCCAGTCACCTTGTCGTACTCGGCATTTTTAGCGGTCAGCAAAATGACCGGCAGCTCGGCGGTCCGGGGGTTTTGCCGCAGATTTTTCAGCGCCGTAATGCCGTCCTCGCCGGGCAGCATCACGTCCAGCAACAGCAGCGACGGCAGCCCTTCATCCAGGCGTTCGTACAGCGCGGCTGTGCAGTCAAATCCTTCTGCCGCAAACCCGCTGGCGCGCAGCGCATAGACGACCAGCTCCCGGATATTTGCATCGTCCTCCACACAGAAAATGGTTTGCATTGGTTTTGCCCCCTTTTCTATGGCGGCCCGGTTAGTCTTCATGCTTGAGGTGGCCGGTGATCGAGAAATCCACCCACTCGGCGATATTGACCGCATGGTCGCCAATGCGCTCAAAATACTTGGCGATCATAATCTCATCAATCGCCGTTTCACCGACGTCCCGGTTTTCCCGGATGGCTTCCACCAGCAGGGCCTTGATCTCGTCAAACTGTCCATCGACCACATCGTCGTATTCCCGAATTTCCCGCGCCATATGCAGGTCACGACGGACGAAGGCGTCGATCGCACCACTGACCATATGGATGGTCGAGCGCGCCATTTCCTTGAGCTTTTTGGCGCTGAGCAGGCCTTCCTGCTTGCACAAAAGCAGGGTGAGCTCGGCGATGTCGGCCGCCTGGTCGCCGATGCGCTCGATATCGGTGATCATCTTCATGGCCGCCGAGATCATGCGCAGGTCGGAGGCGACCGGCTGCTGCTGCAAAAGCAACTTGAGGCAAAGCTGTTCGATCTCGCGTTCTTTCTGATCCACCGTATTATCCGAGCTCGCCACTTGGGTGGCCAGCGCCTCATCCCGATTTTCCAAGGCGCGGGTTGCGGCGGCGATTGCGGACTCCACCATGGCGCCCATGGTGATAATTTCATTGTTCAGTTCGTGCAACTGGGCTTCAAAACGACTTCTCATGCCTTAACCAAACCTTCCTGTAATGTAATCCTCTGTCCGCTTGTCTTGCGGCACCGAAAACAGCTGCTCGGTATCGTTCATTTCAACCATTTCCCCGAGCAGGAAAAAGGCTGTTTTATCGGACACGCGGGTTGCCTGCTGCATATTGTGCGTGACCATGACAATAGTATAATCTGTTTTGAGCTCCAATACAAGGTCTTCAATCTTTGCTGTCGAGATCGGGTCCAATGCAGAGGTCGGTTCGTCCATGAGCAGCACGTCCGGGGTAGTTGCCAGCGCACGCGCAATGCACAAGCGCTGTTGCTGGCCACCCGACATGCCGAGCGCATTTTTATTTAAGCGGTCCTTTACCTCATCCCAGATTGCCGCCTGCTTGAGGCTGCGCTCGACGATTTCGTCCAGCTTGCTGCGCGTGCGGATGCCATGGGTGCGCGGGCCGTAAGCAATATTGTCATAGATCGACATCGGGAACGGGTTGGGTTTTTGGAACACCATGCCCACCCGTTTGCGCAGGTCGTTGACATCGGTGGACTTGGCGTAGATATCCATGCCGTCCAGCTCGATTTTGCCGGTAATTTTGCAGCCTTCAATCAGATCGTTCATACGGTTGAGCGACTTGAGCAGCGTAGACTTGCCGCAGCCGGACGGGCCGATGAAAGCGGTGATTTCATTTTGCGGGATGTGTACATTGATATCTTTCAGCGCGTGAAATGTGCCATAATACAGGTTCACGCCCTCGATTGTAATTTTGTCTTTCATGACTTTCCTCCAAATGGCGCCTGTTTAGATTTTGGTCAGCCGCTTAGCGATAAAGGCGCTGACCGCATTGATGACAAACACAATGACCAGCAGTACGACTGCGGTCGCATACGCCTGGTCGGTGTGGAAGCCCTCGCTTGAAAGCAGGTACATATGCACTGCGAGGGTACGGCTGGAATCAAATACGCTGGTCGCCGTTTCGGCCACCGTACCGGCGGTATACATCAGCGCCGCTGTTTCACCGACAATTCTGCCGACCGCCAAAATAACGCCCGCCAAAATGCCTGGGATCGCGCTGGGCAGCACCACGCGGAACACCGTGCGCAGCCGGCCGGCGCCCAAGCCAAAAGATGCTTCTCGATACATATCCGGCACCGCGATGAGCGCTTCCTCGGTCGTGCGGATGACGAGCGGCAGGATCATAATCGAAATCGTCAACGCGCCCGACAAAAGCGACAGGCCGATGTCCATGGTGCCGACGAAAAACAACATACCAAACAGGCCGTATACAATCGAAGGGATGCCCGACAGAGTTTCCGAGGTCAGGCGCACCACGCCGACCAACTTGTTGCCGCGGCCGGCATACTCGACCAAATAGATCGCCGTAAATACGCCAAGCGGCACCGCAATCAGCAGCGACAGCGCGGTCATCTCCAGGGTGTTGATCAGCGCCGGCAACATGGAGACGTTGTCCGAATTGTATTCCAGCGCAAACAGTGACGGGGTTAAGTTCGGGATACCGTTGATCAGGATGTAAACAATGAGGAACAGCAGCGCGGCAAAGGTGATGCACGCAGCTGCAAAGACCAAGATCTTGAGCAGCAAGCTCAGGGGCTTCACCCGGGGTTTGGCTGCGCTTTGATTAGGATCCTGCATACTTGTCCCTCCGCTTCAAAATGGAAAATAGCACATTGATAATCAAGATGAATACAAACAGTACAACACCGGTTGCGATCAGCATTTCCCGGTGCAGGCCGGACGCATAGCCCATCTCCAGGACGATATTACTCGTCAGCGTGCGTACGCCCTCCAAAACCGACGCGGGCAGGCGGGCCTGGTTGCCGACTACCATAATCACCGCCATGGTTTCACCAATCGCGCGGCCAATCCCCAAAATCACGCCCGCCATCACGCCTGACTTTGCAGCCGGCAGCACGGTGCGGAAAATCGCCTCTTCATGGGTGGCACCCAAGGCGACCGAGCCTTCATAAAAGGATTTTGGCACTGCACGCAGGGCTGATTCGGATACGCCAATAATGGTCGGCAGGATCATCAGCCCGAGCAACAGCGAGGCCGCTAAGATGGATTGGCCGCGCCCGCCGATATTTTCCCGGATAAAAGGAACCAGGACCACCAGGCCGAAGAAACCATAAACAACCGACGGGATACCTGCAAGCAGTTCGGTCGCCGATTTGAGTGGTTTATAGATGGTTTTGGGGCAATAAAACGCCAGGAAAACGGCGGTCAGGATGCCGATGGGTACGCCAATGATAATTGCGCCCGCCGTCACATAGATGGAACCCACAATCATCGGCAGAATGCCAAACTGCGGCACATCCGCTGTTGGCCGCCAGATTGTACCTGTCAGCACGTCGCCCAGGCCGACCTCCAGCATCGCCGGAATGCCGTTGGCAAACAGAAAGATGCAAATCAGCGCAACCGCCAAAATCGAAGTCAGCGCTGCCAGGGCGAAGATGACATGCATGATTTTTTCTCTCATAAACAACACCTTTTCAGACAGTCGGAGCGGGACGGCGCATATACTGCGACCGCCCCGCGCGGGAATGTTCTTTTCTTATGCAGTAACTTCCGACCAGTCGGTGATTTCGCCCTTGTAGATCTGGCCGATTTGCTCGGTGGTCAGGTTCTCAACCGGGTTCTCGTTGTTGACGATTACTGCGATACCGTCCAGCGCAATGACGGTGCCGGTCAGCTGTGCGCTCTCCTCTTCGTTGAGTTCACGAGAGGCCATACCGATGTCGTAAGTGCCGTCGATGGTGCCGGTCATACCCGAAGTGGAGTCCGAGGTCTGCAGCTCGATGTCTGCGCCCGTGTTGATGGCCTGGTAAGCTTCAACCAGTGCTTCCATCAGCGGGGTGACCGAAGAGGAACCGCCGATGACGATCTTGCCGGTCGAGCCATCGCTCTGGAAGGATGCCGCTGCGTCGTCAACCGGGATGTAATCGCCTGCAGCGATCTCCTGGCCCTCAGCCGACAGGATAAAGTTGATAAAGTCTGCTACTACACCGGTCGGTTCGCCCATCGTTGCAATGTTGAACGGACGGGATACACTATAAGTACCAGCCTTCACGTTTTCGGCTGTCGCCTCGACACCGTCTACCGTGACCGCCTTGACGTTGTCATTGAGCGAGCCCATGGAAACATAGCCGATGGCTGCCGGGTCGCCTGCAACCGTGGACATCATAACTTCGGTGTTGTTGGTGATGGTCGCGTCCAGGGTGGTCATATCGGTCGTATTGCCGTCGGCATCCTCTTCTTCGATGCCCATCAGCTCAACGAACGCGCCGCGCGTACCCGAGCCATCCTCACGGGATACAACCGCGATCATCCCCAGGTCGCTGCCGCCCGAAGCCGCCGCACCGCTGCCGGCCGTGTTGCCGGAATCGTTGCCGCCGCAAGCTGCCAGGGAGGTGACCATCGCCGCTGCCATCAGCAGCGCAAGCAGTCTTTTAATCTTCATTTTACTGAACTCTCCTTTTTTGTCCGTTTGTTTTGACACACTCAGTGTAAATGGAGATTGTAAAGTCTGTCCACGGCATTTTGTAAAGATTGTGTAAAGTGTAAAACCTCTATTTTTTGCACAAAACAAAGGGGTTTCTCTTCATTTTTCTTGGTCTTTATGCAGGTTTAAAACTTTCGGAATAAACTGGCGGGCAAACTTCCCTTGTCCACGCTTTTTAACGTAAAAGAAGCCGATCACCGAAAAGACAACCGCGCCGACGAAATTTACAAGCAAATCCTTCATCGTATCGACCAGTCCAATGTCCAAATAGCCGCCCAGGCGGGCAACCCAATCTTCACCATTGACCAGCAACGACTCCACGTCCACATGATGTACCACATTCAGTCCATTGGGGTCGAGCATGACTGAATTGATGTGCTGCACAATCCAGTCCTTTTGCATATCGGTTCCAAAATATGTGTCCATTCCAAACTCGAAGAACTCCCACAGCACACCTACGGTCATAGAAAAGCAAAAGGCCACAATCGCCAGGAACATCGGCGACAGCTTGAAGGAAAAATGCTCCGACCGGTTGAAGATATCGACCAGGGCAAACCCAATAGCGGCCATTAGAAATCCGTTGATCGTGTGCAGCATGGAATCCCAATAGGGAATGCGGGTGTAGAAGGAATTGACCTCGCCCAAAATTTCGGCGGCAAAGATGAAGCAATAGATAATGCCCTCTAGCAAAGCCGGCAGGTCGATATAACTCAGCCGCTCCAAAAAGGTTGGCAACCCGAATAGCAGCAGGGTGAGCACACACATGAACACCCCTTCATAGTTGCGCAGAAACAGCTGGCGGACCAAGGTGGACAGCACCAGTACCGACAGCACCAAGCGCACCCGGCGCGCATCCGACCAGTACCGCTTTTCACCCGTATTTTGCACACGCCGCTGTGGTTCAGCCTGTTTTTTCATTTTCTTTCCCATAGTTCCTCCTAAAAAGGGCAGTGAAATGCCCTCTGAAAGGCCAAGCTTTCAGAGGGCTTTGGTTTTACTCGATTCCTTCGTCTTCCCCTTCGGTTCGAGTGTTAAACGCATAATCCGGACACTTTTCTACCGCTTCCGGTTCGGTTGCATAAGGACACAGACGAACGCGTCCTTCGGTTTCAGCCAAAGCGACACAGATCTTTGCACCAACCGCATCTCTGCGGCGGAATGCGCACCAAAGCTTCTTCATATAAATTGTCTTCCTTTCCATCATCCAATCTGAAAACAAGACGGGCGACCCCGCCGGCTCCCCTAGGAAGCCTTGAATACTATTATTTTAACATGGTATCTGTCAATTCTCAAGCTGTAATCCAATCTTTTTTTGTTTCTTTCTCTTCTTGCAAGGTCTCGCCCGCTATGGTACCATGAGAGCAATCTACCGGGACCCTTTTGGTGTCCCTCCAAAGATGGGAGGTATTTTATGAAAGATTTTTCCTATTATCAACTGCTCAGTGAGCAATACCCCACCATAGAGGCGGTATCCAGCGCCATTGTCAGCATGACGGCGACCCTGTGTATGCCCAAGGGCACCGAATACTATTTCAGCGACCTGCACGGTGAACATGAGGCTTTTATCCATCTGCTTCGCTCTGGATCAGGCGTCATCCGCGACAAAATCGAAGCGCTGTTTTCCCACTCCATTTTAGAGGCCGACCGCGCCGAGTTGGCAGCCCTCATCTGCTATCCCACCGCCATGCTGGCCAGCAAACGCCGCAACTGCTCCCGCCTGGCCGAGTGGTCCGAGCTGACCATCGGGCGTTTGGTACTGGTCTGCCGCGATGTATCTGCCAAATACACCCGCAGCCGGGTGCATAAAGCTATGGACCCCAACTACGCCTTTATCCTCGATGAACTGCTCCAAACCGATGACACCGACCCAGACAAGCGCCGCTATTTCCGCGGTTTGATCGAATCGGTCGTTAAATCGCAAATTTCTGATCCGCTGATCACTGCCTTGTGCCATCTCATCCAGCAAATGACGGTCGATCATTTGCACATCATCGGCGATATTTTTGACCGCGGTCCACGTGCCGACATGATCCTCGACGAACTGATGAAATATCACGACGTAGATGTCCAGTGGGGCAACCATGACATCAACTGGATGGGCGCCATGTGCGGCAACCGGGTCTGCCTATTCAATGTGCTCAAAATTGCCATCAGCTACAATTCCTTTGATGTGCTGGAGGACGGTTATGGCATCAACCTGAGGCCGCTGTCCATGTTTGCGGCTGAAACCTACCCAGACGACCCCTGCACCCGTTTCCAGCCCCATGTGCTGGATGAAAATAAATACGATCCAGTCGATCCCCGTCTTGCGGCGAAAATGCATAAAGCTGCTGCTGTCATTTTGTTTAAACTAGAGGGACAACTCCTTCAGCGCCATCCGGAATATGCCATGCAAGACCGTATGCTGCTGGATAAGATCAACTTTTCCAAGGGGACGGTGACCATCGGCGGCGCCGAGCACCCCATGTTGGACACCAATTTCCCCACCATTGACCCGGCTGACCCCTACCGTCTCTCCCCGGAAGAAGAAACCCTAGTGGAAAATACGCTGGCCTCTTTCCAGCACAGCACCCGGCTGCGCCGTCACATTGATTTTCTCTACACCCACGGTGGCATGTATAAAATCATCAATAACAATCTTCTGTATCACGGCTGCATCCCTATGACGCTGGACGGGCAATTTGATACCTTCACACTCGGGGGCAATCGTTTTTCCGGCAAGGCATTGCTTGACTGCCTAGACCAGCGGGTGCGCCAGGCCTACTACACCGGCGATTCAGATAGTGTGGATTTAATGTGGTACCTATGGTGCGGCGCCAAATCCCCATTGTTTGGGAAAGACCGCATGACCACCTTTGAACGCTGCTTTGTGGCCGACAAATCGCTGCAATCCGAGCCCATGAATCCCTATTATCACTGCTACGAAGACCCGGCCCAATGCATCAAAATCCTAGAGGAATTCGGCTTAGACCCCAACCATGCCCATATCGTCAATGGACATGTACCGGTCAAAAACGGCGAAAATCCGATCAAGGCCGGTGGCCGTCTATTTGTCATCGATGGAGGCATCTCCAAAGCCTATCAGTCCAAGACCGGTATCGCTGGCTATACTCTGATCTTCAACTCCCACAACATCGAGCTCGCCGAGCATATGCCCTTCCAGCCGGCAGACGATACCCATCCGCTGGCTGAGATGCGCTCCAGCGTACACATCGTCGAACGGATGCCACGCCGTTTAACCGTCGCAGATACCGACGCAGGCGATATTTTCCGCAGTAAAATCGAGGACCTCGAACAGCTGCTAGCCATGTACCGTGACGGCGTGCTCCGCGCGCATTTATAGTCCCACAGAAAAAAGCCTGTCCAGCTTAAGCTGGACAGGCTTTTATTCTACACAAGCGTAAATTACTCGTTGATCTTTACAACAACGCCCGAACCTACGGTGCGGCCGCCCTCGCGGATCGCGAAGCGCAGGCCTTCCTCGATCGCAATCGGGGTGATCAGCTCAACGTCCATCTCAACGTTGTCACCCGGCATGCACATTTCGGTGCCTTCCGGCAGAGCAATAACGCCTGTAACGTCAGTGGTACGGAAGTAGAACTGGGGACGGTAGTTGTTGAAGAACGGTGTATGACGGCCGCCCTCTTCCTTCTTCAGGACGTATACCTGGCCCTTGAACTTGGTGTGCGGATGGATGGAGCCCGGCTTTGCCAGAACCTGGCCGCGCTCGATTTCGGTCTTCTGGATACCACGCAGCAGCGCGCCGATGTTGTCGCCTGCTTCTGCATAGTCCAGCAGCTTGCGGAACATTTCGATACCGGTTACAACGGTCTTGCGCGGAGCGTCCATCAGGCCAACGATTTCAACTTCCTCGCCCATCTTCAGCATACCACGCTCTACACGGCCGGTTGCAACAGTACCGCGGCCAGTGATGGAGAATACGTCCTCGACCGGCATGATGAACGGCTTGTCGGCCGCACGGTCCGGTGTCGGGATGTAGGTGTCAACCGCGTCCATCAGCTCATGGATGCAAGCGTACTCAGGTGCATTCGGATCGGTGGAATCGCAGGTCAGAACCTGGAGCGCCGAGCCACGGATAACCGGAACGTCATCGCCCGGGAACTCGTAAGAGCTGAGCAGCTCACGGATTTCCATTTCAACCAGATCAAGCAGTTCTTCGTCGTCAACCTGGTCAACCTTGTTCATAAATACAACGATATAGGGAACGCCTACCTGGCGAGCCAGCAGGATGTGCTCACGGGTCTGGGGCATCGGGCCGTCTGCCGCAGATACAACCAGGATCGCGCCGTCCATCTGCGCAGCGCCGGTGATCATGTTCTTTACATAGTCAGCATGGCCCGGGCAGTCAACGTGCGCATAGTGGCGGTTCTTGGTGTGATACTCAACGTGGGCGGTATTGATGGTAATGCCGCGCTCTTTTTCTTCCGGCGCCTTATCGATCGAATCGTAAGCCTGATACTCAGCTTCGCCCTCCAAAGCCAGTACCTTGGTGATTGCAGCGGTCAGAGTGGTCTTGCCGTGGTCAACGTGGCCAATGGTGCCAATGTTTACGTGCGGCAGAGAACGGTCAAATTTTTCCTTTGCCATTTTGGATAGCCTCCTTGTTTGTTAGTCCATTTAAGTCATTGGTAAGAATATTCTAAAGCAAACCAATGAAAAAATCAACAACTTAGTCGTTATTTTTCGTGCGAGTATCAATAATTTTTTCCTGCACCGACTTGGGAACCTCGGTGTAGTGGCTGGGCTGCATGGTGTACTGGCCACGGCCCTGGGTGCTCGAACGCAACGCGGTCGCATAGCCGAACATTTCGCTCAGCGGTACCGCTGCGCTGATGGCCTCCACGCCGCCGCGCGGCTCCATGCCCTGGATCTGGCCACGGCGCGCATTCAAGCCGCCGATGACGTCGCCCATGTAGTCCTCCGGCACCATAACGTCCACCTGCATGATGGGCTCCATGAGAACCGGGTCTGCCTTGCGCATTGCTTCCTTGAACGCCATGGAACCTGCGATTTTAAACGCCATTTCCGAGGAGTCGACTTCGTGGAACGAACCATCGTACAGCGTGACCTTAACATCCACAACCGGATAGCCTGCCAGCACACCGGCCTGCATTGCGCCTTGGATACCCTGGTTGACCGGCTCGATATATTCCTTGGGGATCGCGCCGCCAACTACCTTATTGATAAACTCATAGCCCTTACCGGACTCATTGGGCTCAACGATGATCTTGACATGACCATACTGGCCCTTACCGCCCGACTGGCGGGCATACTTCATATCCACATCTGCCGAGCGGCGGATGGTTTCCTTATACGCAACCTGCGGCTCACCGACATTCGCCTCAACCTTAAATTCACGCAGCAGGCGGTCAACGATGATCTCGAGGTGCAACTCGCCCATGCCGGCGATAATCGTTTGGCCGGTTTCGTCGTCGGTCCAGGTTCTGAAAGTCGGGTCCTCTTCGGCCAGCTTTGCCAGCGCGATACCCATCTTTTCCTGGCCCGCCTTGGTCTTGGGCTCGATTGCGACACGGATAACCGGCTCCGGGAAGTTCATAGACTCCAGAATAATCGGGTGCTTTTCATCGCACAGAGTATCGCCGGTGGTGGTGTTCTTCAGGCCAACCGCAGCAGCGATATCGCCCGAGTAAACCATCTCAATATCCTTCCGCGCGTTGGCGTGCATCTGCAAGATACGGCCAATCCGCTCGCGGTTGCCCTTCGTTGCGTTGAGCACCGAAGAACCAGCGGTCAACGTACCCGAGTAAACACGGAAGAAGGTCAAACGTCCGACATAGGGGTCGGTCATAATCTTAAACGCCAGGGAGGAGAAAGGCTCCTCGTCGGAAGAATGCCGTACATCCTCTTCCTCGGTGTCCGGATTCACGCCCTTGATCGGCGGGATATCGGTCGGCGCGGGCATATAGTCGATCACTGCGTCGAGCAGCGGCTGTACGCCCTTGTTGCGGTATGCTGTGCCGCACAAAACCGGGATGATCTGCACATTGCACACACCCTTACGCAGTGCGGCCTTGAGCTCGTCAACCGTGATCTCCTCGCCCTCGAGGTACTTCATCATCAGATCCTCGTCGAGCTCGGCGATGGCTTCGACCATGGCGTCGTGGTATTCCTGCGCCTGGTCCATCATATCAGCCGGGATTTCCTCATCGCGTACATCCTTGCCCAGGTCGTCATAGTAAACCTCGGCGCGCATGGTCATCAGGTCGATGATGCCCTTGAAGGTATCCTCAACGCCGATGGGCAACTGAATCGGAACCGCGTTACACTTGAGGCGGTCCTTCATCATCTTGATGACGTTAAAAAAGTCAGCGCCCATGATGTCCATCTTGTTGACGAACGCCATACGCGGTACATGGTAATCGTCAGCCTGGTGCCAAACGGTTTCCGACTGGGGTTCAACGCCACCCTTGGCGCAGAACACAGTGACCGAACCGTCCAGTACACGCAGCGAACGCTGTACTTCAATGGTAAAGTCCACGTGGCCCGGGGTGTCGATGATGTTGATGCGGTGCTCCGGGTACTGCTGATGGGAGCCAGCCCAGTGGCAAGTCGTCGCCGCAGACGTAATGGTAATACCGCGCTCCTGCTCCTGCGCCATCCAGTCCATGGTCGCGGTACCGTCATGGGTATCGCCGATCTTGTAGTTGACGCCGGTGTAGTACAGAATACGCTCGGTTGTCGTGGTTTTACCGGCATCGATGTGCGCCATGATGCCGATATTTCTTGTTCTTTCCAGGGAATATTCTCTAGGCATTGATTGCTCTCCTTTCAGAAATTCCACCGCAAATTAATAGCGGTAGTGAGCGAATGCCTTGTTTGCCTCTGCCATCTTGTGCGTATCCTCACGCTTCTTGACAGAGCCGCCCAGATTGTTTGCTGCGTCCAGGATCTCGCCGGCCAGGCGCGCGCGCATGGTCTTTTCCGAACGAGCGCGGGCATAGCGGGTCATCCAGCGCAGGCCCAAGGTCTGCCGGCGCTCCGGGCGGACCTCCATCGGCACCTGGTAGGTTGCGCCGCCAACACGGCGAGCCTTGACTTCCAGGCTGGGCATGATGTTTTCCATCGCCTCGGTGAAAACCTCCAGGGGTTCACGACCGGACTTATCACGGACAATGTCAAAAGCACCATAAACGACCTTCTGCGCAACGCCCTTCTTGCCGTCGAGCATGATCGAGT
>CAJFUJ010000010.1 GCA_904420185.1 uncultured Butyricicoccus sp. | reverse complement strand
TTGGGACTACACCCTTGCGGGGCTGTCCCATATCAACCGGGAAAGTATCGACGCGATCCGCACCGCCGTATGGGAGCTTGAAAAAGCCGGATATATCACAAGGCGGCAGGGACGCGACGAAAAAGGTAAAATGGCGGCAATCGAGTACACCATTTACGAGCAGCCGCAGCTCCCGTCATTTGCTTTTCCTACGGCTTCACGCGCCGCCGCCCGCCGTTGGGACATGAGCTCGTTGATTTTGTCAAAATCAACTACTACCTCGCCCGGAGCGAAGTGAGCCGGATCGTCCGCCCTCATTTCAGGGATAACAGATTGATCCGGCTGGGATGCCGGGCCCATACCAAGCTCGGCAGGCCCTTGTTCTTTTTCCGGTGCGGAGGCCTCCTGAGCCTGGAGCTCCTGGAGCGGTGGAGCATCTTCCACAGGAACATCGTCAGAGCGATCCGGGCCGGGGGACTCCGGGCCTGTTTTCAGCTTGTCATCTGTCATTCACTAACCTCCTTTAATTTTGGTGTATTGCACAAAAATCAGCGTTGATTTTCTACCGAAAAAAATTCCTCCTTTCCAAGTCCACCATACAAAAAGCCGTCCAGATTTTACCCGGACGGCTTTCGGTGTAATGTGATAGACTTTTATTTTATTTTTTCGGATTGTAGGCTCCGAAAAGCCTTATATTTGCAGTTTTCCTATTTTATATGCCCCTTAGGCGCAGCCATACGTGAAGTATCTGCGTGCACATCCGGATATGTTCGGGAGTGTCCAAGTTGTAACAGATGAGAAGGGCGGAGAGTACCGCTATCTTGACTTGATGCTCCCTGTCGTACAGGATGCGATCGACGGTTTTACAGGCAGCTCAGCCAAGCAACTGTTCACCGGCCCGCTAAGCAAAATATATAAGGTGAAACTAGAATAAACGAGCAGCAGCCTGCTGTGCGCACGGATGGCGGGCAGACTGCCGCTACATTGCTTTGGTGCAGATAAAAAGCAGATACCCACTGGGGCATCTGCTTTTTGGGGTTATTTGGTATAATAGACCGCGGTCACAACGCCGTTTGTGACGCTTACAGCCGCACTTTGGTACTCGCCGCCGGTCGAAACCAGGCCGCCCGAGATCGAGCCATAGGGGTCGATGCAGATGGCGTCGCAGTCCTCGGCAACGGTGACGGTTTGGCCGTCTACCGTAAGCACGCTGCCATCCCAGACGACCTGCTGGTCGAGCGTGCGGGCGTCACCCAAGGTGGCGGTGAAATCCTCACCCTCGCCAGTCATCTCCTCGCAGACGTATAGGCCCGCGAAGGTCTGGCCTTCAGTCGCATTTTCGATGGTCACATTGGGGTAAAAGGCGTTGCCAATGCACAGGTTGACCACGTTGGAGCGGTTGACATAGACCGGGTTGCCGCTGCCGTCATCCTCCAGCAGCAGGGCGCGGTAGAGCATGACCGCCATCTCGGCCCGCGTGACCGAAGAAGTGGGGTTAAGTTTGCCATTTGTGCCGCTGATGACACCGGCGGCAGCCAGGGCGGCAATATCGGTGCGGGCATAGGGGGCGATGCTTTCAGCATCCGAAAAGGCGGCCAGCGAGCCCTCGGGGAAGAACAGGCCGGTGCGCCCAAGGGTGCGGCGCAGCATGACCATGGCATCCTGACGGGTTAGGGGATCGGTCGGGCGGAAATTGCCGTCCGAGTCGCCTGAGATGATGCCTAAATTTTTGGCGGCGCTGACCGCTTCGCTGTAATAGGCGTTGTCTGGCACATCGGGGAAGTTGTCCGCACTGACATAGTCGGACATCTGATAAGCCCGGGCGAGCATGGTGACAAAATCGGCGCGGGTGAGCGTTTCAGCCGGGCTGTACACTAGGCGCTCGGTACCGCTGACAATGTTGTGGTTGGCCAGATAATCGACCGATTGGACAGCCCAGCGGTGCCCCTCGCCGACGTCAGCGAAAAATACCGAGTGCTCAGGCACAAACACCAACCCGTCCTTTTGGATGACCTGGGCGGCAGAAGCGTGCAAAAGCATCGAACCTGCCACGAAAACCGAAAACAGGGAAAGCCATTTGATTCGCATGAAGAATCCTCCTTATCATGGGGCGCATTCGGCGGGAACGCGCTGCAAGCGGTTCTTTGTTTCTCTTATGGCGGACCGCACATGGCGCGCATTTGCCAGTAGGTGTAGCGCCGGCGGAATGAAAAGAGGCCTATGTAAAAAGGCCGCAAATATTATACCACAAGAAAAACATTTTGTACACCAAAAATTTGGTTACAATAAATGCGCGCATTGGCGCTTTGTGCCGGGCCAAAAAAGAACAGGCCCTTTGCTCTAAAATACAGCAGAGGGCCTGCAAAAAATGCTGTTTTATGGGAAAAGAACCGCCGACGAATGTTGTTTTCTGGAAAATGATCTGTCAAATCGGACAAAAAGACTGTAAAAGGCGAAAAATTCCGGCAGGTGCGCGCAAAACCGCCGCTATGCGCGCGATTTAGAGGATTTGCAGGGTTTCACAAATATGCCGCGCGACTTCGGTCACCGGCGGGGTGCTGCCGTCTTGGAAATCGGTCGCCCAGATGACCAGCGCATAGTCGAGCCCCATGGGGAAATAGGCGGTTTGCTGCACCATGACGCCATCCCCGGCGTCCCGTTCAAAGCTGAGCGAATAAACCCAGGTGTCCCCGATCTGCTCGGTCTGGTAAGTGCCGCCCTGGGCCTCGTCGGGCAGCCCCATGTCGCCGCTGAGCAGAAAATCGTAATACAGCCGCTGGATCTCCGGGTCGGCGTAGTCCATGGATTGGCTGCGGTTTTGCAGGCTGGTGATCTGCAAATTGACGTTGGACGGGGTGTCCGAAGCAGGGTCGGTGGGTGTAAAGAAGGCGAGCCGGGCCTGGTCGCTGGAGTAGCCGTCGTTTTTGGACCAGTTCGCCGGGATTTCGTAGGAGAGATAGTCGTCGGTGTAGACCTGCCACGCGGCCGAGGACGCCTGGCCGGCGGCCGGGTCGGATGCAGCCGGGGCCGGTTCGGAGACTTGGACGGAGGAAGCAGCCGCTTGGCTTTGCGCAGCGGCGCTATTTTGCCCGTCATTGGCGCACCCGGCCAGCAGCAGCAACAGCAAGCTGCCGCCCAGCAGCACCGGCCGCAGACGGCCGGCTTTCGTCAGATAGGTTTGATCTTTGGTTTTGGACATCGTTTTTTTACCCCCAACATGTAAAATGTTTGCCAAAAGCCGCCGTGCCGCCGTCCCCGGTGTGCGCGGCAGAGGCCGCGGGACGCCCCCGGCTGCATGGAAGCTTTTTTCTAGTATAGCATACCTGTGCAAAAGCGCGCAAGATCCGCAGAAAACAGGAAAGATAATTTGCAGAAGTTTGATATTGTGCTTGCGCCAAAGGTGGCAAGATGCTATACTGTAATTTGTAAATTTGTCTTTGCTGGGGGGTGTACGCCTGTTGGACAAAAAGCTGAAACGAATCATCCAACCCGGATACCACTTCTACTTTGCGATTTTCTTGCTGTTTTCGCTGTCCTGCGCCTATGTGTCCTTTGTCATGGCCGGGATCGGCGTGGCGCTGTGCCTGCTCATGTACGCGATTTACCGGCGGCGTGAAAAATTCCGGCGCACCGAAATGCTGCGCTATTTGCAGGGCGTGACGCTGGACGCCGGCCACACGGCGCGCTCGTCAATCATCGATTTCCCGTTGCCCACCATCATCGTGCGCGCCTCGACGAGCGAAACGCTGTGGGCCAACGACGCCTTCTGCGAGGTCACCGGCCGGTGGGACTGCGCGCCCAACGTCAACTTCTACGACCTGGCGCCCGATTTTGACGCCCAGTGGTTAGCCGAGAATAAGCGCCAATATCCGGGCGAATTGCAGGTTGGGCAGAATTTTTTCTGGGTTTACGGCAGCATGATGACCGAAAAAGAGGCCAATGAGGTGCTACTGGTGCTGTATTTTGTGCCGTGTACCGAATATATCCATTGCCGTGAGCGCTACGCGCTCAGCCGCCCGGTGGTGTCCATCATCTCCATCGACAACTATGAGGAGCTGACCAAAAACGCCACCGACTCGGAAAAATCCATCATCCTGGCCGAGATCGACCGCAAAATCGCCCAGTGGGCCAAGGACAGCCGCTCGCTCCTGCGCAAGTACGACCGCGACAAGTACATCTTCGTGCTGGAAACCGGCGACCTGACCAAGCTCATCAGCAAGCATTTCAGCGTACTCGACGAGGTGCGCTCCATCCAGAGCCGGTCGGGGGTCATGGCCACGCTGTCCATCGGCATCGGCAAAGGCGGCGAAAGCTTTGCCGAATGCTTCCACTTTGCCGGGGTGGCGCTGGATATGGCGCTGTCGCGCGGCGGTGACCAGGCGGTCATCAAAGAACGATATGAGTTTGAGTTCTACGGCGGGCTGTCCAAAGAACTGGAAAAACGGACCAAGGTCAAGTCGCGCGTGGTGGCCAACGCGCTCATGCAGCTCATCCGGGAGTCGTCCCGGGTGATGATTATGGGCCACCAGTCGAGCGATATGGACTCAGTGGGCGCCGCGGTCGGTATGGCCTGCGCGGTGCGCGCGCACGGCAAGCCGGTGAATATTGTGCTGCGCAAGTCGCGTACGCTCGCGCGCGAACTGATCGACAAGATGGAGGGCATCGAGGAGGGCGATAAGCTCTTTTTGGAGCCCGAGGACGCCATGGTGCTGTGCGACTACAACACCCTGCTGATCGTGGTGGACACCAACCGGCCCGATTATGTCGAGTCGCCGCCGCTGCTCGAATCCATCAACAAAGTGGCGGTCATCGACCACCACCGCCGTGCGGCCAGCTATATCGAGAATTTCGCGCTCAACCTGCACGAGCCGTATGCCTCTTCGGCGTCCGAGCTGGTCAGTGAGCTGCTGCAATATATGGTGCAGACCAGCGAGATCCGCCGGGAAGAGGCCGAATGCCTGCTGGCGGGGATTTATTTGGATACCAAGGGCTTTTCGATCAAAACCGGCGTGCGCACCTTTGAAGCGGCCGCCTATCTCAAGCGGGCCGGCGCCGAAATGGTGGAGGTCAAAAAGCTGTTCCAGTCAACCTTCGACGAATATATGCTGTGCCAGAAGGTGATCTCGTCGGCCAAGGACTGCGGCGGCGGCATCATTCTGGCGGTGTCCCACGAGGACATCACCGACCGGGCTCTGGCCGCCAAGGCTGCCGACTCACTTTTGAGCATCATCGGCGTGCGGGCCAGCATCGTAGCCTTCCATATGGAGGAGGACACCATTGTGTCCGCCCGTTCGTTCGGGCAGGTGAACGTGCAGATCGTCATGGAAAAATTGGGCGGCGGCGGCAATATCACGTCCGCAGGCGCTCAGTTGCGCGGCGTGCCGCTGGAAGAAGCCGAAGTGCGCCTGCACAAGGCCATTGAAGCCTATCTTGAAGAGGACGACCGGGTGTCGAATAGCCGTCCGGCGAGCGAAAAGACCGACCGTTAAAAGCCAAAACCCCAGGGGTTCCCCCTGAAGCGGATAGACAAAATGCAAGTGCGGGGGAATGCGCCCCCGACAAAGGAGGAAAACACCGATGAAAGTGATTTTAAAGGCAGATGTAAAGGGTAAAGGTAAGAAAGGCGACCTGGTTGAGGTCAGCGAGGGCTATGGCCGCAACTTTTTGCTGCCGCGCGGCCTGGCCGATCTGGCAACCGCCGACAACCTCAACCTCAAGCGCCAAGCCGACGAGGCGCATGCCCGCCGGGTCGCGCTTGAGCAGCAAAATGCGCGCGACATCGCGGAAAAACTCAAGACCTGCAAGGTCGTGCTCCAAGCCAAGGGCGGCGCAGGCGGCCGCTTGTTCGGCGCAGTGACTGCAAAGGAGATTTCCGAGGCACTCAAAGCCCAGCACGGGATTGAGGTGCCGAAGAACAAGATCGTGCTGGACGAGCAGATCAAGGCGTTTGGCTCCTATCAGGTGAAGGCCAAGCTATATGCCGAGATCCCGGGAGAAATCCACGTGCAGGTCGTTGAAGCGTGAGTGCGGGAATGGGCAAAATAAGGCCCATTCTCCCTTTTTTCTGAAAGGAGGCCCGGCGATATGGACGAGCTGCTGGCCCGTCAGATGCCGCAAAGCACCGAAGCCGAACAGGCTGTGATCGGCTCGATGCTGATCGACCCCGAGTGCATCCCGGCGGCGATCGAGCTGCTGCGGCCGGATGACTTCTATCAGGAGGAAAACCGGCGCATCTTTGAGACCATCTATTCCATGTTCAACAACGCCCAGCGGATCGATGCGGTGACCGTGCTCGATCAACTCAAGAGCGCGGGATGGTACGACGACGCGGGCGGCCGCGCTTACCTGATGCAGCTGATGGACCTCACGCCCACAGCAGCCGGCTTGCGGGAATATGCCGCCATTGTGCGCGACAAGAGTATGCTGCGCGCCATTGCCACAGCTGGGGCCGAGATCGAAAAATTGGCGCTCGAGGGCGCGGGCGCGGCGGCCGACATCGCTGAACTGGCCGAGCAAAAGATCTACAATGTCCGCCAGGGCCGGGAGATCAAGGGCCTGAGCCCCATTAAGTCGGTCATCATGGACCTATACGCCCAGCTCGACGAGCGCAGCCGCTCGGATAGCGACATCCCTGGCCTGACCACCGGCTTTCGAGACCTGGATCATGCGCTCACCGGGCTCAACAAATCCGACCTCATCCTGGTTGCCGCCCGCCCAGGCATGGGTAAGACTGCCTTTGCCCTCAACATCGCGCTCAACGCGGCCAAGGCGAGCGACAAGGACGTGGCGGTGTTCCAGCTTGAGATGAGCAAGGACCAGCTGGCGTCCCGCTTTTTGGCCAGTGAGGCGCTCATTGAGGCGCAAAAGCTCAAAACCGGCAACCTCAGTGAAGATGACTGGATCAAGATTGCACATGCAACCAATGTGTTGGCAAAAACCCACATCTATGTGGACGACAACCCGGCGATTACCGTAGCCGAGATCAAGGCCAAATGCCGCCGCCTGGGCGACGGCCTGGGGCTCATTGTAATCGACTATTTGCAGCTCATGCAGACCGGTAGCCGGCGCAATGAAAACCGCACCCAGGAGGTCGCGGAAATCTCGCGCGGGCTGAAAATTATGGCCAAGGAGCTCAACGTGCCGGTGGTCTGCTTGTCGCAGCTGTCGCGCGCGGCCGAGCAGCGGGCTGACAAACGCCCCATGCTCAGCGATTTGCGCGAATCGGGCGCAATCGAACAGGACGCTGACATCGTGCTGTTTATCTACCGTGATGATTACTACAACGATGAAAGCGAAGAAAAAAATGTGGCCGAAATCCTGATCGCAAAAAACCGGCACGGCGCGACCGGTACGGTCCATTTGCAGTGGATCGGCCAATATACCACATTTTCTAGTCAGGACCGAATTCATGGATAAATTTTTGCATAAGGTACGGGACACCATCAAGGCCTATCACATGCTGCCCGACCGGGCCAAGGTGCTGGTGGGCTTGTCCGGCGGCGCCGATTCAGTGGCGTTGGTGCTGGCACTGCGCGAATTGGGGTACACGGTCTGGACCTGTCATTTGCATCACGGTTTGCGTGGGGCTGAGGCCGACCGGGATCAAGCCTTTTGCGCCGCTTTTTGTAAGGCCCAGGGCTTGACGATGGAAACGCGGCAGGTGGACGCCGCACAGGCCGCCCGGATGGGCAGAGAAAGTGTGGAAACCGCGGCGCGCCGCTTGCGCTACGCGTTCTTCCGCGACCTGTGCCCGCAGGGGCCGGTGGCCACCGCCCACACCGCGAACGACAACCTGGAAACCATGCTCTTCCACATCGCGCGCGGCGCCGGGACAGCCGGCCTATCCGGTATTCCCCCGGTGCGGGAAGGGATTATCCGGCCGCTGATCGGCTGCACACGCCAGGAGGTCGAAGCCTTTTTGCAGGTGCGGGGCCAGGATTTTGTGCAGGACAGCACCAATTTTTCGGCTGAATATACCCGCAACCGCATCCGGATGGAGGCTGTACCTGCCTTGACGGCGGTCAACAGCCGGGCAGTGGAACATGCCGCAGCTCTCAGTGCGCGGCTGCGGCTGGACGAGGACTATCTGCAAAGGCAGGCCGCGCAGATGTTGGTCCGGCAAGGCGCGGGCTGGCAGATCGGGCCGCTGCGACAGGCCCATCCAGCCTTGCGTGCGCGTGCGCTGCGGCAGCTGGGCGAGGAATACGGCGCAGGTGCGCTGTCGGCCCGTCATGTGGCGGCGCTGGAAGCGCTGCTGGAAAACGCCATCCCTTCGGCGCAGCTCGATCTGCCTGGCGGCGTATGCGCCCGGCGGGAATACAATATACTGGTCTTGGAGCGCCCCAGCGCACCAGACAGTTGGGCCAGATTGGAAATCCCTGTGTCTGGCTGTGGCACATTCGGCGTGGACGGGCTGCGGGTCACAATCCGGCGAATTGAAAATGACCAGGTTTTTTACAAATCATTCAATACTTTTTGGGTTCGATGTGATACAATAGACTTGTCTACTTGCGTACTGCGCACCCGGCGTACGGGCGACCGCGTGCGGCTCAATGCCCGTGGGGGAAGCAAGACGCTCAAAAAATGCATGATCGAAAAAAAAATCCCAAGCGCCCGGCGCGACCGCCTGGCTGTGCTGGCAGACCGCTTGGGCATCATCGCCGTGCAGTCGGTCGGCGTGGATATAGGCCGGCGGATCGGAGACGGCGCAATGTTTGAGATACAGTTTGAGGGGTAGAAAGATGAAAGAAGACATTCAAAAGGTCCTATTTACCGAAGAACAGCTGGCGCAAAAAGTTGCCGAGCTGGGCGCGCAGATTACGGCCGATTATGCGGGAAAAAACCCGTTGATTGTCAGTGTGCTCAAGGGGAGTTATGTGTTCATGGCTGATCTGACGCGCAAGATCAATACGGCTTGCAACATTGATTTTATGGTGGTATCCAGTTATGGCCAAGGCGCAAAAACCAGCGGAGAAGTGCAGATCATCAAGGATATCGGCCAAAAGATCGAAGGCCGGGATTTGCTGATTATTGAGGATATTTTGGACAGCGGCGTGACGCTCAGCTACTTAATGAAAATCCTCAAGGCGCGCGGCGTGCGCTCCATCCGCCTATGTACGCTGCTCTCCAAGCCCGCGCGGCGCACGGTGGAAGTCCCAATCGATTATCTTGGGTTTGAGATCCCGGACGAATTTGTCGTGGGATACGGCCTGGATTACGCGGAAAAGTACCGCAATTTGCCGTATATCGGCATTCTAAAGCCCGAGGTCTACGGCGGCAAGTGATCCGCTACAGCCCGGAAAAAAGGAAGGTGTCCCTGATTGAAAGGTAAGATGAAAGGCTTTGGCCTTTATATTTTGATTCTGCTTGTGCTGCTGGCGGCGGCAACCGCCGCGCTAAGCCAGAATCAGGAAACCGAACAGGTCGTTTATTCGGATATCCTCGACTACTTCAACAACGAAGAAGTCTCGAAGTTTTCGATTGATGACAACGTACTCAGCGCAACCCTGCGCAGCGGTGAACAGATCCAATACACCATTGCCGACCTCAACTGGTTCTACAATGACCTGGGCCCGACCATTAAGGAACAGGAAGAAGCAGGGATCATCACCGAGATCGATTACACGGTCCGGGACATCCCCTGGTGGATGGGGATGCTGCCCTATATCATCATCATTGTGCTCATGGGCCTGTTCTGGTACTTTATGATGAACAAGCAGGAGGGCGGCGGCCGTGGGCCGATGCAGTTTGGCCGGGCACGCGCCAAGCTCGCCCAGGACGATAAGCGGAAGGTCACCTTCCAGGATGTTGCAGGCGCCGACGAGGAAAAGGCAGAATTGCAGGAAATCGTCGAATTCCTCAAAAACCCGCAGAAGTTCGTCCAGCTGGGCGCCCGCATCCCCAAGGGCGTGCTGCTGGTCGGCCCGCCGGGTACCGGTAAAACCCTGATCGCCAAGGCGGTTGCGGGCGAGGCCGGCGTGCCCTTCCTGTCCATCTCGGGCTCGGACTTCGTCGAGCTGTATGTCGGCGTGGGTGCGTCGCGCGTGCGCGACCTGTTCGAGCAGGCGAAGAAGAATTCGCCCGCCATCGTGTTCATCGATGAGATCGACGCGGTCGGCCGCCAGCGCGGCGCCGGTTTGGGCGGCGGCCATGACGAGCGTGAGCAGACCCTCAACCAGTTGCTCGTCGAGATGGACGGCTTTGGCGCAAATGAGGGCGTCATCATCATCGCGGCCACCAACCGGCCGGATATCCTGGACCGCGCGCTGCTGCGCCCGGGCCGCTTTGACCGCCAGGTCTATGTCGGCGCGCCCGACGTCAAGGGCCGCGAACAGATTTTGCGCGTCCATGCCCGCAACAAGCAGTTCGACCCGGATGTCAATTTTGACTCCATCGCCAAGGGCACGGTCGGCATGACCGGCGCGGACCTGGAAAACCTGCTCAACGAAGCCGCGCTGCTGGCTGCCCGCCGCAACAAAAAGCTCATCACCAACGACGAAATTGAGGACGCGCTGCTCAAGGTCGAGATGGGCCCGGAAAAGAAGAGCCGGGTGGTCAGCGAAAAGAAAAAGCGCATTGTGGCCTACCATGAGGCCGGCCATGCGGTTTCCCACCATGCGATGGGGACGCTGGACCCGATCCACTATATCACCATCATTCCGCGCGGCGGCGCGGGCGGCTTTACCATGTGGCGCCCACAGGAAGAAGGCGGCTTGGAAACCAAGTCCTATTTTGAGGACAGCATCGTCACCGCCTTGGGCGGCCGTGTGGCCGAAAAGCTCATTTTTGATGAGATCACCACCGGCGCGGCCGGCGATATCCGCCAGGCAACCGCTATGGCCCGCGCCATGGTCGTCAATTACGGCATGAGCGACAAGATCGGCGCCGTCGATTACGGCGACAGCGGTGAGGTGTTTATCGGCCGCGACTTTGGCGCAACACACAGCTATTCTGAGAGCAAGGCTGCGGAAATCGATGCGGAAGTGCACCGCATCATCCAGGAGGCCTTTGACCGCTGCGCCAAGATCTTGACCGAGCATGATAAACAGCTGCACGATGTCGCTGAATATCTGCTGCGCAACGAGACAATGGATGGCGAAACCTTCCTCAAGGTGTTCAATGGCGAAGAGGTGCCTGACAAGATCGACACCGCGGCCACCGAGGAAGAGCTGCACCATACGCCGGAAGGCTTGGAGGACCAGGCCCCGGTGGCGGAGATCGCACCCCAGGCCGATGCGCAAAACGATGCCCCCAAGGGCGAGTAACTACACCCGTTAAAAGCATGAAAATCCCCTGCATCATCTGGAACAGTTCGGGTTCCAGGTGGGCAGGGGATTTTTTGCGCTTATTTTACCGGTGGACGGTTTTCTGGTATTCCAGCATTTCATGCCGCTCGATGGTCAGGCACGGATCGCGTCCTTCATCTGCCGCACATATTCGGCCACATGGGGCACGCAGTCCGCGCCGTATTGGGCGCACAGCTTGACGATGGCCGAGCCGACGATAGCGCCGTCGGCCAGGGCAGCCATTTGCCGGGCCTGGGCCGGAGTGGAGATGCCGAAGCCGACCGCGCATGGGATCTCCTTTTCCGCCTTGACTAGCTGCACCATGGCGCCAATATCGGTGGTGATCTGGCTGCGCACACCGGTCACGCCCAGAGAGGAAACGCAGTAGACGAACCCGCTGGCGTCGCGGGCGATCATGCGGATGCGCTCGTGGGAAGTCGGCGCGATGAGCGAGATCAGGTCCAGCCCGTATTGCTTGCACAGGGGATCGAACTCGTCCTTTTCCTCAAAGGGCAGGTCGGGCAGGATGAGACCGTCCATGCCGAGTTCAGCGGCGGTGCGGATGAATTTTTCCGCGCCATAGGAGAACACGACGTTGGCATAGGTCATAAAAGCCAAAGGCACAGCGGTTTTTTGGCGGATGCGGCGCACCATATCGAAAATTTTGTCGGTGGTCACGCCGCCCGCGAGTGCGCGCGCGTTGGCCGCCTGGATGACCGGCCCTTCGGCGGTCGGGTCGGAAAAGGGGATGCCCAGCTCGATGAGGTCGGCGCCGTTTTGAGCCATGGCGTAAACGAGCTGTTCGGTGATATCGAGCGACGGGTCGCCGCAGGTCACAAAGGGGATAAATGCCTTGCCGTGGGCAAAGGCGGAAGCGATGTTACTCAAAGAAAAGCCCTCCACTTCGTCATTCGGTGATGTTGTGTCCGCGGTAGCGGGCGATGGCGGCGCAGTCCTTGTCGCCGCGGCCCGAGAGATTGATGACCAGGATCTGATCCTTGCCCATCTGGGGCGCGAGTTTGATGGCGTGGGCGACCGCGTGCGCCGATTCGATGGCCGGGATGATGCCCTCGGTGCGGCTGAGGTATTCGAAAGCGTCCACGGCCTGGTCGTCGGTGATGGCGACATATTCGGCGCGGCCAATGTCGTGCAGGTAGGCGTGTTCGGGGCCAATGCCCGGGTAATCCAGCCCGGCCGAGATCGAATAGACCGGTGCGATTTGGCCGTATGCATCCTGGCAGAAGTAGGACTTCATGCCGTGGAAGATGCCCAGGCGGCCGGTCGAGATGGTGGCCGCAGTGTCCGGGGTGTCGATGCCGCGGCCGGCCGCTTCACAGCCGATCAGGCGCACACTTGGGTCGTCGATGAAGTGGTAGAAGGCGCCGATGGCGTTGGAGCCGCCGCCCACGCAGGCCAAAATGGCGTCGGGCAGGCAGCCTTCCTTTTGCTGGAGTTGGGCTTTGATTTCCTTGGAGATGACGGCTTGGAAATCGCGGACAATGGTCGGGAAGGGGTGCGGCCCCATGACCGAGCCGAGCACATAGTGGGTGTCGTCGATGCGGTTGGTCCACTCACGCATGGTTTCGGATACCGCGTCCTTGAGGGTGCCGGTGCCGCTTTCGACCGCGTGGACCTTGGCGCCCAGCAGCTGCATCCGGTAGACGTTGAGCGCCTGGCGCTCGGTGTCCTCTTTGCCCATGAACACCTCGCATTCCATGCCCATGAGCGCGGCGACCGTGGCCGTGGCCACGCCGTGCTGGCCTGCGCCGGTTTCGGCGATGACTCGGGTTTTGCCCATTTTTTGGGCGAGCAGCACCTGCCCGAGCACGTTGTTGATCTTGTGCGAACCGGTGTGGTTCATGTCCTCGCGCTTGAGGTAGATCTTAGCGCCGCCTAAGTCCTGGGTCATGTGGGCGGCGTAATATAGTTCGCTCGGCCGGCCGGCGTAGTTGTTGTAAAGGTCGGTCAGCTCGGCGTTGAAGGCAGGGTCGTCCTTGTAGTGGTTGTAGGCTTCTTCCAGCTCGATGACGGCGTTCATCAGCGTTTCCGGCATATACTGCCCGCCGTGAATGCCAAATCTTCCTTTTGACATGGCTTACTCTCCTTTGATCGTCTGTACGATGGACTGTATCTTGTGAAAATCCTTTTTGCCGTCGGTTTCCGCGCCGCTGGACACGTCGAGCAGCACGGCGCCGGTGCGCATGGCCTGGGCTAAATTGCCCGTATGCAGGCCGCCGGCCAGGGCGAAAGGGCGGGTCACGCCGGACAAAAGCGCCCAATCGAACGTCGTGCCGCCGCCCGCGCCCGCGTCCAGCAGGACCAAGTCGGCCAGGCTGCGGTTGGCCCGTTCCACGTCAGCCGGGGCGCGCATCTGGATGGCCTGCCAGATGGGTTGGCGGGTGCGCGCGCGCAGGGCGGCGATGTAGGCGGCGTCCTCACGCCCATGCAGCTGGGCGGCGCCGATGATGCCCTCGCCCAGCAAGCGGGCGACCAGCTCGACCGGCGCATCGACAAACACCCCCACCGGCGTGATGCCGGCCGCCAGGCCGGCGCGCAGGGCGCGCAAGGTGCCCGGTGACACGTTGCGGCGGCTGCTGGGCACGTCGATGACAAAGCCGCAGTAATCGGGCCGGGCGGCGTTGACAAACCGCACATCATCCGGGCGGCACAGGCCGCAAATCTTGACCTTCATCGGGCGGCCTCCCGCATGGCGGCGAGCAGCCCAGCTTTGTCGGGCGCGCGCATGAGGGTTTCACCGATGAGCGCGGCGTCGGCGCCGATGGCCTTGAGCGTGGCCGCATCCGCCGGGGTGCGCACGCCGCTTTCGGCGACATAGACCGCCTGGGGCGGGATGCGCTCACGCAGGCGGGCAGCGTTGGAAAAATCGACCGAGAAATCCTTGAGGTTGCGGTTGTTGACCCCGATGAGGGCCGCGCCCGCCTGCACGGCCGAATCGATCTCGCGCTCGTTGTGGGCTTCGACCAGCGCGGCCAGGCCCAGGGTATCGCAGAGTTCCAGGTAGCGCGCAAGGGTGCGGGTATCCAGCAGCGCGCAGATGAGCAGCACCGCGTTGGCCCCCAGTAGCTTGGATTGGTAGAGCTGGTATGTGTCAACCGTGAAATCCTTGCGCAGCATGGGGGTGGGCACGGTCCGACGCACCGCCCGGAAAATCTCGTCCGACCCCAAAAACCAGTGGGGCTCGGTCAGGCAGGAGATGGCGTCCGCGCCCGCGTCCGCATAGGCGCGCGCGACCGCCAGATAGTCGAACACCGGGTCGATGATCCCCTTGGACGGGCTGGCCTTTTTGACCTCGCAGATGAACCGCAGGCCGGGGGCGCGCAGGGCGTTTGCAAATGCCGCACCGTCCGCCTTGCCGCCCTGCTGGCACAGGTCGCGCAGCACGTCGAGGGAGGTTTCCTCCTTGTCGCGCGCCACCCGTTCGCGGGTTTTGGCCGCAATTTGTTCCAAAATGTTCATTGATTGCTCTCCAGAATAAACCGCTTGAGCTGCTTGGCTGCCGCGCCCGTGTCGATGAGGTCTTCGGCCAGGCGCACGCCCTGTTCGATGGTTTGGGTCTTGCCCGCGATGTAGAGCGCCGCCCCGGCGTTGAGGCAGACCGCCTGCCGCTTGGCGCCCTGTTCCTCCCCGGCCAGGATGGCACGGGTGATGGCCGCGTTTTGGTTCGGTGCACCGCCGGTCAGCTCGGATTTGTGGCAGCGGGTGTAGCCGAACTGCTCGGGTGTGAGCTCGTACGATTGGAACCAGCCGTCGCGGATCTCGCACACCGAGGTGGGTGCGCACATGGAGATTTCATCCAAGCAGTCCTGGCCGTAGACCACCATGCCGCGGCGCACGCCCAAATTGGCCATGACCTGGGCCAGTGGCTCGACCAGCGCCTGGTCATAGACGCCCATGAGCTCCATATTGGCGCCCGCCGGGTTGGACAGCGGCCCCAAAATGTTGAACACTGTACGGATGCCCAGCTCACGGCGGATGGGGGCCACATATTTCATGGCGATGTGGTAGTTTTGCGCAAAGAGGAAGCAGATGTTGATTTGCTGGAGTAGTTCGGCGCTCTTTTCGGGGGATAGGGTGATCTTGACGCCCAGCGCTTCGAGCACGTCGGCGGCCCCGCACTTGGACGACGCCGCACGGTTGCCGTGCTTGGCGACCGGCACGCCCGCCGCTGAGATGACCAGCGAAGAGGTGGTGGAAATGTTGAACGAGTTAGCGCCGTCGCCGCCGGTGCCGACGATCTCCAGCACGTCCATGTCGTGCAGCAGCTTGATGCAGTGGGCGCGCATCCCGGCCGCCGAGCCGGTGATCTCGTCGATGGTCTCCCCCTTCATGGACAGGGCGGTCAGGTAGGAGGACATCTGGACCGGACTCGCCTGCCCACGCATAATCTCATCCATCACGCCGCGCGCGGTGCCGGCATCCAGGTCTTGCTTGCGGCTGAGTTGCAAAATGGCTTCTTTAATCATGGGTGGTAGCCTCCTTTAAAAAATTGCCGATCATGGTCAGTCCGTCGGGCGTCATCACCGATTCGGGGTGGAACTGTACGCCAAAGATCGGATAGTCGGTGTGTTCGACAGCCATCACTTCGCCGTCCACAGTCTGAGCGGTCACGCGCAGGCAGTCCGGCAGGGTATCCGGCGCCACGGCCAGCGAGTGGTAGCGCGCTGCCGGGATCACCGGGGGCAGGGTGCGAAACAGCGGGCTGCCGGTTTCCAGCTGCACGTCGGATACCTTGCCGTGCATGAGCTGCTTTGCGTGGCAGACGGTCGCGCCAAAGGCCTCGCAAATGGCCTGGTGCCCCAGGCACACGCCCAAAATGGGCAGCTTGCCGGCAAACTGCCGCACCGCCGGTTCACAGATCCCGGCGTCCTGTGGCTTGCCCGGGCCGGGCGAAAGAACCAGCGCCTGCGGGTGCAGGTCCTCGATCTGCGAAAGGGTGATGGCGTCGTTGCGCACGACCCGGATGTCGGGCGTAACCGCGCCGAGCAGCTGGTAGAGATTGTACGAAAAACTGTCGTAATTGTCGATGAGCAGAATCATTGGTCGATGCCCTCCTGTGCGGTTTCAATGGCGCGGACAACGGCGGCGGCTTTGTTTAGGCACTCCTGGTATTCGCTGTCCGGCACGCTGTCGGCCACGATACCCGCGCCCGAGCGCACGCAGACTGCGCCGTTTTTCTTGTAGGCCAGCCGGATGGCGATGCAGGCGTCCAGGTTGCCGGTAAAGTCCAGGTAGCCGATCGCGCCGCCGTAGATGCCGCGCTCACAGCCCTCCAGCTCGTCGATGATCTGGCAGGCGCGCAGCTTGGGCGCACCCGATAGGGTGCCGGCTGGCAGGATGGCGTCCACCGCATCCACCGCGTCCCGGTCGCCGCGGATCTGGCCGGTGACCGTGGAGCCGATGTGCATGACGTGGGAAAAGCGCTCGATGTGCAGGTATTTTTCCACCTGCACGGTGCCCAGTTGGCTGATGCGGCCAATGTCGTTGCGGCCTAGATCGACCAGCATGTTGTGCTCGGCCAGCTCCTTTTCGTCGGCCAGCAGCTCGCGCGCTAGGGCCTGGTCCTCGGCTTCGGTTGCGCCGCGCGGCCGGGTGCCGGCCAACGGGAAGGTGAACAGCTTGCCGTCGGTCAGCCGGATCAGCGTTTCGGGCGATGCGCCCGCGATTTCGATGTCGTCGCTGGAAAAATAGAACATGTATGGCGACGGGTTGGACGTGCGCAGCACCCGGTAGACGTCGAACAAACTGCCCTCCATCGGGGCCTGGAGCGGGTTGGACAGCACCACCTGGAAAATATCGCCCTCGTAGATGTAGCGCTGGGCCCGGCGCACCATGTCGCTGTATTGCTCGCGGGTAAACTGTGGGGTGAGCGGGGCGAGCAGATAGGGCGGCTGGGGCACGGCCTTGGCGCCGGTGCGGATCAGGCTGACCAGCTGGTCGAGCTCGTAGGCGGCCTTGTGGTAGCTGGTTTCGATGTCCGACGCGCGTGCGCCCGCAATCAGGATGATTTTCTGCCGCAGATTGTCAAAGGCGATCACCTTATCGAACAGCATCAGATCGACGTCCTGGAAATCGCCGTCCGTCCGGGTCAAATGCAAGCTGGGTTCGGCGTAGCCGATGTAGGAGTAAGAGAAATAGCCGACCAGCCCGCCGGTGAAAGGGGGCAGGCCCGGCAGTTTGGGGCTGCGGTTCTCATCAAGCAGGCGGCGGATGGCGTCGCCTGGGTGCCGGACGGTGTCGGTGAATGTAGCGCCAGACCGGATGCGCAGCGCACCGCCTTTGCAGGTCAGTTCAGCGGTTGGGTCAAAGCCGAGGAAGGTATACCGTCCCCACTGGCGCGCATCTTCGGCGCTTTCCAGGATGAAGCAGTGCCGGCTGACGTGCTTGAGTACGCGCAGCACTTCGACCGGCGTAAAGCGGTCGGCATAGATCTCCCGGCTGACCGGGATGCGGCGAAAGCCCTGACCGGCCAGCTGCTTGGCTTCGTCAAATGTGGGATACATGGGTAAAACCTCCTTTAAAACACAAAAAACCCGTCCTTAAAAACGACAAAAATGCCGTTTTCAAGGACGGGCCTGAACTTCCTTTCAGACACCCGCGGTGCCACCTTGCTTCGCAGGCAGGGCCTGCGCACTTTGCAGGATACAAACATATCCCGGGCAACTGACGTATGCCCCCACGTCGCAGAATACTCGGCCTTGGCCTTTGACTGCGCCCTCCGCGGTCCATTTAGCGGCCTGCGTCCGGCCCGGCTCTCAGCTTCCCGGGCTCTCTGTGCGTGCACAACTGCCTTGATCTCCGCATCAACGGTTTGATTTCATTTGTGGTTATTGTAGCACGGCGCAAAGGGGCTGTCAAGGGCGGGGAAGAAAAAACCGGCGGAGGATTCTGGCGCGCGGAAAGGCCAAATACAGCGGGCGCGCCAAAACAGTTGTTATTTTCGCGGGGGTTTGATATAATAACAGCAATCAAAAATACAACGAGGGAGAATCATGAAAACAAAACGATGGACGACCGCTGCACCTGACTTGCAGGCCGCGCGGTCGCTGGCCGGGGCTTGCGGCTTTTCGCCGCTGGCTGCTGCTGTGCTGTGCGCACGCGGGGTGGATACGCCCGAAAAGGCCCGGCGCTTTTTGTCCACCGGCGTGGACGGGCTGCACGACCCGTTCTGCCTGCGGGATATGGAAAAAGCCGTGGCTGCAGTCCGCGACGCCATGGACCAGGGCCAAAAGATCATTGTCTTTGGCGACTATGACGTGGACGGCATCACCGCCACCTGTGTGCTGCTGCGTTACCTGCGCAGCCGGGGCGCAGATGCCGATTACTATATCCCCAACCGCTTGAGCGAGGGATATGGCCTGTCGTGCGCGGCCATGGACGCCCTGTTTGCCCAGGGCGTGCGGCTGATCATCACGGTGGACGCCGGCGTTACCGCGTTCGAAGAAGCGGCGTATGCGGCCAAATTGGGCATCCGTATGGTCATCACCGACCACCACGAATGCCACGAGGAACTGCCGGATGCAGCCGCCATAGTTGACCCGCGGCGCAGTGACTGCAACTATCCTTTCCCCGAGCTAGCCGGTGTGGGGGTGGCGTTCAAACTGATCTGCGCACTGGCTGGGCCGGAAAACCTGGGGCACATGCTCGACGAATACGCCGACCTGGTCGCGCTGGGCACGGTGGCCGATGTCATGCCCATTGTGGGCGAAAACCGGGTGCTGGTCGCCCAAGGGTTGGAGCGGTTGTCCAGAACCCGCAATGTCGGCCTGGAAAAGCTGTTGCAGGAGTCCGGTCAAAGCGGGCGGCGCATGACCGCATCGGTCATCAGCTTTGTGCTGGCGCCGCGCATCAATGCGGCCGGGCGCATGGGCAACACCGAGCAGGCGGTCGAGCTGTTCCTGACCGGCGACGAAAACCGGGCGCAGGTGCTGGCTGCCCAGCTGTGCGAACAGAACAAGGAGCGGCAGACAGCCGAAAACCAGATCTTACAGCAGGCGCTGCAAGCGCTGCGCAAGGAATACAACCCGCTCGAGGACAAAATTATCGTGCTGGCAGGCGAGGGCTGGCACCACGGCGTGATCGGTATCGTGTCCTCGCGCATCTGCGACCGGTATGCCTGCCCGACCATCCTCATCGCGGTGGACGGCGACATCGGCAAGGGCTCGGGCCGGTCAATGGCTGGGTTCAACCTGTTCGAAGCGCTGACCGACAGCGACTTTTTGCTCGATAAATTTGGCGGCCATGAGCTGGCCGCCGGGCTGACCATTCAGAAAAAACACATCCCGGAATTCACCAAGCGCATCCGGGACTACGCCACCGCGCACATCCAGCCAGGCGATCTGATCCCAGTGCTGCACATCGATTGCGCCATCACACCCGACCTCATCACCGAACAAGCGGTGGAAAGCTTGGCTGTGCTGGAGCCATTCGGCATGAAAAATCAGCAGCCAGTGTTCTCAATGGATGGCCTCTATGTGGAGGAGATCACGCCCATCTCCAGCGACCGGCATGTGCGCCTGACCTTGACCAAAGATGGCGCCAGCTTTTCCGCCATGCTCTTTGGCACGGGCGCGGGCGGCTGCGGCTTTGCCCAGGGCAATTTCGTGGACGCCGCCTTCCATCTGGAGATCAACGAGTACCGCGGCCGCAAAACCGTGCAAATGGTGCTGCAGGATGTGCGCTTGAGCGAGTGTGAGCTGCTTGCCGACCAGAAAATTTTAAATGTTTACAATCGTTATATGGCCGACGGCGCGCTGACCGTGCAGGAAGCCCGGGTGCTGCTGCCCAGCCGGCCCGATCTGGTGGCGGTGTGGCGGCACATCATCAGCCGCGCCGAGGAGGGACGGCTCAGCGTACATTCCAACGCCCTGTCGCGCCGGGTGCAGTGGGAGAGCAAGCGGGAGATCAACATCGGCAAGCTGTTCGTCTGCCTGGACGTGTTCAGCGAAAGCCAACTTTTAAGCTATAATTTCCGGGACGGCCTGCTCAATATTGTGTTAAAGCCCTATGAGGGCAAGGCCGATATTTCCCAATCGGTGGTTCTGCGGACGCTGCAAAGCATGAGCCAGTAGGGGGCTGGGTCTGCAAGGGAGGAAACCAGACAAAGGAGGGATTTTATGTCTTCCCCGATTCAAAACCGCATCGATTTTTTGGTCGAACGGGCCAAAAAACAAAACCCATCCATCAATGAGAAAAAAATTCGCGCCGCGTACGAGTGTGCGGCAGGCGCGCACGAAGGACAAAAACGCCGCAACGGCGAACCATATATCATCCATCCGGTCGCGGTGGCCGAGATCATCGTGGAGATGGGGCTGGATACCGACTCCATCTGCGCCGGGCTGCTACACGACTGCATCGAGGACACCCAGTTCGATTACCGGGCGATCGAAAACAAATTCGGCACCTCGGTGGCCGAGCTGGTCGATGGCGTCACCCGCCTGGGCATGCTGCGTTACTCCAAGGAGCAGGAGCAGTTCGAGGACCTGCGCAAGATGTTCATGGCCATGGCCAAGGACATCCGCGTCATCCTCATCAAGCTGGCCGACCGGCTGCACAACGCCCGTACCTTCCAGTACCTGCCCGAGCGCAAACAGCGCGACAAGGCGCTGGAAACCATGGAGATCTACGCCCCCATCGCCCACCGCCTGGGCATGAGCCGCATCAAATGGGAGCTGGAGGATTTGTCGCTCAAGGTGCTCGACCCCATCGGTTACCAGGAGATCGTCGATGGGCTGGAAAAGCAGTCCAGCCAACACGAGGAATTCCTGAGCCATATTCAGCACAACATCAGCGAAAAATTGGGCGAGGCAGGCATCCAGCACACCATCTCGGGACGCATCAAGCACATCTATTCGATCTACCGCAAGATGTACGCCCAGCATAAGACCATCAACGAGATCTACGACATTTGCGCGGTGCGTGTCATCGTGGACACGGTGACCGACTGCTACAACGTGCTGGGCTATGTGCACGACCTGTATAAGCCCATCCCAGGCCGGTTCAAGGACTATATCTCCACCCCTAAGCCCAACGGCTACCAGTCGCTGCACACCACGGTCATCGGCCGCGAGGGCATCCCGTTCGAGATCCAGATCCGCACCGAGGAAATGCACAAGATGGCCGAATACGGCGTGGCCGCCCACTGGAAATACAAACAGGGGCTGGACAAAGTCGGCAACGAGCAGGCCTTTGCCTGGATCCGCCAGCTGCTCGAGGCCCAGCAGGATACCGAGGCCGAGGACTTCATCAAGGCCATCAAGGTCGATTTGTTCGCCGACGAGGTGTTCGTCTTTACGCCCAAGGGCGACGTGGTCAATATGCCGGCCGGCGCTACGCCCATCGATTTGGCCTATGCCATCCATTCGGCGGTCGGCAACCGCATGGTGGGCGCCAAGATCAACGGGCGCATCGCTCCGATTGATTCCCAGCTCAAAAACGGTGACATTGTGGAGATTTTGACCTCCAAGGAGACCCACGGCCCCAGCCGTGACTGGGTCAAGATCGTCAAAACCACCGAGGCACGCAACAAGATCAAGCAGTGGTTCAAAAAGGAGTGCCGCGAAGAGAACATCGAACAGGGCAAGGCCGAACTCGACCGCGAACTGCGCGCCAATTTGCTCTACAACGGCTTTTATGAAAACGATGAGGTGCAGAAAAACGCCCTCAACAAGTTCTCCTTCAACACCATCGACGAATTGTACGCTGCCATCGGCTACGGCGGCATCACGGTGACCAAGGTCATCAACAAGGTCAAGGACGACGTGCTCAAGCTGCGCCGCGCCCAGGAAAAGGCGGAAAAAATCCTCCAGCCCCAGCCGGAGAAGAAAAAGAGCCGCAGCCAATCGGGCGTCATCGTCGAGGGCATCGACAACTGCCTGGTCAAGTTCGCCCGCTGCTGTACCCCCATCCCGGGCGACGATATCATCGGCTTTATCACCCGCGGCTACGGTGTGTCCATCCACCGCAAGGACTGCGTCAATGTGCGCAACAGCGGCGCCAAGGACGAGGAAAACCGCTGGGTCAACGTCTGGTGGGACGAGGACGTGCTCGACCGCAAGTCCGAACGGTTTTCCACTGGGCTGCAAATCTCTACCCGCAACCGCATCGGTGTGCTCAGCGACGTGGCCACCTTGTTGGCCCAGTCGCACGTCAATGTGCACGAGCTGTCCGCCCGCGACCTCAACGACGGCTTTGGTGTCATCAACGCCATGGTGGACGTGTCGGGCGTGGCCCAGCTGGACAACATCATCAACCGTCTGAAAAATACCAAGGGCGTCTTGGACGTCACCCGCATGGCGGACGGGACCTAAGGAGGATTTTATGCGAGCAGTGATTCAGCGCGTCCAGCGCGCGTCGGTCGCCATCGGCGGGCAGACCAAGGCCAGCATCGGCCCAGGGCTGCTCATCCTGCTGGGTGTCCAGCAGGATGATGGCCCGAACGAGGCCAAGTACCTGGCTGAAAAATGCACCGGGCTGCGCATTTTTACCGACGAAAACGATAAAATGAACCGTTCAGCTGCGGATATTGGCGGTAGTTTGCTGGTGGTGTCGCAGTTTACGCTGTATGGTGACTGCCGCCGCGGCAAACGGCCCAGCTTTATAAGGGCCGCCCGGCCAGAAACCGCGATCCCGCTTTATGAAGCCTTTCTGGACCATTGCCGGGCCAGCGGGCTGCCCGTGCAAAGCGGGGAATTTGGCGCCGATATGCAGGTGGAGCTGGTCAACGACGGACCGGTCACCATCCTGCTGGATACCGACGAGATGCGAAAAGCATAAGCGCCCGCCTCAAAGCGGCCAAACCCGCTCCATTTCACACACAAGAAAGGTTTGTAAGTATGAAAATTTTACATTTGACGGTCGGCATGGTGCAGACCAACTGCTATATTTTTTATGATGAAAACACGATGGAAGGCGCAGTGGTTGACCCGGGCGACAGTGCGCCCTCCATCCTCAAGGCCATCCGGGATGCAAACATCCAGCTCCAATATGTGCTGCTCACCCACGGGCATTTTGACCACATCTTGGCAGTGCACGAGGTGGTGCAGGCGACCGGCGCCAAGCTGGTTTGCCCTAAGGGCGATTTGTGGCTGCTGCATCCGGAGGCCATGGGCGAATTCCGCCCCTGGGCGCGAAATTATGCCGAAACCCCGGTTGATGTCGAGGCCGAGGAGGGGACCGAACTGGCTATCGGCAGCTTGACCGCCCAGTATATGAACACTCCCGGCCACACGCCCGGCTCGTCGGTCATCCGGGTGGGCGACGTTTTGTTTACCGGCGACACCCTGTTCCGGCACGAGTGCGGCCGTTGCGACCTGGAGGGTGGCAGCTTTGAACAGATGCTGCAATCGCTCAAGCGCCTGCACGACCTGCCCGGGGACTACAAGGTGCTGCCCGGCCACGAGGGCCTGTCCACCCTGGAGGAAGAACGCAAGTACAACCCCTATATGCGGCAGGCGACTGGCAAATGACCTATATTTTGCAGGGGCATACCCTCCGTCACGCGGTGGAGGAGATCCTGTTGCAGCTGCTGCCCGCCGAACTGCCCACCGAAGCCGGCCAGATTCCCCCAGCAGGAGATTACAGCGTCAGCCGCCTGACGCGGCAGGACGGGCACGCATACGCCCAAGCTGAAGTGTGGCGCGACGGCAAGCGCTATACCGGCGCGCGCACTGCACCGGTAGCTGGCCTGGAGGGGCTGGCACAAAAGCGGGTGGAAACCGAGCTGGTCAAGCTCGCCCTGTATGACGCGCTGTTGCCCATCCTGCCGGCTCCGCCCGATTGGGGCAGCCTGACCGGCGTGCGCCCGGCCAAGTTGGCGCGCGGGCTGATGGCGCGCGGCTTGACCCGCGGACAGACCGCTCAGCGCTTCCGCGATCATTTCGGTGTCACCCCGGCACGCACCGCGCTGACGATGCGCGCGGCCGCCTTCGCGCAGGACGCCCTATCGCGCCTGCCCGAAGATCAGGTGTCGCTGTATATCGGCATCCCGTTTTGCCCGTCGCGGTGTGCCTACTGCTCGTTTGTGTCCCACTCGATCGAAAAATCGGCCGGGCTCATCGGGCCGTATGTAGACGCGCTGTGCGACGAACTGCGGCAGACCGGCGCGCTGCTGGCCGAGCGGGGCACGCGGGTGTCCACCATCTACGTCGGCGGCGGCACGCCGACCACGCTGTCGGCTGGACAGCTCACGCGGCTGATGGACTGTGTAAGCCAGGCGTTTGACCTGTCTGCCTTGCAGGAATATACGGTCGAAGCCGGGCGGCCGGACACGATTACAAAGGAAAAATTGCAGGCCATCCGCGCAGGCGGGGCGGGGCGCATCTCCATCAACCCGCAGAGTATGAACGACGCGGTCTTGCAGGCGGCCGGCCGGCGGCACACCGCTGGACAGGTACTAGAGGCCTATGAACTGGCCCGGGCGGTTGGGTTCGCGGCCATCAATATGGACACCATTGCCGGGCTTGCGGGCGATACGCCGGACAGCTTTGCGCGCACGATGGACATCTTGACCGGCCTTGCACCCGAAAATATCACCGTGCACACCCTGGCCATCAAGCGGGGCGCCGACCTGACGGGCCGCGAACAAAATGCGCACGCGCGCGACAACGTCCGGGCCATGCTGGATACAGCCGGGTACATGCTCACGCACGCGGGATACGGACCGTATTATTTGTACCGGCAGAAATTTTCGGCCGGTGGGTTTGAAAATGTGGGCTGGTGCAAGCCGGATACCCAGAGCCTGTACAACATCGCTATGATGGAGGAAATCCAGACCATCCTTTCGGCGGGCGCGGGCGGCGTAAGCAAGCGCGTGTGCCGGACAACCGGCAAAATCACCCGGTATACCAACCCCAAATACCCCAAAGAATACATGGAAGCGGGCGCGCGGCGCCTAGAGGGCAAGCGCCGCCTGCTGTGCGAATGACGCTGTCCGGCTGAAGGCCGGAAGATGAAAGGAAACCAATGGCAAACTATCAACTCAACTGGATCAACACGCAGGCCAAACAGGACCCTGCGAACTTTATCCGGCGGTCGGAGGAAAAGTATCTGGACCAGATCGATCGGGTGGCCGACAGCCTGGCGGCTGCGCAGGCCGAAAAGCCGATCGCCCTGTTGTGCGGCCCATCGTCGAGCGGCAAGACCACCACCGCCGACCGGTTGCGCCGCGCTCTGCTGCGCCGGGGCATCCATGTGGAGACCATCTCCATGGACGACTATTATTTGAGCCGCGGCGAGTATGAAATGCCGTGGGATGAGGAAAACCAGGTCTACGACTTCGAATCGCCGCTGTGCATGGACTTGCCGCTGCTGCACGACCACCTAGCTAAGCTGGCCCGCGGACAGGAGATCCAAATCCCCACCTTCGATTTTGCGCAAAAGCGGCGCACCGATCAGATCAAAAGCCTGTCGCTTGAACCAGGCGAACTGGTAGTGATCGAGGGCATTCATGCCTTTAACAGCATCCTCATGGGCGGGCTGGAGCGTCACGCCACCGGCATCTATATTTCGGTAGCCAGCAGCGTGGAGGCCGAAGGCTGGAGCTTGCCCGCCGAACAGCTGCGGTTTTGCCGCCGGGCGGTGCGGGATGCCAATTTCCGCGGTGCGCCGGTGGAGGCTACAATCACCCAGTGGAAATCGGTGCGCCGGGGCGAACGGCTGTATATCGCCCCCTACCGGGCCTTTGCAACCCATACCATCGACTCCTACCTGCCCTACGAAACCTGTGTGCTGATGGATGTTTTGCGCGGACAGCTGCTGGACAAAAAGGAGGCCTTGCAGCACGCTGGGCTGGAGACCGTCTGCTATGCAGCGCCGGTCTTTCAGAGGATCGACTACCAGCCCTATATCCCCGAAGCATCGGTGCTGCACGAATTTATCGGTTGACCGCCGCGCTTTGAGAAATCTGCTTGATTTTTACAAGCGCCGGGCGTATAATAGCTGCAAAAGCTGCGGCAGTTGCAGCGGATGTGCCGGGCAACCGGCAAGATTTCGGGTACATACGCAAACGCCGCGCCACAAGCGGCCGAGAAGGGAGCGCAATCAAATGGATAACCGAATGGCAATGATGCTGGAAAAAGCAAAGATCGTGGCAGATAAAACCGGAAAGGCTGCGACACGCGCGGTGGAAAGCGCCGGCAAAGCGGCCGGTGATGCGGCCCAGGCAACCCGGATGAATTGGCAGATCTTCGATCTGAACAATGAGTGCGAGGTGCTCTACAAGGAGATCGGCAAGCTGGTGTATGACATCCACCTGGGGCTCGAGGTCTCGTCCGACGCGATGGACGATTACCTGGAGCAGCTGGACGGGCGGCGCGCGCGCATCGAAGAGCTGCGCGGCAAGTTGTCCACCCTCAAACAGGGGACAGTGTGTCCGGCGTGCGGCCGGCAATGCGGACGAGAGGACGCTTTCTGCGCCGCTTGTGGCGCCGCGCTGTAAAAAGCAACGCGGCGGCCGCAGGCGGCGCGCCTTGCCGCCGGCAACTTCTAGGCCGGATGCTCCATCCGGATGACTCCAAAGAAAGGCGTGCTATTTTTGCAAAAAAGTAAAAAACAGACCTTCATGCAAGGTGCGATGATTTTGGTGGCAGGTACGCTCATGGCCAAAATTATCTCAGCCTTCTTCAAGATTCCTTTGCAGCACCTGATCGGGAACACCTGCATGGGAATCTTTAATAGCGCTTACCAGTATTATACGGTGATGTTCGTGGTAGCAACTGCGGGCGTACCGGTGGCGCTGAGTAAGCTGATCTCTGAATCCAACGCTTTGGGACGCGGACGCGAGGTGCGGCGCATCGCCCGGCTGGCAGCGGTGGTTTTTGTCGCGTTTGGCGCGCTGTGCTCACTTGGGCTTTTTTTTGCCGCGGGCTGGATCGCTGACGCGAGCAACAACCCTATGGCCCTGTTGGCCATCCGCGCGGTCGCGCCGGCGGTGTTCTTTGTGTCCATCATCGCCGTGGTACGCGGCTATTTCCAGGGCATGTCCAACATGACCCCCACCGCGCTGTCGCAGATTGTCGAGGCGGCGGGTAAGGTGGCCTTGGGGTTGCTGCTGGCCGCCTATGCGTCGTCGGCCGGGTTTGACCAGCCCGCCACCGCCGCTTGCGCGATCTTGGGCGTGACCATCGGTGAGGCGCTAGCTGCGCTGACCATGCTCGGCTACGCCGCGCGCGCCCGTAAACGCCCGGCAGCGATGCTAAGCGACCACTGCCGCCCATATGGCGAATTGTTTCGGGTGCTGCTGCTGACCGTCATCCCGGTCACGCTGACCAGTTCGGTCACCAGCTTGACCACCTTGGTCGATACCGCCATGCTGGTTAGCCGCTTGCAGGAGGTCGGCTATGACCTGACCGCTGCCAACGCCCTGTATGGCGTGTACACCGGTCAGGCGTTCACCATGTTCAACTTCCCCCAGACCCTGATCACCGCGCTGGCTACCGCCGTGCTGCCCGCGCTGGCGGCCGCCTATGTACAGCAAAACTTTACCCTGGCGGCCAAGAATATGGGCTCAGCTATGCGCATCGCCATGCTGATCGCCCTGCCCGCCTGTGTGGGGTATTTTGTCTTGTCCCACCCCATCATCGACCTTTTGTTCGCGGATGAAACCAACCCAGATGTCAGCCCGCTGCTCGGCGGTGATTTGCTGCGCATTTTGGCGCTGGCCATCCCGAGCGTGGCGCTGGTGGGCCTGTCCAACGCCATCCTCCAGGCAATCGGCCAGATGCGCGTGCCCATTTTTACCATGCTGCTGGGCGGGTTGTGCAAAATCGCACTCAATTATTTTTTGGTCGGCAACCCTGAAATTAATATCTACGGCGCGCCAGTGGGAACCTTTGCCTGCTACACCCTGATCGCTGTCCTCAATTTGCTGTGGGTGCGGCGCTTTATCCGCTTGCCCAGCATCGGCAAGCTGTTCGTGCGGCCGTTTGCGGCCTGCATCGGCATGGCGGCCGCAGCGCTGATCGTTTACCGGCTGTTGGCCGGGTTTTTGGGGAGCGTGGCGGTGTTGGCCGCGATTTGCGTGGCGGCAGCCGTCTATGCGGTGTTGCTGGTCGCGCTGAACGCGCTCGAACGGGAGGATATTTTGCTGCTGCCGGGCGGACGCCGGCTGGTCAAATTACTGCGAATGGAGCAAAAAGAAAATGCTTGATTTTACGTTAAAAGAAACATACGGATTTGACGACCTGCTGCGCATCATGGAGATCTTGCGCGCGCCGGACGGCTGCATGTGGGACCGCGAACAGGACCACCACTCCATCCGCCGCAACTTCATCGAGGAAACCTATGAGGCGGTCGAGGCCATCGACAACGAGGATACTGCCTTGCTCAAAGAAGAGCTGGGTGATGTGCTGCTCCAGGTGGTGTTCCACGCCCAGATGGAAAAGGAAAAAGGCACCTTCGACATGGGTGACGTGGCCGACGGGGTGTGCAAAAAGCTCATCTACCGCCACCCGCACATCTTCGGCCAGACCGAAGTGCATTCCACCGCCGAGATCCTGGACAACTGGGACGCCCTCAAAAAAAAGGAGAAGCGCCAGCAAACGGTCACCGACAGCCTGCAAAGCGTGGCCCGCAGCCTGCCCGGCCTCATCCGGGCGGATAAGCTGCAAAGCAAGGCCGCCAAGGCAGGGTTCGATTGGGAAAACGCCAGCCAGGCCGCCGGCAAGGTCCGCGAGGAGCTGGACGAAGCGCTGGCCGCGCACGGCCCGGACGAGCGCGCCGACGAAGCCGGCGATTTGCTGTTCGCCGCGGTCAACGTCGCCCGGATGCTCGGCGTGGAGCCCGAACAGGCCATGGAGCGCGCCTGCGATAAATTCATCCGCCGCTTTGCACGGGTGGAGGACCAGGCCCAAAAAGAGGGCAAAGCGCTCTCTGCGCTGCCGCTTTCCGAACTGGAGCGGCTGTGGCAAAACGCCAAGGCGGAGGAACAGCCATGACCCGCGCCGAATTCATCTTCCAGGTGTCCGAGCAGACCGGCATGACCAAAAAAGATACCGAGCGCACCATCCGCGCCGCCTTTGAAACGCTCAGCCAGCTGCTGGCCGCCGGCGATCAGCTGCAAATCGCCCGCTTTGGCACCTTCAAAACCCGGCTGCGGCCATCGCTCAACGGGCGCCACCCGGCTACCGGCGCCCCGCTCGTCATCGAGGAAACCCGGGTGCCGGTGTTCGAACCCAGTAAAAAACTCAAGGAAAGGGTGAAAGAAAACCATGCGGCTGGATAAATATCTGAAGGTGTCCCGCCTGATTAAGCGGCGCACCATCGCAAACGATGCCTGCGACGCCGACCGTATCACGGTCAACGGCCGGCCGGCCAAGGCCTCCTATCAGGTCAAGGTCGGCGACGTGATCGAAATCGCCTTCGGCCAGCGCACCATGAAGGTCGAAGTGCTGGACGTGGCCGAACACGTCCTCAAAAACGATGCGGCTGGGCTGTATCGCGAAATCGTTTGAACCATGGGCAGAAGCGTCCTATGCGCGCTTTCTGCCCTTTTTGTTTGCAAAAAAAAGCCCCCGCTGTTCGGGCGGAGACTTGGGTTCGCTGCCGCACCCGCTCGGCTAAATCGAGCAGGCGGGCGAAGGCTTCTTCATATTGTGGGCTGCTCAGATGGAACAAGCTCATTCAGGAATTTGTTGCGCCATTTTGTGCAAGTGATAATGCAATATCATTTGCATCAAAATCCGAACCACAATAACACCCTTTCGCATACTCTATGTGTGTACCCATAGGGGTTTGTACCGTAATTTTGGCCTTGATATAAACTAGCGGTGCTTGATAGGAGTCCAGCAAAAAAGTAGCTGATACAGGGAGCCCTTGCGGGACAGCCATAGCATCATAGAGTTGCGAAGGGTCTGTGATGAACTGGTTGTTGCCATATTGAATGCTTAACATCTGTGCATTTACATTCTTTTGGCCCCAAGCATATGCAAATGACTCTGGAGAACTGGCTATAGCAGGGCCAGACCAAGTGTCAAATGCAGGAGTGTCTGGCTCGGCTGGCCCTACATCAAACGTGATTTCTCCAAAGGAACGGCGCACTATACTACCATCCGGTTGATGCAAAAGCAAAGCGTTACAGATCATTTGACCTTGTTGGGTAGCAGAAACGGTTAAATAAAGTCCTTTGAAAGCAATACCATTTTGTTGTGCAGGCATAGCCGAATCACTACGATGAAATTGTTCAACCATGACTACAGATATGTCAGAATCAGATTGCAGTTCTACAGATATAGCTTCCTCAAAGGCATGGTCATAAAGAAACTCAGGGAAATAATAGGAAAGACAAAAAGTCCAAGATTCACCTTGTGCAAGAGCGATATACCCCTCTGTCCAAGCGAAAAAAGCTTCCTTTATCTGACTGGAAGAATCATTTTGCGCAGTACAGCTTGATGAAAATAGAATGCAACCTAGCAGACAATTAAGTAGACAAAGTTTTTTTAGCATTGGACTCATCCTTGATAAATGACATCTAAATATTGTTGTCCTGGTACAGGTGCTTTGAAGGAATCATATTGGATTGATGTACGTACCCCATTGTGCAGAATTTCACGATAGAAATTTTCACCAACAAAATCTGAGGAAAGGCCTAATTTGCTATATTTAGACGGATTTGCAGGAATAGTTGTGCCAACACCAACAGAAAAGGAAGCCGTTTGGCTGAGCCCAAGTTCGAGGCAGGCTCTGGCGTGAAATTGATATTCAAGAGTAGAACCGGTAGTCCATGATATAGTTGTATTAAATTGTGGTTGATATTGACTAGTTTTCTGCCAAACATTTGTAATATAACGAACGAATTGATGGCTATAATTTGTGCCGTACTGATGTACTAATCGATCAATTACAGTTGCGCCGCTATCGTTCCATGAAGTTTGCCACAAGATGGTCCCATAATTGGGAAAGCTTATCGCACGATACGGCTGGGGAGAATTCAGCTTATAAGTTTCGCCTACATATGTCCCGCTTTCAAATGTATCCTCACCGCTAACTTCAAATTGTGCCCCAGTTTGCTCCTTGGGAAAAGAAGATTCATCGATCATTTGAAACGAAACAGCATTTGCGGAGAAAGAGCATATAAAGCCCATGCAAACTACCAATGATATTAATTTTTTCTTCATGATCATTTTCACTCCTTCCTTACAATAGTCAGGCATAGATGAAAACTAAAATTTTACACAAGCATTCCTCCTTTTTTCAAGAAAGGCATTCCATCTCGTCGCCCTTACTGTATCAGCTTGTATGAAAAGACGCAAGTAGGTTTGCGTGATTTTGTGGTATTTGACGAACGATTTTTTGAAGATTGAAAATCTTGAACATTTTTGCTGGAAAACCGCGTGATTTGCCAGGGAAAAGGTGGATTTGCAAAGAAACTCCTTCCAAAGCTGGGCGATATGGAAGGGAGGAGAGAGAAGGGGCATGTTTGGGGGGCGGGGCGCATAGGGATAGAGCAGGCAGGGGCTATACGCCCCGGGGAAGGGAGGGCACAAAAATGACCAATGAGGAAAAGCTGCGCACAGCCGGGACGCACACCCTTTCGCTCGACGGGCAGGGCAAATTGCGGCTGACCGGGGTGGTGGACGTGACCGGGTTCGACGAGGCGCAGGTCACGCTGGAAACCACGCGGGGGATGCTGGCGGTCAAGGGTGAGGGGCTGCACGTCGAGCGGCTGAGCCTGGAAAACGGCGAACTGACCTTGTCGGGCGAGGTGCGCGCGATGGAGTACGATGAGAATATGATGACGCGCGGCGGGATTTTGGCGCGGTTTTTCGGCTGAGGCGGTGACCTATGACCTTTACCTTGGGCGAACAGACCCTGGTTTTTTTGGAAGCCGTGCTGGCCGGCGCGGCGGGCGGGGTGTGCTATGACCTGTGCCGCGCCTTGCGGCGGCGGCTGCACCTGGGCGGGCTGGGCACCGCGCTGCTGGATGGTTTGTTTTGGCTGGTGGTGCTGGGATGGCTGTTCTATTTTTCGGTGACCGACGCGGCCGCCCAGGCGCGCAGCTATGTGTTGCTGGGGTTCGGGCTGGGGTTCGGCCTGTATTTTTTGTGTTTTTCCCAGGCGCTGCTGCCGCTGTTTCAGGCGATCGTGGGTGTGCTTGTGTGGGCTTGCATCTTGCCGGTGCGGCTGGGCAGGCGTACCGCCTGCCTGGCGGCGCAGTTTTTTGATAGGGCCGAGCAGTTTGTACAAAATCTGAAAAAAACAAAAAAAATGCTTCCCTTTTTCCGGCGTTCGCGTTAAAATAAAACCGTATTGATCTTGAGCCGCAGATTGCTGGGAGGTGGCGATTTTGAAAAGAAGACTGCGCACACCGCGCGCAATCCGAATCGGGATTGCCTGCTTGGCGGTATTCTTCGCCGTGTCGCTCATCCATTTGCAATCGCAGATCCGCGACCGGCAGGCCAAGCTGGACGAACTCAACGCACAATTCGAAGAACAGCAGGCTGTCAACGATGCGCTCCGGGATCAGGTTGAAAATGGCGTTTCCGACGAATATATCGCGTCCATTGCGCGGGAACATGGCTATGTCATGCCCAATGAGCGCGTGTTCCGGAATGCTTCCAACCAGCAATAACCGGCAGGCGGCACCCGCCGCAGGCAGGCCAAAACATGGGCTTCGCGCCACAAAATCAGACGGAGGAAAAAACAAGGGGTATGGATCTCGCTGTTGGAGCAATTTTTGAAGGTAAGGTGACCGGCATCACCAAGTTCGGCGCATTTGTCGCATTGCCGGAGGGCAAATCGGGCATGGTACATATCTCGGAGGTTGCCAGCTCCTTTGTAAACGATATCAAGGACTTTCTCACCGAAGGGCAGATGGTCAAGGTCAAAGTCATCGGCATCGACCAAGCCGGACGAATCAACCTGTCCATCAAGAAGGCGCAGCAGCCGCAGGAGGAGGCTGCGCAAGGCCAGCCGCAGCGCCGCGCCCCCCGCCCGCGCAGCGCGCCGCGCCCCGCGCAACCGCGCGATCCGGCGACTATGACATTTGAAGACAAGCTCAAGCTGTTCATGGCCGACAGTGAGAGCCGCATGGCCGATATTAAACACAACAACGACCGCAAAAGCGGCTCCCGCCGCCGCCGCTGAGCGCGCGCAATCGGGACCAATGTCCTGCAACCGGGGCATTTGTCCCGGTTTTTCTATGGCCAAGCATAAGAAAAAAAGTGCGCCCGCCGTTGCCGGTGGGCGCCAAGATAGGATTGTGGGGATAAAGATATGAACGGTGCATGGTGACCTTTCGATCACCATGGTTATCATATCATGTATTCCAACAAATGTCAATCCCCAAACGAAAAGTTAAAGGAAAAAAATTCATGTCAATATTTTGTATCCAAAACGCCTATATCCTGCCCATGGTGGGCGCGGCAATCGAAAATGGGTTTGTGCTCACACAGGACGATAAAATCCAGGCAGTCGGCCCAATGGAGCAGCTGCCAAGGCTGGAGGGAGTGCACCAAATCGATGCGCAGGGCGGCTATGTAACACCCGGCCTGATCGATGCACATTCCCACCTGGGGTTGTATGAGGATTCGCTCGGCTTTGAAGGGGCGGACGGCAACGAGGATACCGACCCGGTCACGCCGCAACTGCGGGCCATCGACGGCGTCAATCCGATGGAGCGCGCCTTTCAGGAGGCGGTTGCCGCAGGGGTGACCGCTGTGGCCGTCAGCCCGGGCAGCGCCAACCCCATCGGCGGTCAGATCGCTGTGGTGCGCACCTTTGGCCGCCGGATCGACGATATGCTGCTCAAAGCGCCGGCAGGGATGAAATTCGCGCTCGGCGAAAATCCTAAGAGCGTCTATCACGACAAGGAGCAAACCCCGGTCACCCGTATGGCAACTGCTGCCCTCATCCGGGAGAACCTGCGCAAAGCGCAGGAGTACCATGCGCGCAAACAGCGTGCGCAGCAGCATGATGAGGACGAGCCCGACTTTGACGCCAAGCTGGAAGCGCTCGAACCAGTGGTCTGCGGTGAACTGCCGGCGCATATCCACGCCCACCGTGCCGACGATCTATTCACCGCACTGCGCATCTGCCGGGAATTTGATGTAAAACCGGTGCTGGTACACGGCACAGAAGGGCACCTGGTTGCCGACTTGCTGGCCCAAGAGGGGGTTCCGGTGATCAGCGGGCCTTTTTTGACCGACCGATCCAAACCCGAGCTGCGCAATTTGACCGAGACCTCACCCGGGCTGCTGGCCAAGGCCGGAGTACCGGTGGCCATCACGACCGATCACCCGGAAATCCCAGTGAAATTTTTGCGGCTGGCCGCAGCAGTCGCCGTGCAGGCCGGCATGGATGAACACCAAGCACTGCGCGCCATCACCTGCGATGCGGCTAAAATTGCTGGGCTGGGCGGCCGGACTGGCGCCCTGACCCCCGGCCTGGATGCCGATCTGGTGGTGTGGAGTGGACATCCGTTTGATTTCCGCAGCCGGGCGCAACTGGTCCTTTGCGCCGGACAAATCGCATATAGGAGGAACAACGATGCGAACGATTGATGTAAGCCAGATCACCGACCTGGTCGAGCAGCTGTGTATGCAGGCCAACTACCGCCTGCCGTGCGATGTGCGCGACGCCTTTGTCCGCGGTCGCGCTGAGGAACGCTCGCCGCTGGGGCAGGAAATCTTTGATGAAATGCTGCGCAACTGTGACCTGGCCGCGAACAACGATTTGCCCATCTGCCAGGATACCGGCTTTGCCGTGGTGTTTGCCGAGATCGGGCAGGACGTCCACCTGACCGGCGGCCCGTTTGAGGACGCGGTCAACGAAGGGGTGCGCCGCGGCTACGAAAACGGATACCTGCGCAAATCGATCGTGGGCGACCCGTTGCGCCGGGTCAACACCGATGACAATACCCCGGCCATGTTGCACACCCGCATCGTGCCCGGCGAACAGGTGCGCATCATCGTGGCGCCCAAGGGGGGCGGCAGCGAGAATATGAGTGCGCTGAAAATGTTCACCCCGGCGGCGAGCAAGCAGGCCATTGTGGACTGGATTGCCGAGACCGTGGTCAAGGCGGGGTCCAACCCCTGCCCGCCGGTGATTGTGGGCGTGGGCCTGGGCGGTACGGCCGACAAGGCGTGCGAACTGGCTAAGGAAGCGCTGCTGCGGCCGGCCGGACAGCCGAACGATGACCCCTTTTACGCTGAAATGGAGCGGGAAATTGTGGACAAAGTCAACGCTTCGGGCGTGGGGCCGCAGGGCTTGGGCGGCACGGTGACCGCGCTTTCGTGCGCGATCGCGCCCTATCCGACCCACATCGCCAGCCTGCCGTGCGCCCTGTCCATCGGCTGCCATGTGACCCGGCGGGCCGAGGGAACGCTATAAAACGGCAAAGATTCGGTATAAAAAGGGAAAAAACCAGGTAAAATATCGCGTGCTTGTGCGCATTGGCCAGAAAAACAGAGAAATTGCAGGCTAAATTCATGTAATCGCCAAATTTGGACACTAGAAAGCAAGCGGGAACGCGGGGGATGTGGTATACTATGTATATCGAAGCCCGGCAACATTGACACTGTTCCTGGGTGGAAAATGATCCTGCAAGGAGATGATGTTATGAAGATCACCATCGTCGAAAGAAAAGTAAAAATCGAGGATGATTTGCGCGCATATGCCATCAAAAAGGTGGAGAAGCTCGATCGGTATTTCCAGACCGATGCAACCTCTACGATTACCTTCAGCGAGCTGCGCGGCCGGCAGACCGCGGAAATTACGGTCAACAACAAAGGCATGATCGTCCGCGCGGAGGAAACCACTTCGGATATGTTTGCGTCGGTGGACGGCGCGATTAACCATATTGAACGGCAGATCCGCAAGAACAAGACCCGCCTGGAAAAGCGCCTGCGCAGCGGCGCCTTTGAAAAGATGGCCGCCCAGAACAGCGAGCTGGAAGAGGAAAGCTTCGAGGTCATCCGCCACAAACGCTTCGCCGTGCAGGATATGACGGTGGACGAGGCCATTTTGCAGATGAACCTGTTGGGGCATCAGTTCTTTTTCTTTAAGAACGCCGACAACGGCGATACCCCGGCGGTAATTTACAAGCGCGCGGCAGGCGGCTATGGCCTGATCGAAAGCGAATAAAAGCGGTTTCGCGTGATATAAAGGCCGGCATCCTGGCAAGGGGCGCTTCTGCCCCCGGCACAGGATGCCGGCTTTTTGCGGCGGTCAGGGCCGGTTGCGCTTGAAATCCAGGTAGCTTTGCAAGATCAGCGAGGCCGCGACCGCATCCACCGTTTCGCGGTGCTTTTTCATTTTTTTGCCTGAAGCGTGCAGGATCTGGTGGGCGGAAACTGTCGATCGCCGCTCGTCCCACAGCGTCACCGGCAAGCCGGTGCGCGCTTGCAGGGTGGAAGCTAGCTCCTGGCACTTTTGGGCGCGTTCACCGATGGAGCCGTCCATGTTTTTGGGATAGCCGAGCACGATCTCGTCGATTTGGTTTTGCGCGATGAAGGTGCACAGCTGGTCAAGCAGCCGGTCGTATACCCGCTCTTTGATCACCGTGGGCGACCCCGCCAGCAGCCCGGTCGGGTCGGAAACCGATAGGCCGGTGCGCGCATCGCCATAGTCAATGCCGAGGATGTTCATGATGCATCTCCTTTTTTATAAACCGTCGTTTGCGCAATATTATAGCATAAAACGTCGGAAAATCCCAGCGTTTTTTCACAAAATGCTCTTGACCGCCTCAAAAGAGCGTGCTATAATATAAATCACCTATGTAGGTTCTTTTTTTTGCGCCGAAAAAGGACAAAGCCGCCAAACAGGCCGGTCCAGGCCGAACCTGCAAAGGGAGGCAAACGCCCCACAGAGGGAAAACAGGCCGGCGGCGCCCCGCCGCACGGCAAATTATGAAGGAGGTGCCGCTAGTATGCGCGTTAGAGTAACGCTCGCCTGCACAGAGTGCAAGCAAAGAAACTACAACACAATGAAAAACAAGAAGAATGATCCTGACCGTCTTGAGATGAACAAGTATTGCCGTTTCTGCAAGAAACATACGGTGCATCGCGAGACCAAGTAATCCGCGGAGAAAGGAAGTCGCTTCATGGCAGAGCAGGAAAAAAACACGCCGGCTGAGAAGAAACAAGCTGACAAGCCTGCAAAGGTGAAAAAGCTCTCGATCTTCGCACGGACCAAAAAATGGTTCCAAGAGCTGAAAAGCGAATGCAAGAAGATCGTTTGGCCGACCCGCAAGCAGACCGTCAAGAACACCGCAGTCGTGCTGGTGACCTGCGCGATCGTCGGCGTGTTCATCTGGGTGTTGGACGCTGTTTTCCAGCTTGGCATTTCCGCCCTGGTCGGTTGATTTGAGAGGGTCCTGAACGATGTCAGACGCCGCAAAATGGTATGTGGTCCACACATACTCCGGCTACGAAAATAAGGTAGCCTCTTCGATTGAAAAGGCGGTGGAAAACCGCAAGCTCCATGACCTGATCACCGCGGTGAATGTGCCGGTCGAGCGGGTCACCGAGGTCAAGGACGGCAAAACCCGCGAGGTGGAACGCAAGCTGTTCCCGGGGTATGTGCTGGTGAAAATGGTCTTGACCGACGAAAGCTGGTATTTGGTGCGCAACACGCGCGGCTGCACCGGCTTTGTAGGCCCCAACTCTAACAAACCGCTCCCACTTTCTGATGAGGAAGTGGCCAAAATGGGCGTGGAGAAACGCGAAATTGAGATCCATTATGCGCTCGGCGACAGCGTGCGCGTCATCGACGGGCCGCTTTCCGGCTTTATTGGCGTCGTCGAAGAGCTCGAGCCGGACAAGAATAAGGTGCGCGTGGTCGTATCGATGTTCGGCCGCGAAACGCCGGTTGAGCTCGAGCTGAACCAGGTGGAAACCCTGGACGAATAGGGACGCTCCAGCGTCCTTACATCTGCAAGCCGGCCCAAAGCCGGTTTGCCCCATGGCCGCATCCGCTGCGACTGTGGCCCCGCTGCAAGCCGCGCCCCGAGGAGGTAAGCGGGCGCGCGCGTGGGAGAGCTTGCCGACAGGGCAACGCTCGCCAGATACCACATTGATTTAAGGAGGAAACCTCAACCATGGCACAGAAAGTAGTAGGCTATATTAAGCTCCAGATTCCTGCGGGCAAGGCAACCCCGGCGCCCCCGGTTGGCCCTGCGCTGGGTCAGCACGGCGTCAATATCATGGCGTTTACCAAGGAATTTAACGAGCGCACCAAGAACGATGCCGGCCTGATCATCCCGGTCGTCATCACGGTTTACGCCGACCGCTCCTTCAGCTTCATCACCAAGACCCCGCCGGCAGCGGTGCTGATCAAGAAGGCCTGCAAGATTGAGTCGGGCTCGGCGGTCCCCAACAAGACCAAGGTCGCCAAGATCTCCAAGGCCGATGTGCAGAAGATTGCAGAAACCAAGATGCCTGACCTCAACGCCGCTTCGCTCGAGGCCGCAATGAGCATGATCGCAGGCACCTGCCGCTCGATGGGCATTACCATCGAAGAGTAATCTGACGAATTTTTTTGACGGGCGGCCGGAGACGGCTGCCGAGTGGGAGGGTAATTCCCGCATTACCACGCAAGGAGGATAATTATTGTGCGCAAAGGTAAAAAGTATGTAGAGAGCGCAAAGCAGATCGACCGCACCAAGCTGTACGATCCGGCAGAGGCGCTGTCCACCGTTGTTTCTACGGCAAAGGCAAAGTTCGATGAAACCATTGAGCTGCATGTAAAGCTGGGCGTTGACTCCCGTCACGCCGACCAGCAGGTGCGCGGCGCGATCGTTCTGCCGCACGGCACCGGCAAGCAGGTGCGTGTGCTGGTATTCGCCAAGGGCCCCAAGGCTGACGAGGCGGTTGCAGCCGGCGCAGAGTACGTTGGCGCAGAAGAGATGGTCGCCAAGATCCAGAACGAGAATTTCTTTGACTATGATGTTGTAATCGCCACCCCGGACATGATGGGCGTGGTCGGCCGTCTGGGTAAGGTTCTGGGCCCCAAGGGCCTGATGCCCAACCCCAAGGCTGGTACGGTCTCCATGGACGTGGCCAAGGCCGTGCAGGAGTCCAAGGCCGGTAAGATCGAGTACCGCCTGGACAAGACCAACATCATCCATTGCCCCATCGGCAAGGCTTCCTTTGGCCCGGAAAAGCTGAAGGACAACTTTGACGCGCTGATGGGCGCCATCATCAAGGCAAAGCCGGCTGCTGCCAAGGGCCAGTACGTCAGAAGCTGTGTTGTCGCTTCGACCATGGGCCCGGGCGTCAAGGTCAGCACCGCCCGCATGATGGGTTAAGTCCCGCCAGGGACTGCCTTCGCGGGGCGTCGCCCCGCACCCCGCCAGGGGTTGTGCCCCTGGACCCCCTTCGCGGGGCCCTGCCCCGCACCCCGCAAGCCTTTTGAAAAAGGCTTGACCGAAAACTTCGTACTGTCCTGGAATATCTATTCCAGGACAGTTTTTTTATACGCTCCTTGACAGTGGGAACATGGGATGCTATAATGATGATATCAAATAGATATCACTATGACAGATAAGGAGTGTGTGAACATGGAAAAGACAACCTATTCGGAAAAGCTGCTCAAGGCAGGCAGCGGCATGGCGGTGCTGGTGCTCAACATTTTGCTGATGATTGTAACCATGGTCGGGATCGTATGGAGCGCCATACAGCTGGCATCCAACGGGGCGAGTGTGGGGATGGTGGTGCTGCTCGTGGTGTGCATTGTATATTGGTGCCTGCCCTGCTGGCTGTTGTTTGCAGGCATCAAGGTGCTGCGGCCCAATGAGGCGCTGGTGTTGACGTTATTCGGTCAATATGTCGGTACGCTCAAGGGCGAGGGGATCTTTTTTGTCAACCCCTTCTGCACAGCAGTTAATCCGACGGCTGAAGCCGCTAGCTTGGCGAATTTTAACAAACTCATGGGCCGGGAGGATAAGACATCGAGCGGACAGATCGTCAAATCGGCGTCCACTAGCAAAAAGCTGTCGCTCAAGACCATGACCCTCAACAACGACAAGCAGAAGATCAACGACCAGCTCGGCAATCCGATCGTCATCGGCATCGCGGTGATCTGGCACATTGCGGATACCGCCAAGGCCGTGTTTGCGGTGGACAATTATGAGGAGTTCTTGTCCATCCAGTCGGACGCCGCGCTGCGCAACACCGTGCGCCTGTACCCTTACGATGTGGCTGAAGGCGGCGACGAAAAGAGCCTGCGCGGCTCGTCGCAGGAGATCGCCGCCGTGCTGGCCAAGGAAATCCAAAAGCGGGTGGCCTGCGCCGGCCTGGAGATCGAGGAAGCCCGGATTACCACATTGGCCTATGCGCCCGAAATTGCGGCAGCCATGCTCCAGCGGCAGCAGGCCAGCGCCGTGGTTGATGCGCGCAAGATGATCGTCGAAGGCGCGGTGGGCATGGTCGAAATGGCGCTGGGCGAGCTCAGCCGCAAGCAGGTCGTTGACCTGGATGACGAGCGCAAGGCCCAGATGGTGTCCAATTTGATGGTGGTGCTGTGCGCCGGAAAGGATGCGCAGCCGGTTGTCAATTCGGGCTCGATCTATTAAAATAGGAGAAAGAGAACGAAAGGGAGGCGAACTGCGTGGCGGATAAATCCAAAAAACAGATCCCATTGCGGCTTTCGGCCTCTTTGTACGAGGAACTGGCCCGTTGGGCTGAGGATGAGTTCCGCTCGGTCAACGGGCAGATCGAATACCTGCTGACCGAGGCGGTCCGCAGGCGGAAAAAGGATCGTGCGAAAGAAAAAGATGACCCATCGTAGAGGGAAACCTCTGCAAACCAATCCCGGTATCCTGCGAGCGTCCATGAGACGCGGACAGGGTGCCGGGGTTTTTGTTGTGCAGCAGTTGTTTTACAGAAATTGTTTGTTGCCAAAGTGACGAATCCGAGCGAGGTTATCTGCAAATTTTTCGTTTTTTTTGCCAGGGCTATTGTGCAAGTTGTGAAAAAGTGATACTCTATATTTATCTAGGATAGACGGAGGGATCACAGATGGCAAAAGAGCGCTTGGACAAAGTGCTGTCCAAGCTGGGCTGCGGCAGCCGCAAGGAGGTGGGAGCGCACATCCGCGCTGGGAAAGCTGCAGTCAACGGACAAATTGTGCGCGAGCCCTCCTTCCATGTTACGCCGCTGGTGGACAAGCTGGCTTTTGGCGGTAAAGCGCTGCCCTGGCGCATGGGGCGCTACTTCATGCTCAACAAGCCGGCAGGATTGGTGTGCGCCCGGGTGGACAATCTGCACCCAACCGTGCTCTCGCTCTTCCCGGAGCAGGAGCGGCGTGGGCTCATCCTCATCGGCCGGTTGGACAAAGACACCGAAGGGCTGCTGCTTGTGACCGACGACGGCGGCTTTTGCCATGCGCTGATGTCACCCAGCCGCCATGTGGAAAAGGTGTACCGCGCGATGGTATCTGGGCGGCTGGACCTGAATGCACCAGCGCGGTTCCGGGACGGGTTGCCGCTGGCCGATGGGACGGTTTGCAAACCGGCAGCGCTGCAAATTGTAGGTCCGTCCGGCGAGGGCTTGACCGAGATCCAAGTGACGCTGCGCGAGGGAAAACACCACCAGGTCAAGCGCATGGTCGCCGCCGTGGGCGGGCATGTCGAACGCTTAAAGCGGATATCGATCGGACCGCTGCCGCTGGACCCGGCGCTGACGCCGGGCGCTTTCCGCGCACTGACCGAGGAGGAAGTCGAGGAGCTGCGGCGTGCATCGGGCGCGGGCCAAACGGCCGTGGGATGAGCGCTTACGAAAAAATTCACAAAAAAAATTATTTTTTTTGTACAAATCGGCGGAATTCTATGGTATAATTCAATAAATAGCATAGAGTACAACCAAATGGTTTACATTTTTTGCACACAATTGCACAAATCACGCGAAGGGTCGCCCCAGCGCCGCGTGCGATGGGGAATGGAAAGATCGCTTTTGAATTTGAAGAAGACTTGAAAGGAAAGGTGACGGAAATGGCCTCCAGATTGTTCCAGTCGATTGTTCTCCAGATGAAAGACACGGTGGATCGTACAATCGGAATAGTAGACGCAACCGGTGCGGTAATCGCTTGTACCGATCTGCCGCGCATCGGGGAGATGCGGGAGGATGCGGTGACAGAACTGGGCTATGCGGGCGATATGATCCGCTTTGGCGGGTATACCTACCGTTCGGTAGCCGACCGCTCTACACGATTTGAATACGCTGTGTTTGTGCAGGGGGAGGATGAATTGGCGCGGTCGGTCTGTTCGCTGGCGGCGGTAGCGATCAATAACATAAAGACCCTTTACGACGAAAAACACGATAAGGCGACCTTCGTGAAGAATATTATCCTGGACAACATCCTGCCCGGCGACATTTACATCAAGTCGCGCGAGTTGCACTTTGGCAGCGATGTGCCGCGTGTGGTCTTTTTGATCCACCAGGTCGAACGGGTGGATGTGGCCGCGATCGATGTGATCGGCGCGCTGTTCCCGGACAAGCAAAAGGACTTTGTGCTGCATATCAGTGAGACCGATATTGTGGTGGTCAAGGAGGTCAAGGCGGGCTGCGACGTCAAGGAGCTGATCAAATGCGCCCAGACCATGGAGGATGCCCTCAATTCCGAGCTGCTCATCAAGTGCATCATCGGAATCGGCTCGATCTCTACCCAGCTCAAAGATATTGCCAAATCGTTTAAGGAAGCACAGGTTTCCATCGAGGTCGGCAGCGTTTTCGACAACGAAAAGGCCATTGTCAGCTATGAAAACCTGGGCATCGGCCGCCTGATCTATCAGCTGCCAACCACCCTTTGCGAAATGTTCTTAAACGAGGTGTTCAAAAAGGGGTCCATCGATTCGCTGGATCAGGAGACATTGTATACCATTCAGAAATTCTTTGAAAACAACCTGAATGTTTCGGAAACATCCCGCAAGCTGTTCGTCCACCGCAACACGCTGGTCTATCGCTTGGAGAAGATCAAAAAGCTGACCGGCCTGGATCTGCGTGAGTTTGACCATGCGATTGTGTTCAAAGTCGCGCTGATGGTACGAAAATATTTGGAAAGCCGGGAAGAGGGCCGCGTCTGATAAGGGGAAGGTCAGATCGGTGACAGAATGGAAACATTTGTGCTAAAATGACTATTTTAAGGGGAAAAACGAACTATTTTTTGGGCTGAAAACGATTAAATTTTTTTAGTTGTGGGAAATGGTCTGGAAATTGTGAAAGAGATGTGGTATAATGGCCCAAAAGCGGCGATTGTGCCACGTCTCTATTTTTGCACAGTTTCCCAATTTTCCTAGATTTATGTGCGGGACGCAAGGGCAGCTTTCCAAGGCAGCTCCGCCCGGCAATGCAAGGAGGTTTCACGAAGTCGTGATAAGGATGAGCGACGTCAGCATGCAGTATGACAATGGCGTGCGCGCTGTCAAGCGGGCGACGCTGCGCATTGACGAGGGGGAGTTTGTTTTTCTAGTAGGACCATCCGGTTCGGGGAAATCCACCCTCATCAAGCTGCTGACCGGCGAGGTGCGGCCGACCGCAGGGCGCATCGTCGTGAACAACTATAATATGAGCACCATCAAAAAGCGGGAAATCCCCTATTTGCGCCGCACGCTGGGCGTTGTATTCCAGGATTTCCGGCTGATTGAAAAAAAGACGGTCTACGAAAACGTGGCCTTCGCCATGCGGGCTGTGGGCGCCAAAAACCGTGCCATCAAAAAACGGGTGCCGTATGTGCTCGACCTTGTGGGTCTGAGCGAAAAAGCAGATACCCGTCCGTTGGAGCTTTCAGGCGGCGAGCAGCAGCGCGTAGCCATTGCACGCGCCTTGGTCAACAATCCCCGCTTGATCATCGCTGACGAGCCCACCGGTAACTTGGACCCGGTCCGCTCCTATGAGCTGATGACCTTATTTGAAAAAATCAACGAGCTGGGGACTACCATCCTGATCGTCACCCACGAGAAAGAACTGGTCGATGAGTTCGAAAAGCGCGTCATCATGATCGACGGCGGCGAAATCGTCAGCGACGCGACCGGCCGGTACTATGCCGACGACGAATTCTACGAAGAAGGCATGTACGGGGAGAATGGATACTATGAGGAAGAGCAAGGGCCGGTGGGGCAGACCGAAAGCCCACAGGAAGGCGGATTTTTTAACGCGCCGCTGGCCATGCTGTTCGATCGTTTTTCCATGCGTAGGAGCGAGGCCCCGCCCCAGGCAGGCGACGCACCGCCGCTGGTCGGTACGCCGGACGGGCAAGCCCAGCCGGCGTGGACACCTCCGGCAAATGGCGAATTGCCGGAGGAAAATGTAGAGGAGGAATTGATTCCTGCCGAGCCGCTGGTGCACAGTGACCAAACAGTCAATCCAGAACAAACAGACTCCGGGCAGGCAGCCCATGCAGGGCAGGCGGCCCCCGCGGGGCAGGCGGCCCCTGAACAGGAAGTTCCCGCCGCAGAGCAGGGCAACCTCGCAGGACCGGTTGCGTCCCCGGAACCAGCGCCCCAGGCGGATGGCCTTGCGGCGTTTGACACGCTGGTGAACAGCGCAGCCTCCCAAGAGATGGCGGATGAACCGGCGCGGCAGACCGGGCCTGGGGAGAATCTCGATATGGTTTCGCTCGACGAGTTGGTGAACCGATTCCAGGAGCGCCTGGGCATGGCTTCCCCTGCGGCGCCTCCTCCGGCCGGAGAACAGGAAAATCAAGCGGATGAGGATAACCAACCATGAGCAAAAAGATGAAAAAATCGAAACGCCGCAACAGCAAAACCGGCTTGGCCTATTTCTGGTCGGAAGGCATCCACAATATTTTCTTGAACGGGTTTATGAGCTTTGCAGCGGTGAGCATCATCCTTGCCTGTTTGCTGATTACGGGCAGCATGACCTTGATTAGCTACAATATCGACCTGAATATCAAAAATCTGCAAGACGACAGCGAGATTATGCTATACATAGATGAGTCGTTTACCTCAAGCGAGGCGCGCGCCATGGAGCAGGACTTGCTCGCGGTGGACAACGTGCGCACGGTTGAATTCCAATCCAAGGAGGAATCGCTGGAGGACCTGCGCGACCAGCTCGGCGAGGACGACGCGATTCTGGATGGCTACAACTCGAACAACAACTTCATGCGAGACGGCTACCGCATTACCCTCGACGACATCTCGCTGGCAAACCAGACCGGCCAGGCGCTCGGGCAGATCACAGGCGTGGCCAACGTGGTCATCAACGAGGATACACTGGACATGCTGGTGCGCGCGCAGCAGGTGTTCCGCATTGTATCGATCACCTTGATCGCGGCGCTGGGTACGATTTCAATCTTTATCATTTCCAACACCGTCAAGCTGGCCATGCTGGCCCGCCGCAGGGAAATCGCCATCGAAAAGATGGTCGGTGCAACCAACTGGTTTATCCGTTGGCCCTTCGTGGTGGAAGGGATGCTGCTCGGCCTAGTGGCCGGCGGCTTGGCCGCATTGGCGCAGTGGGGTATTTACGAAAAATTACTCACCACAGTGACCGGCGCAATCCCGGCGTTCACTATGGCGGAGTTTCACGAGTTTGGGTGGATCCTGGTTGCGATCTTCCTGGGCTCGGGGGTCATTATCGGCGTGGGCGGTGCAATTCTGTCCATGCGCCGGTTCCTAGACGTATAATCCCGTGGACATCAGAAAGGAAGTTTGTATGCTAAGCAAAAAAGCGATTCGGACGATTGCGGCGGTGGTTGCCATCATTCTGGTGGTCACACTTGCCGCAGGCAGCGCGATTTCGGCCATCGGCACCGCGCAAGCGGCCTCGGTTTCCGAGCTGAAAAGCCAGATTTCTTCGATCGATGCGCAAAAGCAGGAAATCCAGGCCGTGCTCGATGATCTGGAAAGCCAGATGGGCAGCAACACCCAAAAGCTGCAAGCCTTGCAGGATCAGCTCAACCTGACCCAAGAGGATATCAACGCGACCGAGGAGGTCATTGACCGTTTGACCACCGAAATCGCAACCAAGGAACAGGAGATCGAGGTTGCGCAAAAGGAGCTGGACGAAAAGACCGAGCTGTTTGAAACCCGTATGCGCGTGATGTACGAAAACGGCAACGAGATCGGCTACCTGGACGTTATTTTGGGTTCGCGCAGCTTTGGTGAGATGCTCTCGCGCATGGAGACGGTCAGCGAGATCATGGAGAGCGACAAGCAGATTGTCGAGGACTATAAGGCAGCCAAGCTCGAGCTCGAAACCGCTAAGGCCGAGTATGAGCAGGACAAGGCCGACCAGGAGGAGTATATGTCCTCGCTGGAGAGCAAGTATGACGATCTGGACAGCCAGCGCGCCGAAGTGCAGACCCTATCCGATCAGCTTGCGAGCAACTACGACCAGAGCAAACAGGAGTATGAAGATTTGACCGCCCAGCAGGAAGCCATCAACGCCGAAATCGAGGAGATTTCCCGCCAGGAGGCTGAGGAGGCTCGCAAGGCAGCCGAGGCTGCGGCCGCAGCTGCACAGCAGAGCAGTTCGAACAATTCCGGTTCTTCGGATTCGGGCTCGTCGGGTTCGGTGTCCTATACGGGCAGCGGCGGCCTGTCGGTATGGCCTGCGCCGTCGGGCGTGGCCAACACCAGCAGCTATGGCTGGCGTATCCACCCGGTTTACGGCACCCGCAAGTTCCACAAGGGCTTGGATATCTCGGCCCCGGGTGGCAGCCCGGTGCTGGCCGCGGCTTCTGGCACTGTGGTGCAGAGCTACTACTCCTCGTCCTATGGCAACTACATCGTGGTCAGCCATGGCGGCGGTTTGATGACCGCGTATGCCCACATGAGCACCCGTCTGGTGTCGGAGGGTGAGACCGTGTCGGCTGGCCAGCAGATTGGCAAGGTTGGCTCCACCGGTGTGTCCACGGGCAACCATCTGCATTTTGAGGTATACGTCAACGGGTCCACCACCAACCCGCTCAATTACTATTGATAAACCCCATCGTAGCGGTAAAGCTGCCCGTCCTGCGCGGGCAGCTTTGCTTGTTTTCCCTTGATAGGAGGAACAAAATGGTACGCAAAATTTCGGTGAGCCATGCGGTGGCCCTGTGCGGGCTGACCGCAGTGACGGCGTTCGCGCTTTCCTATATTGCGATGTCTTATAGGCTGGAGGCACTGTTGCCCGGTTATCAAGCGGACGCGGAAATCTACGGCAAGCTGGGTGAGATCCGCCAGACCATCGACGCCTATTATGTCGGAGAATATGACGAGCAGGACGCCGTGGATATGGCGGCGGCCGGGTATGTGGCCGGTATCGGTGACCAATGGAGCAGCTATATGTCCAAGGAGAGCTATGAGGCGTATACGCTGAGCTTTTCCGGCCAATCCTTTGGTATCGGCCTGTTCACTTCTTATACAGCGGACACCAACGAGCTGCGCATTGTGGAGGTATTCCCGGGGTCAGATGGTGAGGATTTGGGGCTTGCTAAGGGCGACCGGATTTTGGGCGCCGGCGGCAAGACGCTGGAGACCGACGGCTATGAGGAGACGCTGAACGCCATCTCAGGCGAGGAAGGGACCACGGTGGACGTCACCATCTACCGGGCGCAAACCGGTCAGGTGGAAACCGTCCAAATGGAACGAAAGACCACCGAGCAGGTCATGGCGCACGGCTGGATGCTGGAGGATGGGCAGACCGGCATGGTGCGCATCTACAACTTCCGGCGTGGCTCGGAAGAGCAGATCGCCACAGCGGTGGATGCATTGCTCGAACAGGGCGCCACACAGCTGGTCTTTGACGTGCGCAACAACCCGGGCGGCTCGGTGGACAGCGTGTGCGAGGCACTGGACAAGCTGCTGCCCGAAGGCGATATCATGACCCTGCGCACCAAGGCGGGCGACGAAACCGTCTACCGCTCGGATGCAGACGAGATCGATGTGCCAATGGCCGTGTTGGTCAACGCCGATTCGGTCAGTGCGGCCGAATTTTTCGCAGCCGCTTTGCAGGAATATGATAAGGCGGTGGTCGTGGGCGAGCAGACCGGCGGCAAGGGCTATTCCCAGCAAAATTATGTGCTCAGCGACGGCTCGGCCCTGCACCTGTCCGACCAGGCCTATTTTACGCCGAGCGGCGACAGCCTCATCGGCACCGGCGTCACGCCCGACTTCCCGGTGCAGGCAGCCGAGGATTTTGACCTGTATTTTGCAGCGGAAGCCGATGACACCCAGCTGCAAACGGCGCTCCAAGCCTTGAACGGTTGAACCCGGCATTGCCTACGCCGCATAAAACGCCGCTTGACATTGGGCGGCTTAGTTCCTATAATTAAAGAATGTATCATGCAGGAGAAACCTGAAAATGGGTTTCAAATTCACCCAACCGCGAGGAGAAAAAGTATGGCAAAAGAAATTAAACTGTCCCAGGAGAGCCTAGATAATTATAAGGAAGAGCTGGAATACCTCAAAACCACCCGCGCCGATGAGGTGGCCGAACAGCTCAAAGAAGCCCGATCCTTCGGCGACCTGTCCGAGAACGCCGAGTACGACGAGGCAAAAAATGAGCAGGGCAAGCTGTATTCCCGCATTGCAGAGCTCGAGGAGATCATCAAACACGCGGTGGTCGTCACAGGCGACACCTATGCCGCTGACGAGGTCTCGCCGGGGTGCTATTTTGTTGTAGAGGACGTCGAGTTCGGCGACCGGGAGGAGTACCACTTTGTCGGCTCGCAAGAGGCCGACCCCATGGAAGGGAAAATTTCCGACGAATCACCGTTTGGCAAAGCAATGCTGGGCCGCAAGGTCGGCGACGTGGTCGAGGTGGAAGCGCCGGCGGGTACGATCCAGTATCGGATTGTCGATATGAAGAAGTAAGATAGAAAGGTTGAACAGCATGGCAAACGAGCAAATGGCCGCAGAGCCTACCCAGGCCGAATTAAACGAACTGCTGCGCATCCGGCGGGAAAAGCTGGCGCAGTTACAGGAGACAGGCAAGGACCCCTTTACCCAGGTGCGCTTTGACCGCACCCACTTTACAACGTTCATCAAAGAGCATTTTGACCAGCTGGAAGGGCAGACCGTCCGCCTGGCCGGCCGTATGATGAGCAAACGCATCATGGGCAAGGCCTCGTTTGCGGACCTATCCGACCGCTTCGGCCGTTTGCAGCTGTATTGTAAGCGGGATGTGCTGGGCGAAGATGCCTATAAGGCGTTTAAGAAGCTGGACATTGGCGACCTTTTGGGCGTGGAAGGCACGGTGTTCCGCACCCAGAAGGGCGAGATTTCGGTGATGGTGTCCGAGATGACGCTGCTGTCCAAGAACCTGATCCCCCTGCCCGAAAAGTGGCACGGGCTCAAGGATACCGATATGCGCTACCGGCAGCGGTATGTTGACCTGATCGTGAGCCCTGACGTGCGCGATACCTTTGAAAAGCGCTCCAAGATTGTGCGGGAAATCCGGAATTTCATGGATTCGCGCGGGTTTATGGAGGTCGAAACCCCCTGCCTGAACACCATCCCGGGCGGTGCGGCTGCGCGGCCGTTCATCACCCACCACAATGCGCTCGACATCGATATGTATATGCGCATCGCCACCGAGCTGCACCTCAAGCGCCTGATTGTCGGCGGCTTGGAGCAGGTGTATGAGATTGGCCGCATCTTCCGCAACGAGGGCATGGACACCCGCCACAACCCCGAGTTCACCACCATTGAGCTCTACCAGGCCTACACCGATTACCACGGTATGATGGACATCACCGAGGATATGGTGGTCCATGTGTGCGAAAAGGTACTGGGTACCACCAAGGTGACCTATCAGGGTACCGAGTTGGACTTTTCCAAGGGCTGGCGCCGCCTGACCATGGCCGACGCGGTCAAGGAATACGCGGGCCTTGATTTCATGAATATGAACGGGGAGGAAGCGCTTGCGGCCGTCCAGGCCAAGGGCCTGACCCCGGAAAAGGGCAAGGACAGCTGGGGTGACTTGCTGGCCCTGTGCTATGACGCCTATGTGGAGGAAAACCTGATCCAGCCCACCTTTATCACCGATTACCCGGTCGAGATCTCGCCGCTGGCCAAGCGCAAGCCCTCCGACCCGCGCCTGACCGAGCGGTTCGAGTGCTTTGTCTACGGCCGTGAGCTGTGCAACGCCTTCTCCGAGCTCAACGACCCCATCGACCAGCGCGGCCGTTTTGAGCGACAGGCCCAACTGCGGGCCGCCGGCGACGACGAGGCCAATATGATGGACGAGGACTTCCTCACCGCGCTCGAATACGGCATGCCGCCCACCGGCGGCATGGGTATGGGCATCGACCGGCTGGTCATGTTCCTGACCGACTCGGCGTCGATTCGTGATGTGCTGTTGTTTCCGACCATGAAGCCATTGGACTAAAATCCACAATATATAGTGGTGGACGAAAGAACACACCACAAAATGTAGTTTGAAAGGGCCGATTCTACAACTTTTTTGCAATCAGACAGAGCAATATGCAGGGCAAATTCGCGGTTTTGCTGCGGGTTTGCCCTTTTTATTTGCCACAGCGGGGGCGCGCTCCACCGAAACTCCATTTTCCTGTGGTACACTGGCGCTTGGGAGGTGGCACCATGCCGAAAAAGATTTTGGTGATCGAAGACGAAGCATCCATCCGCGATGTGCTGCGCGCCTTTTTGGAGGACGCCGGGTATACGGTGTTTGCGGCCGGGGACGGCCCGGAAGGGGTCAGCCGGTTCCGTGAGACTGCGCCTGATTTGGTCCTATTGGACCTGATGCTGCCGGGGCTGGACGGTTTTTCCGTCTGCAAACTGCTGCGGCGGGAAAGCACGGTCCCCATTGTCATGCTCACCGCACTGGACGATGAGGACAACCAAGTAAAGGGGTTTGACGCCTTGGCTGATGACTATATCACCAAGCCCTTTTCCATGCCTGTGGTGATCAAGCGCATCCAGGCGGTGCTGCGCCGCACCGCGCCCGAGCCGGAAGAGGTCATCCGCTACAAGGGGCTGGTTTTGGACGCCGGCCGCTTTTCGGTCCAGGTAGATGGGCAGACCGTGCCGCTCACAACCCGGGAGTTTGAAATTTTGCAGCTGCTGCTCGCGCACCAAGGCCGGGTCTTTACCCGCGACAACCTTTTGGATCGGATTTGGGGCCTGGATTATGTGGGCGATCCCAAGATCGTCAACACCCACATCAAGAATATCCGCAAAAAATTGGGCGCGTCCTATATCGAGACCATCAGAGGGGTGGGATATAAAATTGAAAAAGAAGATCGGTGAGAGCATCCGTTGGAAAACCTTTCTAGGGTTGCTGGTGCTACTAATGGCCAGCTGTGTCCTGATTTACGGGGTGGTGCTGGTCTTTTTGCCGAAGAACTACCACGCCGCGCTGGAAAGCCAGGTCACGGACGATTTCTATACGCTGGCCGAGGACATTGAGCAAACCGGCTGGCAGGCGCAGACCCAAGCGCTGTTGGCGTTTACCCTGCAAAACAACGCCGCAGTTTGGATTGCCGACGGGGCCGGGCGCGAGGTCTTTTCGGTGCAATCGGTCAGCGCGGCGGAGACCGGGCAGGATGCCGAGGCAGCGCCAGTGCTGAGCTGCGTGTCCACCTTCCAGGAGGACGGTCAGACCTATCAGCTGTTCGCGCAAGCCGCGCTCGTGGCCGTGTCGCAGTCGTACGGTATCTTGCTCCGGTTGCTGCCGCTGGTCGCGGGCATCATCTTGGCGGTGTCGGTGGTGGGGGCGGCGCTGTGCGCGCGGTACTATGCCCAGCCGCTGGTCACCATCAGCGACGCGGCCCGGCGGATGACCGCCCTGGACATGACCTGGAAATGCGAGGTCAACCGGCGGGATGAAATCGGCGTGCTGGCCGCCAGCTTGAATGAAATGTCGGCCCGGTTGCGCCACGCGATGGACGATCTGACCGCGGCCAACCGGCAGCTCACAAAAGAGATCGAGCGCGAGCGGGAGCAGGAAACACAGCGGGTGGAATTTTTCACCGCCGTGTCCCACGAACTCAAAACCCCGCTGGCCATCCTCAAGGGCCAGCTGGAGGGCATGATCTACCAGGTGGGCGCCTACAAGGACCGGGACGCCTATCTGCGCCGCTGCCTGCAAACCGCCAATGAGATGGAATCGCTGGTCAAGGAGATCCTGTCCGCAGCCCGGATGGGCGGCAGCGGGTTTCGCCTGGAGCGCACCGAACTGGATCTCGGCCAGCTGCTGCGCAAGGCCTGCCAGCAGTTTCAGGGCCAAATGGCGGACAAACAGCTGGCGCTGCACCTGGACATCCGGCCCGCCGCCCCCTTCCTGGGCGACCGGCGGCTCATGGAAAAAGTGTGCACCAACCTGGTCGGCAACGCGGTGGCCTATTCGCCGGCGGGCGCGGCGGTCACGGTTGTCTGCAAAGACGGGATGTTCTCGGTGGAGAACACCGGCGTCCACCTGGCCCCGGCCGATTTGCAGCGCATTTTTACCCCGTTTTACCGGGTGGACAAGTCCCGCAGCCGCAACAGCGGCGGCAGCGGCCTGGGGCTGTACATCACCAAGACCATCTTGGACCACCACGCCATCCGGTACAGCATGGCGAACACCGAAAACGGCGTGCGGTTCACGGCGTTTTTGCCCTAAAGGGGGAGGACACGCTGCCCGCTCCACCCAAACCATACCCCAGCTCCGCCCCAATTCCATCTTGGCAGGGTACCATGGGGATGCGACCGGCCGGGCCGCGCTTTGCGCCCGGCTGGGATGCACATTCCCACGAGAAAGGAAGCAGATACCATGGAAATCCATCTGCAACAGGTCCAGATGACCTATCCGAACGGCAAAATCGCCCTGCAAAACCTCAACTTGGATCTAAAGTCCCCCAGCCTGGTCGGCCTGCTCGGCCCCAATGGCGCGGGAAAGTCCACCCTGATGAAACTGCTGGTTGCCGCCCTGATCCCTACGGACGGCGCAATTTGGGTGGACGGCAAACCGCTCGCCAAGGCAGAGGGCTATCTGAAGGCGCGCCTGGGCTACCTGCCCCAGGCGTTCGGCCTGTTTGACGAGCTGACCGTCGAACAGTTCCTCAACTACATGGCCGCGCTCAAAGGGGTGCCCAACCCCAAAGCTGCCATCCGTCAGACCATCCAGGCGGTCAACCTGGCCGACAAGGCAAAATCCAGGATGGGCGCCCTGTCCGGCGGGCAGCGCCAGCGGGTGGGCATCGCCCAGGCGCTGCTGGGGGAGCCGCCCTTCCTGCTCTTTGACGAGCCCACGGTCGGGCTGGACCCGGAGGAGCGGCTGCATTTCCGCAACCTGTTTTCCCGCGCGGCCGAGGACCGGCTGGTGCTGCTGTCCACCCACATCATCGAGGA